>QJYK01000190.1 GCA_003248075.1 Gemmatimonadota bacterium | reverse complement strand
CGCTGGCCATTGCTGGAGATTGATAGCGGTCGCCCAGGCTGAGATTGCCGAAGCAGGCGAGGCCACGCGTGTCGGAGCCGGCGATGTCGAAGGGGAAGCTGAACTGGAAGCGCCAGTCGCCGGGGTCCATGGCCAGAGCGGCCAAGGCGTCCAGGACGGCCTGAGCGTCCGCGACATAGCCGCCTCCCGACTGGTCGGTCGGTGGAGGCCGAATCCGCTGCCAGACACTCCGGGCGAAGCGGGCACGAGCGCGCATGGCGGTAAGGTCCCGGCGCATCTCGGTATTCGTGTTCAGCGCGAGCGCTCCGTCGACGTAGGCCACCGCGGTGTCGTACAGGGAGGCCATGTTCGCCGACCCGAGGGCCGGTCCCGCCTCGGTGCGATCCGAGGGGGCAAAGTCCGCGAGGGCGTCCGGGAGGGTCGCGTGGGCGATCGCCCCGTAGAAGAGGACGCGGATCAGGGGTGCCGGGTCGGCGAGGTCGCCCGCTTGATGGAGGCTGTCCAGAACGCCTACGGCTTCACGGGTCATCCAGTGCGCCGAAGACGCTGCCGGGAACATCGCCACGATGCCCCCGTTGTCCGGGTCGGAGAGCATGCCCCGATCGATCTGCCCCCACCATTGGTGGGGGCCCCGGAAGCGTAGCTCGTCGGAAGCCGTGGACACGAGCACCAGCATGTTGTCCCACCCCTGCTGCACGCTGAGCAGCGTACCGTTGGCCCACAGGGTGGCGCTCGCCGCGTTACGGACGTCGTCCTCGCCGATGGTGGCAGGGTTCTCGACCTCGAGAAGGTCGCCGCAGGCGCCAAGGATGGGCATGGCGCTCAGAAGTGTCATGGTTGCCACCGCCCGTCGAATCCGGCACCGGACCTCGGCCGGCCGTGGCAGACGCACTCTGCTCCCGCTCACAGCCCCACCCTCACAGACATGGTGATCCGCCTGGGCAGCGGCAGGTTCCAGACCTCCACGGCCTCGAGGAAGTTGCATTGGACGCCGTTCATGGCTTCCCCCGCGCCGCCACACCGGCTCAGCTCGTTCCCTTCCGGCTCCACCCCGCCATATCGGGTCCAGAGGAAGAGGTTCCGGCCGGAGAGGCTCACCGACGCGTTTCGGGCACCAAAGCGTGCGGCCCACCCCTCGGGAATGCGGTAGGTGACGCTGAGCTCCCGCCAGCGGATGAAGTCCCCGGGCTCCACCATGTTGACCCCGCTGTAGGGGTAGAGGGCGACCAGCTCCTCGGCCCAGGTCAGGGCCGCCTGCGTGCGGGCCTCGACGTCGCTCCGGGTGGCTGGGTTCAGGAGCGTGCTCTCCACCTCCGCCGCCTTGCGCACGTTCCGGAAGGTGGAGTTCCGGAACGCCCCGCCCAGGTTGCTGACGCTGTAGCTCCCGCCCCGGTACTCCAGCATCGCGTTCACGGTGAGCCGTTCTTTGAACGTCAGCTCGAAGCCGAAGGAGCCTTGCCAGTCCGGATACGGCTTGCCCAGGTAGTGGTCGTAGAGGTCTCCGTCGCCGTCCTCGTCGTCCAGGAGCGGTGCCAGGGGCCCCGAGTTGCCCAGCGGCACGGCGTCCATGGACGTGAGGAAGGCCTGGAGTTCGGCCAGCGAATCGGGGATCCCGTCCCCGTTGGTGTCGAAGGGGACCGTGGAGCCGGGCGTGTAGCAGGTCCGTTCCACCCCAGGGCCGCAGACGGGAATGAGCTGCGCGCCGAAGTGGGAACCCGGGGTGAATCCCTCCACCAGGGCGTTGCGATGGCGGGTGTAGGCCGGGGAGCTCGCGGTGATCATGGGCGCGCCGCCCATGCTGGTGATGACTTCGCTCAGGTAGGCGCCATTGGCGAAGAGGTTGAGCGCCAGCCCCGGGCGGTCGAGGACCAGGGCGTTGAGGCGGATCTCCAGCCCGTGGGCGTCCAGGCGACCGATGTTGTCGAGCTGACTGGCGGTGAACCCGCCCGCGGTGGGGAACTGCCGGGTGATGAGGGCGTCGGTGGTGGTCCTGTCCCAGTAGGTCACGTCCAACCCGACGCGGCCCCGTAGGAGCTCGGCGTCGAGGCCCACCTCCATCTCCCTCGCCCGCTCGGGCTTGAGCAGCGCGTTCCCGATGTTGTCCGGGGCCAGCCCTCCGCCCGTGGGCGTCTGCACCGTGGTGTACGTTGTGAGCTTGTCGAAGGTGCCGGGCTGGAGCCCGGACTGGCCGTACGCGGCGCGCAGGCGGAGGGTGGAGAGCCAGGACAGGTCCATAAGCGGGATATCGGTGAGGATGGCCGACACGCTGGCCTTGGGATAGAAGGCGCTGCCCGCCTCCCTGCCGAAGGCGCTGGTCCTGTCGAAGCGCGCCCCCACGGTGCCGAAGAGCCAATCTCGGTAGCCCACCTGCTCCTGGAGATAGGTGCCCAGGCTCACCTTCGACGACCAACTGTCATTGGCCTGGGTGACCTCTCCCGCCTGGACCACCTCCACACCCGGTGCGGGGAACTGGATCCCCACGGCGTCGTCGAGCCGGTCGTCGGTGAGGAACGCCTGTCCCCCCGCGGTCAGGTCCGACGAGAAGTCGCCACCGCCGAAACCCGTGCTCCAGCCCGCCTTGGAATCGAACGTGAGCTCCCGGTGGCTCCTGTCTCCGATGAAGCGGAACCCTTGAGGCGCGTACATTCGGGAGACGCCATCGACACCCCACCCGAAGGGGATGCGCGAGGTAGTGCGGGTGTTGACCTGGTCCAGACCCCCGGATGCCTGCACAGACAGTCCCGACTGGCCGGACCACGACAGGCTCGCGGACCCCGTCAGATGCTGCGTGTCGTCGTCCCACTCGTACTGCATCATCTCCCGGGGAGTGCCAAAGCCCCAGGATCCCCAGGGATTGCCGGCCCCCGTGCACAAGGGGGTGACCTTGCCGAACATCCGCGTCTCGTCCAGGGCCGAGGCGTCGCACTGCGCATCCTCCGGCTTGGCCGCCACCACTGTCGTGAGCGGCGCGAACACGTTGTTGTTCCGCTGGAAGGTCTCCAGGTGAACGTCGCTGAAGCCCGTCGTGACGCGCAGCGTCAGGCGCTCGCGTGGGAGGAAGGTCACGGACGTGTTCACCTGGACGCGCCGAACGATATCCCGGGCGCCGCCGAGCTCCTGTGCTCCCAGGGTCCCGTCTTCGTCGAAGTAGCGGGCCGCCACGTAGTAGTGGACCTCGTCCGAGCCCCCGGAGACGTCCGCCGAGACGCCCTTCTGGCTCCCACGCTCCAGCATGTCGCCCATGAAGTCGCGCTCGAAGACCTCGAACGGCTCGAGATCCAGACGGTACATCTCGCTGAGGCGGGCCGCCTCGTCGGCGTCACGGGCGAAGCCCGCATTGGGCGGAATGACATCGGGGGTCACCGAGAGGCCCCCGTCGACCCGCACCGTGAACCGTCCCTGCCCCGGCCGCCCGGCCTTCGTGAAGATCTGGATGATGCCCGAGGACGCCTCGCTGCCGTACAGGGTGGCGGCGGCGGCGCCCTTGAGGATCTCCACCCGCTCCACCGCCTCCCAGTTGATGTCGTCGAGGCGAGAGCCCCCGTCGCCGCCCCGCCCGAACCTCCCGTTGTCTCCTGCGTTGTCCACCCGGAGGCCGTCCACGTAGACCACGGGCTCGTTGGACATGGACAGGCTGTTGCTTCCCCGGATGCGTAGGCGCGCGCCCGAGCCCACGGCGCCGTCGGAGGTCAGCCCGACCACCGACGGCTCACGGGCCTGGAGCAGCTCGCTCAGGTTCGTGATGGGGGCGTCGGCCACGGCCGCGGCATCCACGGTGGCGACGGTGTTGCCGAGGCGGCGGCGCTCCACGGCCTGTCCCGTCCCGGTGACGACGATCTCCTCGAGCCCGATGGCGCTCCAGGTGAGCATGAAATCCGCCAGCGTGGCCGTTCCGGCCGAGACCGTGACCGTGCGGGACTCCTCGCGGTAGCCTACGAGCAATACGCGTATCTCGTGCTCACCCACGGGGGCGTCGAGGAGGAGATAGTGCCCGGCCTCGTTCGTGAGGGCGCCCACGCCCGTCCCGGAGATGTAGACCTGCGCCGCTGGTAGGGGGCGCCCGGACGCGGACGTGACGAGGCCGGTGACGATGCCCGTCTCTTGCGCTCGGGAGGGAAGCGCTGGACCCATCAGCAGTAGCGCGACACTGAGCGACCGGACTACCGTCGCACGGAAGCTCGAGCAAGCCGCTCGAATCCTCATGTCACCACTCCGGGGCAGGCCACAGGTAACCCGGATGCGACATCATGGCACCCTCCTACGAGGTTCTGCAAGCGTGGGGCCGTTGCGGCCAGGGTCCTGTGCCGCGCACCTTGGGCACCATGAACGGCCCGCGGTCTGCCCTGGACCGCCTGTTGTCCGAGCTGCAGAGAAGGCGTGTAGCCCGCACCCTCATCGGTTACGGGGTAGTGGCGTTCGTGGTCATGCAGGTCTCGGAGCTGGTGGTACCCGGACTCGGTATGCCCGACTGGGTCTTCCGTGCCATCGTCATCACGGCCCTGGCCGGCTTCCCTGTGACGGCGGTCTTGTCGTGGGTCTTCGACGTCTCCGTGCGGCCGGCTGCGCGCGAGGGGGCTGACGGGAGTTCCACAGGAGACCCGGTGACGGTCGCGGGCCTCTGGCTGCGCGGAGCGCTGCTGCTGGTGGTGGTGGCCGCTTCCGGCTGGGCGGGGTGGCGCGTCTTCCAGCATGGCGGGGCACGCGCCCAACCGACCGCCGCCACGGTGCCTACCTTGCCAGCCCCGGTGTCGGAGGTGCTGGCGGTGCTCCCTATCCAGAACCTGAGCGCCGACCCGGACGAGGCCTACTTCGCCGAGGGGCTACACGACGAGATCCTGGTGCGCCTCCACCAGATCACGGACCTGTCCTTCACTTCCCGGAGCTCCGTTCTGGCCTACCGAGACTCGACGCTGACGATCCCCCAGATCTGTGCGCGGCTGGGGTGTCGGTACGCCACGGAGAGCACAGCCCAGAAGAACGGTGACCGGGTGCGGGTCCGATTCCAGCTCATCGACGCGGCGTCCGACACCCACCTGTGGGCGGAGACGTTCGAGGGTGACGAGAGCGACATCTTCGAGATCCAGACGCGCATCGCCGACAACGTGGCCAGGAGCCTGGGCCGCGCCCTGAGCCAGAATGCGCGGCGCCGTATTGCCGCGCATCCTACTGAGAACATGGCCGCCTACGACGCATTCCTGAGGGGTCGGGCGCTCCTTCGCGGAGGTGTGGGGGACTGGAGAGACATCCTCCCTGCCATCGAGAGCCTGCGGAATGCCGTCGAGATGGATCCCGCCTTCGGCTCGGCCTGGGCGGAGTTGGCCCGCGGGTACTTCCTCGGAGAGTGGGTCAGCGTCGCGCCCCATGCCGCGCTGCTCCGGGAGGGCGAGGCCGCGCTACGTCGGGCGATGGAGTTGGCACCCGAAGATCCGGGCACAGCCCGGGCCCAGGCGTGGAGAGATTACAGGGTCACCGGTGACTACTCGTCGGCGTTGGAGCACGTCTATGTGGCGCTCTCTGTGGCCCCGGGCGACCTCGAAACCATCCAGCTGGCCGCCTCACTCCAGTATCGTCTTGGCCGATGGAACGAGGCCGTTCAGTGGTGGCGCCGACTCATCGAGATCGATCCCAGCGAGCGAATCTACTACTGGACCGTATTCCAGCTGTACCGCGCACAGCGCAGGTGGGACGAGGCTCGGGAGTGGCTCGACCGCCTCGCCCAGGTCATGGCACCCGACTATCCGCACCCGGCCGATATCCGGCTCCGCCTGGAACAAAGGGGCGATACCGCGGAGCTCCGTGCATGGACGGAACAGGGCGTTGCCGTGCTCGGCGAGGCCGCGTTCTATGGGGGGGGCTCCGAGTGGTGGGTCCTGCTTCGTGACTTCGATGAGGCCTTGCGCCTTCTGAACGCGGGCCCGGGCGATCAGATTGGGAGCCAGGAGGGACCCACACCGCGCTCGGCCAAGCGGGCGGAGATCTACCACCTCATGGGTGACTCGCTGGCGGCGCGCAAGAACGCAGAGATCGCCCTCGTCTACTATCAAGCACATCGGGACGCGATTCGGCCGGGAACGTGGGAAGGGCGCGTGGCCCTGATGCAGGCCATCCTGGGGCGCGAGGAGGAAGCCCTCAGGAACATCGAAATCCAGGCGGATGCGTGGAGCCACGACGCCTGGGTCGGTCCTGGGACCGAGGGAGTGCAGGTCAAGGTGGTCCTGGGACGCCACGGGGAGGCGCTGGACGAGATCGAGTCCCTTCTCCGGAGGACTTATTTCGAGTCTCTCACACCGGCGATGCTCCGCTACGATCCCAGGTACGATCCCCTCCGACACGACCCCCGCTTCCAAGCGCTCACCGCTGATAGCGGCGCCTGACGCGTGGATCCACCATGCCCGGCCTCATCGACCGCGTGAAGGAACGCAGGATCGGCCAGTGGATTCTGGCCTACCTGGCCGTGGCGGTGCCCATCTGGTCCGTCGTGGAGGTGCTGGGGGATCGGTGGGGGCTCACTCCCGGCGCCGGCCGGGCGCTCGATGTCGTGCTGATGGTGGGGCTCCTGGTCGCGGCGGTGCTTGGCTGGTACCACGGTGAGAAAGGGCGCCAGCGAGTCAACGCACCGGAGGCCGTGCTGTTGCTGGGGCTCGTTGGGGCCGGCGTCGGGGGCGTCCT
The DNA here is from genome assembly GCA_003248075.1 of Gemmatimonadota bacterium. Taxonomy (GTDB): domain Bacteria; phylum Gemmatimonadota; class Gemmatimonadetes; order Longimicrobiales; family Gaopeijiaceae; genus SZUA-318. Next base: position 3,879 of record QJYK01000190.1, on the reverse strand, counting down.
GCTCTGGGGGCCTTTGAAGGACAGGCAGCCGACGGACTCCGTCGAAGCCGTCCGGAGCAACACCCTGGCCATCCTTCCGTTCGACAACCGCAGCGCCGACGGCTCCGAGGGCGCTGCCTTCTTCGCCGAGGGCCTGCACGACGAGCTCCTGCTGCGCATGTCCAAGCTGGATGGCCTTGAGGTCATCGGTCGAACCTCCGTGGCGCGCTACGCAGGGGAAGATCGGCCCCCCAACCGGGACATCGCTGCAGACCTGGGAGCGCGTGTCCTCCTGGAGGGCAGCGTCATCCAGTCAGGTGATCGCCTGCGCATGAACGTGCAACTCGTCGACGGATCGTCCGGGGTCCAGATCTTCGCCGACCAGTGGGACGAGCCCTATTCCGTTCAGTCCGCGCTGGATATGCTCAGCGACGTCGCCAGCCGCATCGTCGGGGTGCTGGAGAGTCCGCTGACGCCCGGCGAGGCGACGTGGTTGGCGGAGCTGCCCACCGAAAGCCCCGACGCCTTTACGGCGTTCCTCGAAGGAAGGACCCTCAGCCGTTACGGCGGAAGCCTTGAGGAAGCGCTGGAGGCGCTTCAGCGGGCCGTCAGGCTGGATCCGAGCTTCGCGCAGGCGTGGGCGGCGATGATCTGGCCGCTCGAGATGAGCGCGCGTCGGGGGGGACCCGAAGCCGGACGATGGCACGCGCTCGCTCAGGAGGCGGTGGACTCGGCCACCGCCCTGGCGCCGGACGCACCGGAGACGCTGTACGCGCGAGCCATGTTCGTCTACTTCGCGGAGCGGGACTACGGGGAAGCCTCACGGATCCTGCGGCTCATGCAGGCACGTTGGCCTGGCGATGTCGATGCCCTCCTTCTGGCGGGCACCCTCTCCAAGCGACAGGGACGGTTCCAGGAGTGTGTCCAGGCGCACGAGCGGGTGTTGATGTTGGATCCGGCTAACGTCAACGCCTACATCGAGCTGGCCATATGCAACAAGTGGCTGGGACGGGGAGCCGAGGCAGCCACGGCCCAGGAGCGGGCCATCGCGCTGGATCCAGACAACCTGGCTCTCTACAACGAACGCTTCGGAACCGAGATCACCCCGAAGGGCGACACTGCGGGAGCGCGCAGGTACATGGAGTCGGTGCGGGACCGCGTACCTATCCCCGCCGCGTGGGAGACGGCCATCCGGTTCATCGCCGGTGACTTCGAGGCCTTACTCGCCGAGGCCCACACTCGGGGGGAGGGAGCGCACACCGCCAACGAGTACCTGGCCACCATGTACCGCTTGGCCGGGTGGGCCGACTCGGCACGGATTGCTGGACAGTCCCTGGCCGCCGCCCTTCGCTCCCGGGAGGTTCTCCCGGCCGCTGAGCCGACACATCGGGCTTCCCTGGCACGAGCCCTCATTCTGGCTGAGGACTACGAAGGCGCCGCCGCCGCTTTGCAGCAGGCGGAGGCCCTACTGGAGGAGTACCCTGACGCCTACGGAGAGTACTCCATCTCCTACTACTGGGCCCTCTTTCACCTCGCCCAAGGGGAGGAGGACGAGGCGGTTAGGCGTTTGGACGAGTTCTGGGCCCGCCTGCACGATCCTTCGCCCGCCTGGGCTGCGATCAGCCCCCTCTGGACGCCCCTCCGGGACCATCCTGGATTCATCGAGCTACTGGCCCGCTACGGAGTGGCTATTCAATGACGGCTCCCCGAGGACCTCTGAAGGCATTCATGGCCGAACTGCAGCGGCGGCGCGTAACCCGCACGTTGATCGCCTACGGCTTCGTGGCCTTCGTGGTGATGCAGGTCTCCGAGCTGGTGGTCCCCGGCCTCGGCCTGCCCGACTGGGTCTTCCGCGCCGTCATCATCGCCGCCTTGGCCGGCTTCCCCGTGGCGGCGGTGCTGTCGTGGGCGTTCGATGTGGGGCCGGCCGGTGTCACTGCCGTCGTCGACGGGGCGGCGAGGGACGTGCCCGCGGGAGGGGCCCCGCCATGGGCCAGGGGCGCGACGCTCCGCTTCGCTGTCGCCGTGGTCGTCATCGCCGTCACGACGTTCACCGGGTGGCGGATCTTCCAGGGGACGTTGGCCATGGAACCGCCGGGCGTCGAGGCGACGCCCGACCGCCCTGCGCCGGCCGACATGCTGGCCATCCTCCCCTTCGAGAACCTCTCGGCCGCCCCGGACGACTCATACTTCGCCGACGGGCTTCACGACGAGGTCGTGACCCAGTTCACCAAGCAAGCCACCGTCGGCGTCGTCGCGCGCCAGGACGTGCGCCGTTACAAAGGGAGCGAGCTGGCGCTGGCCGACATCTGCGCCGAGCTGGGATGCCGATACGTCCTGTCGGGCAGCGTGCAGCGGGCCGGAACGGCGGTCATCGTGCGCATGAGCCTCGTGGACTCCGGCAACGGCAGCGCCCTGTGGGGCGAGTCCTTCGAGAGCGACCTCCGCGACGTCGCGGGCGTCTTCGCAGTACAGCGCCAGGTCGCGGAACACGTGGTCGGCGCGCTGGGCCTGCAGCTGAGCCAGGAAGAGGGCGAGCGCATCGCCGACGTGCCCACCACGAACGGTGACGCATACGACGCCTACCTGCGTGGGCGCGTGGCCGTCGAGGCCGGGACCGCCGCCGGAGGCGTCGACCGAGCGGAACACTGGCGTCGCGCCCGGGACCGCTTCCGGGAAGCGGTGGAGCAGGACCCTTCCTTCGCCCTTGCCTGGGCGGAGCTAGGAATGCAGAACCTCCGTCTCTACTGGTGGAACTTCGCCCCTGCGGCCGAGTCGGTGGCCGAGGCCGACGAGGCCATCCGCCGCGCCACCGAGCTGGACCCCGACCTCCCGCAGCTGAGGCTCACCCGCGCCCAGCGGTACCTCTGGGTGGACCTGGACCCCGGGCCGGCGTTGGCCGAGGCCCGCGTCGCCCTTCAGGATGTGCCGGGAGAGGCCTGGGCCAAGCTCATGGTCGCCGGCGCGGAGCGCCGGATGGGCAACCTGGACGAAGCCGCTCGCCTCTTGAACGCGCTCATCCCGGAGGGCTCTCGCCCCGGGACGGCCGGGGAGCTCCTGGCTACCAGGAGAGCCCAGCGCCGCTGGAAAGACGTGTGGGCGACGCATGAGGTGCTGGAGGAGCGAGGCAGCCCCTTCTCCGCCGATTGGGTACGCATCTACCTGGAGCTCCAGGAGACGGGAGACACGTCCGCCGTGCGGCCTGCTCTGGAGCGCATGGTGGAGACATACGGGGAGGGTGCGTTCGCAGGTGGCGGGTACGAGTTCTGGGTCATGCTCCGGAAGTATCGGAAGGCGATGGAGATCCTGGAGCAGTGGGAGACCGACCGCTTCCACCGGCAGTGGGGCTTCGATGCAATGGCGTCGCATCGCGCCAAGCTGTACGCATTCCTGGGCATGCCGGATTCTGCCGCGTATCACGCGGAAGAAGCGGTGCGGATCTACGAGAAGGAGGCCGACGCCTTCGTGCTGCGGGGCTCGTGGCACACGGCGATCGCCCCCGACCTCGCGCGTTTGGGCCGCCGCGAAGAGGCGCTCGCGCACGCCGACAGCGCAGCGTCGTTCTTCGAGCGGGACCTGTGGCTGAGGGACTCCCACCGCGAAGCGCGCATGCGCGTCCTGGTGATCCTGGGCGATTACGAGGAGGCCCTGGATGAGATCGAGTACCTCTTGGGGGCCGAGTACTTCGTAAGCCTCACGGCGGGCGAGCTCCGGTGGGACCCGCTCTTCGATCCGTTACGGGAGTATCCGCGCTTCCAGACGCTGACTGGGCCGCCCGATCAGCCGTAGCGGCCCTCGATGTAGTCGGCGGTCTGCTGGTCGTGCGGGCGCAGGAACAACTCCTCGGTCGGACCGTGCTCGACCATGCGCCCAAGCAGCATGAAGGCGGTCTCCTCGGAC
>QJYK01000308.1 GCA_003248075.1 Gemmatimonadota bacterium | reverse complement strand
GACGACGAACTCCTCGACGCTCACCTCCGTCACGTGGCGCAGAGCGGGAACGATTCGGTCCAGATCCTCGCGCGCGTCCACCCGATACGTGCTCTCGGAGCCCGCCCCGGCGATGGGTTTGACGATGACCGGATAGCCGATCGTCTCGGCGGCTTCGATGACGCCGGCCACGGTCGTCGCGCTGTAATGGTGCGGCGTGCGGATGCCGGCCGCGTCCAGAACCCGCTTCATGACCTCCTTGTCGCGGAAGGGGATCGTCTGCTCGACCGTCAGGCCGGGGAGGCCCAGCCGTTCCCTGATGCGAGCCGCGAGGATCACGTACGGCTCCCAAAGGCATTCCGCCCGGTGGATGGGCGTCTCGCGAGCCCAGGCCGCGACCCGGTCGACGATCGCCCCATCGTCCTGGAAAGAGGGGACGTGTAGGTAGGCGGACAGGCTCTGCCGGGCCACCTCCGGTAACTGGCTCTCGGGTTGGTCGCCGAGGCCGATCACCTTCGCGCCGACGTTGGCCAACCCGCGGGTGAAGAACTGCATCTCCTTCGGGAAGCCGGGGGAGATCATCAGGACGTTCATGTAACGGCTCTCACGGGTTTCATGCCGCTCACCTCAACTCGACCCGCACACGGGTCACGATGCTCCAGAGCGCGTCTTTGACGACGTCGGTGCTCGGATGTCGGACGATGACGTACCCCTCGCCCTCGTAGGTGCCACTGGCCTGCTGTCCCTCTCTGGGCATCCGGGCCTCCACCACCAGGGGGCCCAGCTCCTCCATGACCTCGACGAGACCGCGCACGGCGGCCACGCGCCCTTCTCCCTGGCCGCGCAGGTAGGCCGCGCCGGCCGCGTAAGGGCGGGGACGAGGCAGGAAGCGACCGAAGACCATCGTTTCCGCCCAGGCGTGGAAGAGATCGAAGTCGTGCGCCCACGAGATCAGGTTGACGAAGCGCGCCCCCGGCGGCCGCGCGCCGACCTCCGAGATGGCGACGCTTCCATCGGGCCGGCGGAACCACTCCATGTGGCTCATCCCCGTCCTCATGCCCAGGGCGCGGAGCGCTTTGCCCGCCACGTCCCGTATTCCGTCGTAACGCGGATCGTCCACCTCACGGGGCAGGAGCACGCACCACTGGATCCAGGGCTCGCGCAGCACCTCGAGCGCCGAAGGCAGGTAGTGGTTGATCGAATGCCAGACGATGTCCCCATCGATCGCCATGGAGTCGAAGGAGTGCTCCTCTCCGACCACGAACTCCTCGATGAGCGTCGGGTGCGTGGCGGACGGCGGCATCTGGCGGAGGCAGGCCATCAGCTCCTCTGCTCCCGAGATCCGGAAGGTGGCTCGGGACCCCGAGCCCGCGGGCGGCTTCACGATGAGAGGAAAACCGACCTCGGCAGCCGCGCGCTCCGCCTCCTGCACAGAGCGCGTGAGGACGTGCCGAGCGCAGGGCACACCATGGGCCCGCAAGACGTCCTTCATCCGGGACTTGTCGCGGAAGTTGGCGGCCGCCACCGCCCCCATTCCCGAGATGGCGAGCGCATCGCGCGTCTCTCCCAGCGGCACCTGAAGCTCTTCCAGCGTACCGAGGAGGACGTCGACACGCTGCCCCCTGCGCCTCAGGTCCTCGACGCCGCGGATCAGCAGTCCCGCGTCGAGCGCGTCGCGGAGTCGCACGTGCTCGACCAGGCGCGCGCGGAGGCTGTCGGGGATGCGCTCGACGGGATCCTGGCTGATCAACGAGGTCCGCACGCCCTCGAGGCCCATCACCGCTTCCAGGAAGCGGAGCGTCGTCTCCGCGAAGAAGGGCGCGACGAAGGTGACGTCGGGCATGCGGGGCGGCAGGGTTCGGGTACACTCTCGCGGTCGGCGCACCGACTCGGCGCGGCAGGTTCGAACCAAGGTAGGGGCCCCGGCGGCCGGAGGGAACGAATGCCCCCCGAACGCCCCTCGGGGGTGCCAGGCAGGGGCACGCAGTAGGGGTAGGGGCCATGGGGCCTCGTCCGAGGGGCCCCGGCGCTCTACTATCCTGACACCTCTCCGGGCTCCGCGGCCACCGCCGGGGCCCAAGACCCCAACCGGTCCGATCGATGCACGTGGTCTTCGTCGAGCCAAGCTTCCCCGCGAACCAGAAATCGTTCGTGCGCGGCCTATATGAGGCGGGAGCCCATGTCTCGGCGATCGGGGAACGGCCCAAGTCGAGTCTGGACGAGGACCTGAAGCGCTGGCTCGTGCACTACGAAGAGGTCCCGAGCGTCGTGGACGTCGAGCGCCTCACACGCACCGTGGAGTGGCTGGACTCCCGATTCAAGGTGGATCGTCTGGAGGCGACCATCGAGGCGCACGTGCTCCCCGCCGCGCAAGCGCGCGAGGCCCTCGGTATCCAGGGCACATCGGTGCGTACCGCCTTCCTGTGCCGGGACAAGCCCGCCATGAAGGAGGTCCTGAGAGAGGGCGGCGTGGCAACCGCGGCTTCCATCGGCAGCGGTTCGCGGGAAGAGATCCTGGCCTTCGCGGCCGATACGGGCTTCCCGTTGATCGTGAAGCCCCGATCGTCTGCGGGCGCCTCCGGAACGGTGCGCGTCGACTCGATGGAGACGCTCAAAGACGCCCTGGCCCAGGCCGGCGTGGGGAACGGAGCGCAGGTGGCCGTGGAGGAGTTCGTCGATGGGCACGAAGCGTTCTACGACACCATCACCATCGGCGGTCGCGTCGCCCACGAGTTCGTCACCCACTATTACCCAAACGTGCTCGAGGCCATGCGCACGCGCTGGATCTCGCCGCAGTTCGTGACCACGAACCGCATCGAGTCGGCCCCTGGCTACCAGCCCGTGCTCGAGCTCGGCCGCCAGGTGAACGGGCTCCTCGGGATCGACACGTCGGCCACGCACATGGAGTGGTTTTTCGGCCCCAAGGGGCTGCGCTTCTCCGAGATCGGCTGTCGGCCGCCGGGGGTGCGCGCCTGGGACCTCTACTCCGCCGGCAACGAGATCGACATCTACCTCGAGTGGGCGATGGCCGTCCTGTACGGGCGCACGGTGTCCAAGGCCACTCGCAAGTACTCGGCCGGACTGATCGCGCTGCGGCCCGACCGTGACGGGCACATCCGCGGCTACGAGGGCGTCGCCGAGGCGCAGCGGCGCTTCGGGGAATGGGTCCTGGACTCGCACCTGCCCCCGGAGGGCACGCCTACACAGCCGGTCGAGGCGGGGTACATGGCAAACGCCTGGGTCCGCATGCGCCACCCGGATTACGACACGCTCCGCGAGATGCTGGACACCGTGGGCGAGATCGTTCGGGTTCGCGCGGGGTGAGCGCTTTTCCCGGTCGGATGGTACTGCTGGGTCCGCAACGGGCCGCCCCGGACGTGGGCCGCGTGGTGCGTGAGCTCGTCGGCGACGCGCCGGTCGCGCTCGTTACGGCGGGTTGGCAGGAGTGGGAGGAGGACGATGCCTGGCTGAAGGGCGAGGTCGGTTCCGGAGCCTTCAACCTGGGCCTTTACGCGCGCGCGCAGCGCGTAGCCGAGGTCGACCGCGAGCTGACCGCCGCCCACCGCGAGCTGCAGAGTCGGATCCGGGAGCTGCGCCGCACGTACAACCTGCGCCTCGCGCCGGCGATGAAGGCCTGGATCGACCTCTCGGCCCTCGCGGGGACCCCCGAGGTGGTGGGGCCGGAGCTGGCAGACGCGCTCGCAGTGGTTCGGTCGCTGGACCGGCATCATGCCGGCAGGCTGCAGGAGCTCCGATCGGCGTACTACCAACGATTCGATCCCCACAACCGTCCGTCCATCGCGCAGCAGCGCGACGAGCTGCGGCGCGCGCTGGAGGCGGTGGCGGCCGTGGTCGTCGAGGGCGGACACGTTCCGGCGCTTGTCAATCGGCTACGCATGTTCGGCGTCGGCGAGCTTCTCGCGGGGAAGGTGGTGGTCGCATGCTCCGGCGGAGCGATGGCGCTCTCCCCGCGCATCGTGCTGTTTCACGATTCGCCTCCGTGGGGCCCGGGGCACGCCGAGATGGGAGACGTGGGGCTGTGCCTCTATTCGGGCGTTCTGGTGTTCCCCGACGGCTCAAGGCGTCTCAGGCTCGAGGATCCGGGGCGGGTTGCGCGCCTGGCCCTTCGGTTCGGGCCGGAGCCGTGCGTCGTGCTCGACCCCGGCACCCGCCTCGACTTCGATGGCGCGTGGAGGTCCCCCGGATCCGTCCGTCTCACCGAGGCCGGGACCATGGCACAGTGGAGGGGCGCCGCATGAAGTGGGTACCCGACGCCGAGGCCCCCGACGCACCCCCCGCTCCTCCGGACGTGACCGGCCTCGCCGTCGAGGGCCTGGTGAGGGGTCAACCGGCCACGGAGGACATAGACGCGTTCCTGGCCAGCCACGACGTGCCGGTGGTGGAAGGCGCGAGGGTGACTTTTCTCTTCCGGGGTCGCGCCGACCAGGTGCACCTCCGGCACTGGGTGTATGGGCTCCCCTCGGCATCCCCCCTCCACCGCATCCAGGGCACGGACCTGTGGTACGACGTGCTCGAGCTTCCAGAAGGCTCACGGGTCGAGTACAAGCTCGAGGTGATCAACGGGCGCGACGTGCAGTGGATCCAGGACCCCCTCAACCAGCGGACCGCGCACGACCCGTTCGGTGCGAACTCGGTGTGCCACGGTGCGGGGTACGAGGTGCCCGAATGGACCCAGCCCGACCCGGCGGCGCGTGAGGGGACCCTGGAGGATCGAGTCTTCCACAGCAGCGCGCTCGGTGGCTCACGGCGCGTGACGATCTACCGTCCGGCCCGCTTCCGGGAGACGCGGCGGTACCCTCTGCTGCTGGTTCACGACGGGGGGGATTACCTGCGCTTTTCCGGGCTCAAGACGGTCCTGGACAACCTGATCCATCGACTCGAGGTTCCGGGGCTCATCGCGGCCCTGATGCATCCGCCGGATCGCATGGAGCAGTACCGTGCCTCGGAGGCGCACGGCCACTACCTGACCGAAGAGCTCGTGCCACAGCTCGAATCGGAGCTCCCGCTGATCGGCCGCCCCGAGGGGCGTTGCCTGATGGGAGCGAGCCTGGGGGCGGTCGCGTCTCTGGCCACCGCGGTGAAGACCCCCGGTTTCTATGGGCGCCTCCTTCTCCAGTCCGGCTCGTTCGCGTTCTCGGATATCGGATCCCACCGCAGGGGGCCGGTCTTCGACCCGATCGCCGACTTCGTGAACCGCTATCGACGCCAGCCCACCCGAGTCGCGGAAAAGGTGTTCGTGAGCTGTGGGATCTACGAATCGCTGATCTACGAGAATCGCTCGCTGGTGCCGCTGCTTCAGCAGACCGGCATGGAGGTGCGCTTCGTCGAAGCTCGGGACGGGCACAACTGGGAGAATTGGCGCGACCGCCTGCGGGAGGGGCTCTCGTGGCTCTTCCCCGGTCCGCTCTGGCTCGTCTACGAATGACAAGGAGAGGGGCGAAGGCATCGGCCCGCTCCCGAGACCTCATGGAGAACCGCCGATGGCGAAGGTGACCAGGAAGATCGGGTTGTCCCTGGGCGCGGACATATGCTGGCCGATCGCGTTCACCGAGATCATGAAACGCCTCGAGCTCGCGATCCCACAGGGGCGGAACACCGTCCGTTTCGAGGTCGAGCGCATGACCATCGACCCGTTCGATATCCGCGAGCCGCGGCGGTACGATCTGGTCATCGATCGCCTCACCCACTGGTACCACACGCGCCGTGAGTGGATCAAGAAGGCCGTGATCCTCGACGACGTGTACGTGTTCAACAACCCGTGGGCCGTCCAGTCCATGGAGAAGTTGACGACCTACGCCGGCATGGTGCGGTTGGGCTTCCCCGTTCCCGAGACCTGGTTGGTCCCGCCGCACTCATATGACCCGATGGAAGACCTGCAGGTCACGCTCCAGCGTTACGCCCGTCATTTCGACCTGGGTGCCATCGGCAAGAAGCTGGGCTACCCGATGTTCATGAAGCCGTACGACGGGGGAGGATGGCGCGCCGTCTCACGCCTGGAAGACGAGTCGGCGCTCCGGGAGAGCTACGACCAGAGCGGCAAGCTGGTGATGACACTTCAGGCGGCCGTCCACCCGTTCGATCGGTTCGTACGCTGCATCGGCCTGGGTCCACAGACCCACGTGGTGCTCTACGACGCGAAGGCCCCACTGCACGACCGCTACACGATGAAGGCCGACTTCCTGTCCCCTTCGGAGCGCGCTCTCATCGACGGCATGACGCTCGTGATCAACGCGTTCTTCGGGTGGGACTTCAACTCCTGTGAGCTCCTGCACAAGAGGGGAACCTGGCATCCCATCGACTTCGCGAACCCCTGCCCGGACTCGCAGGTCACCTCACTCCACTACCACTTCCCCTGGCTCATCAAGGCGAACTTGCGCTGGGCGGTCTTCGCGGCAACGACGGGACGCACGGTAAAGGAGCTCGAATGGCGGCGCTTCTTCGCGGCCGTCGAAGAGGGGATGACGCTCGAGGAGCGTCTCGAGGCGCTGCTGCCGATCGTCCATGAGCGCTTCGACACGGAGCGCTTCGGGGAGTTCTGCTCCAAACACCTCGCTCATCTCGACGAGGTCACTCACGAGTGGTTCGGCACCGACGATGCGCGCGACGCGGTGCGCAAGAAGGTGGCTGCGCTATTCCCGCCACACGAGGTCGACGAGTTCACCGAGATCTTCTTCGACCGCATTCAGCGCTGGCGGGCCGACGAGCCGGTAGGGAGCGCCGCGTGAAGGAGCGATCGACCTGGCACTCGGAACGACTCGGGCAGGACGTGACGGTCGTGCGCTGGGGCACCTTCGGCGCGCCGCTGCTCATCTTCCCGACCGCGGGCGGCGACGCGGAGGAGATCGAGAGGTTCCAGATCATCTCGACGCTGGAGCAGGAGCTCGCGGCGGGACGCATCAAGATCTACTCGTGCGACAGTGTCGCGGGACGCGCGATGGTCGGCGAGGAGGGATCGCCGGGTCATCGAATGTGGCTCATGGATCAGTTTCAGGAGTTCGTGCGCCACGAGCTCGTCCCCGCGATCCGCACCGATTGCCGGAGCGAAGACATCGAGATCGTGACCGCCGGCGCGTCGATCGGCGCGTTCAACGCCCTCGCGGCCCTGTGCCGCTACCCCGACGTCTTCCGTGCCGCGCTGTGCATGAGCGGAACCTACGACCTCATGCGCTTTCTCAAGGCACCCGCGACGGGTGACTTCGTGCGCGCCTCCCCCCTGCACTGGCTGAACGGGCTCGGCGAGAGCACACATCTGTCCCGGCTGCGGGAGCGCTACGTGCTGCTGGCATCGGGAGAGGGTCGCGCGGAGGACATCGGAGAGTCGTGGCGCGTGGCGCGCCTCCTCGGTTCCAAGGGAATCCCCAACCGCGTGGATTCGTGGGGAGCCGAGTGGCACCACGACTGGCCCACGTGGCGGAACATGCTCCGCCGCTACGTGGACGAGCTGTTCCCCGAGGGGGGCGGGGCGCGCTGAGGCGCCCGGCCCGTCCGGCCCTGGCTACACCAGGGTGAGCGGCGCGGGCTCGAACAGCGACCGGGGCTTGCCCTGCTCCTGGTCGGTGGCGCCGGTGGCGCGGTCGAGGATGCCCACCGTGGTGCGGTAGAGGTGGTCGGCCTCGTCGGGGCTGTTTCCGATCGAGGTGACGCCGAGCTTCCCGTACTGCGAGAGGGCCCCGATCATGAAGAAGAGCACGCCGGTGAGGCTGAGGTGCTTGAAGTGGATGCCGTACTCCACCATGAGATCCAGCAGGTCCTCCGGTAGGAGGCCGCGGTATGCGGACGAGCGCAGGTTGTCGGTGGCGTAGTAGTACTTCGCTCTCCCGTCCGCGGCGATGTAGAGGCCGCTGTCCGGATCCAGTCTGCCGCCGCTGAGGAACTCGAGCGCCATGAACGGGGGCGTGGTGCCTCCCATGCGCAGGTTGATCTCGACGGCATGGGCCTGCCACGCCCCGCCTCGCTTCCGCGTGACGACGAAATCGATGCCGAAGCGACCGAGGGCGCCTCGTCTCGCCAGAACGCTGCCTATACGCACTCCTGCATCCAGGATGACGCTCCGATACGCTTCTTCGGCCGGGAAGCGGCAGCCCAGATACACCTGGCCCGTCGAGCCACCCAACACCTGATCGTGGGTCGACAGGATTTGCAGGTCTCCATCGGGGTGGATGCGGAGCTGCACGCTGGGCGACTCGATCTCCTCCTCCTCGATCCACTCCTCGACGATGCCACCCATCTCGCCGAGCTTGCGCAGGAACCCTCCCAGCGTCTCCCTGCCGCCCGCCCACTGCATCCCTTCCAGGCCGCGGGCCACAGCCACCAGTCGCTCGGTATCATCGGTGGGCAGGGGCTGGGCGAACGTGTAGACCGCGTTCCCCTCCCCCGCGAAGCTCTCGTTCAGCTTCACGACCGCTCGGCGGATGCCTGGCCGGGCGCGCCCCAAGCGGTCGAGGGCGCCGACCACGTCGTCGCGCGTACGCACGTCGTTGCTCCCCAGCGCGAAGGCCACGCCCGCCTCTTCGAAGATCTTCCGCGACCCCGATTTCGTTCCCATCCACAGAAGCGCCGGGTCCACGGCGTTGAGGGGAATGCCGAGCTCCACCGCCAGACGTCGCTCCAGTACCGTCGAGTTGTAGCACGTGAGGTACGCCCGCCCGGGATCGCCGATGAACCGGCGCATCCGCTCAAGCACGCGCGGCCGGTCCAGGATCTTCTGAGTGAGCGGCTTCGGGCTCGCGTCGTACAGGCACAGCACCAGGAGGCGGTTGCGGACCCGGCTGAGCGGCACCCCCGGCAGGTGCTGGAGATAGTACTCGAGGATCTCCGCGTGAACGGGCTGGCTGGTTACGTAGATCACCCGAGAAAGCGGGTTGATCAGGCGAATCAACGTGAAGAGGAGTCTCTCCTCGTAGAACGCCGACCCCTCGACCTTCGCGAGCTCCTCCTGGTTCACGCTGATGGACGGAACGACCACCGAGGTGTGGACGGCCTCGCGGCGGCGATACGCGTCCGAGATCGCCGGCAGGCTCTTCTTCAGCTTCTCGAACCGCCGGATCTCCGAATCCGAGCCCATCGGACCGAACGGGGACTGGGAGAACACGTGGGCGGCTCCGGGTGATCGGAAGGGGCCGAGCGGTGACGGCCCCGGAAGGGCAGACTAGGTGGGCGCGTGCGCCTCGGAAAGGGACCCGAATCGCGTCCGCCCGCCGCGAGGGAGGGGCCGGACGGGTCCGACCCCTCGACCTCGTCAGACCGATCGCGGCTCGCGACCGCTCATGACTCCGGCTTGCGCTTGCCCGTGAACGGGTTCTCGCCCCGGGGCGTCTTGATGGCGCCGCTCATCGTGTCGCCGGTCACGGTCGCCACGAAGTTCTGGGTCATCGTGCGCTCGCCCATGCGCATCTCCAAGCTGAACATGAGCTGGTCGCCGTGGAGCATGCCGTTCTGGATCGGGACTTCCCCCATGCGCATCTGAGCGTCGCCCGTGACGTTCATGCCGTCCTGCTCGAAGCTGAACACCACGGTCTGGACGCCTCGAGGCGTCTCCCAGGTGAGCTCCCAGAGGCCGGTGAGCGTGGATTCCTGCGCGAGCGCAGGGACGGCGAGGACGAGGGCGGCGGCGGCCGCCAGAAACGATGCACGACGCATGGTGCGCTCCGGTCGACGGTTGTGGGCCCCGTGGGGCCTGCTCGGGTCCTCTTTGGAGACCGCCGAGCGCGTGAACGTTAGCCGATCCCCGTTCGCCGCGGGAGCCGGTCGAGTGGGCTCGTCGACGCTACCTGCGAAGTGGCGCTTTCCATGACCGTAGCGTCGGGCCGGCCGACCTCGACCGAGCCCGGCAGGAACAGCCGGAGGAGCGCTGCCTCCGGATCATTGCTCAGTCGGGAGCGGGTGCCCTACCATGCGGTCGGGAAGTGACCGCGGCCATCGTGGAGCGGACGCATGGGTCTGATCGATCGGCTCCGGGAGCGAAAGCTAGTCCGATGGGCGGCTGCCTACCTCGCCGCCGGCTGGGCGGTCCTGCAGCTGTTCGACGTCATGGGGCCGCGCTGGGGCCTCACGGACGGCGCCCTGAGGGCCATCGACGTCGCGGTGGCCGGCGGATTCCTGCTGACGCTCGTTCTCGCCTGGTACCACGGTGAGAAGGGACGGCAGAAGCCGTCGCTGGCGGAGGCGGCGCTCCTCGGCGTGGTGTTGGCTCTGGGCATCGCGGCGCTGGTGCTCCTCCCGAGCGCCCGACGTCCGGAAGGCGACGGTCCCATCGCGAGTGCGGGTACGCGTACCGGTCCCGCCGTGGCGGTCCTGCCGCTCGAGAATCTCAGCCCCGACCCGTCCGACGCCTACATGGCCGACGGCCTCCACGAGGAGATCATCGGCCAGCTGGCAAGGGTCTCTTCGCTGTTCGTGGTGGCCCGGGCGGCGGTGGCGCGCTACCAGGACTCGGGCCTCGCGCTCGAGGAGATCGCCCGGCAGCTGAGCGTCGAATACGTAATCACCGGGAGCGTACGTACCGCGGGAACGCGCGTCCGGATCTCGACGCAGCTGGTCGACGGCGTGACCCAGCGGCAGCTCTGGTCGGAGACCTACGA
>QJYK01000256.1 GCA_003248075.1 Gemmatimonadota bacterium | reverse complement strand
GGTGCCAACCATGCCAGAGGTGCACTCACTCTGGGCGCTTCGTCCTGCTCAGGCTCGCGGGGCCGCCGGCCGCGGCGGCTCCCGCGGCTGCCCCCCGCGGCTCAGACGCGTCAGGCGGTGGCACGGGTGTGGCGGCGAATGGCCTGTGCGCGTTGACGCCGCCTGCCGGAGGTTGGGCGGCCGGGTAGCGGGTGGGCCGGTGCCTACCTGGCGGGCGCCGCTGAGGATCCACGAGGCGACGTGACGGGCCCACGGGGACGAGCCGTTCGCCGGGCGCGCCCTCTACGCTTCAGGCGCTGGGGCGGACCGAGGAGGCCGAGGCGGAGCTGGCGCGCCTCGAGGAGCGCGCGTGGACGTGGTGCGCGGGCTGGGGTTCACGGGCTGAGCAGGGCGCGGCGCCTCAACGAGTCACTGAGGGCGTTGTGGGCCTCGATGATCGAGCGACACTCGGACTCATGCGTGCGGAGGCGCTCGGCCCGGGCCTCCCATTCGGCGACCGAATCGTTGTATGCGTGGAAGCGCTCCAGGTACGCACCTCGTTGTGCAGCGTATCCACCAACTGCGAGAAGCGCTGGAGTCGGCCCTCTTCCAAGGCGAGCGAGAACCGGCACGAGTCGGCCGCGACGCGCGCCTCGTAGACGCCGTCACGCAGCGCGCGGATCTCCCGGATCGTCGTGCGGCGCTCCACCACCCTCGAGACCGCGAAGGCGCCGAGTGCCAGCACCCCGAGCGCAGCGACAATGTGGATACGCCGTATCACGGCTCCACGACGAAGCCGAACATCATCCCGGAGTGGAGGTGCTCGGCGATGTGACAGTGCGCCATCCAGGTACCGGGATTGGTGACGTCCAGGAGCAGGTCAACCGTCGAGCCCACCGGGATGATCGCCGTGTCTTTCCAGACCAGGTTCGTCGTGGGGACGCCGTCCATCGCCGTGACCAGGAAGCGCTGGCCGTGCATGTGGAACGGGTGCGCCATGGGGTGGAAGGACCTGGGGTTGTTGAAGACGCGGATCTTCACGACGTCGCCGACGCGGAAGCGCCAGTCGATGTCTCCGTTCTCCAGCCCCGTCCGCCGGTCGCGGAGGATCCACTCCACCTGGTCCCCCGTCGACAGCCAGTTCATCATGGGCATGGCGTCGTTCCATTCCATGGGAGGGACGTACAACGTGTCCATCTCCATGGCCTGGACGATGGGGACCGGCAGCCCGCGGACGCGGAGCGTCGTCTCCAGCTCCTGGTCGGGCTCCTTGTCGAAGTACGGGCGGAATCGGTCGATGTCCGCGATCTCGTCGTCGTGGGCCCGGAGCGTCTCGAACGCCGCCGCCAGGTCCGGCGACGCCGGCTCTTCGGAGACGGTCACGAGGGCCAGCGTGTCCACGTTCGGGTAGAACGTTCCGCGGAAGTGGTTCACCGCCTGGATCGTGTTGGCGATGGCGACACGACCCGCCTCCTCGAAGCGCACGTCCACCACGTAACGCTCCGCCGGCGCGATCACCACGCTTCGGACCCATTGCTCGCGCTCGAAGCGGCCCACGTCCGATGCGACCACCTTCACCCTCGCGCCCGCGAACGTGACGTTGAACGTGCGGGTGTTGGCCACGTTGGTGAGGAAGAAGCGGACGACCTCACCCTTCTTCGCGTCGAGCCGGTAGTCGGTCTGTCCGTTGACCAGCATGACGTTGCCGAAGCGACCCATGAGCGCGTGCGTGGGGGCGCCCTCGCCCCAGGGCAGGGGGCCCATGGGGTCGATGAGCATGTCGTCCAGCACGAACACCTCCTCCCGGTGCGACGGCCCGTAGTAGTCGGGGTCGGGGGAGGTCACCAGCAGGTTGCCGAAGAGACCCAGATCCTGCTGCACGTCCTCGCGCACATGCGGGTGGTACCAGAACATGCCGGCGTCCGGAACGTTCACCTCGTAGGTGAAGCTCTCGCCGCGCTCGATCTGCTTCTGCGTGACGCCGGGCACCCCGTCGAAGCGGTTGTCGATGCGCACACCGTGCCAGTGGATCGTGGTCGGGAGCTCGATCTCGTTGGTGACGCGCACCACCACCGTCGAGCCCCTGGGGGCGCGGATCAGCGGCCCGGGGTACTGGCCGTTGTAGCCGTACATCACCATCTCGTGACCGGCGAGCGCCCGGCGCACCATGGACACGGCGATGTCCAGGGTGTCCCCGTCGCCCATCGCCACCAGCTCGGACGGTCGGGCCTCGGGAAGCGTGGAGGGGTCGATGCCCATGCCGGGGAGCCAGGCGCCCACCACCGGGACCAGGGACTCGATGCCCGGGAGCATGGGCATGTTCGGGTCCATGGGCACCATACGCCAACCGACTCCGGCGCCCATGTCGTGCGCCATGTGCATGGAGTGGTCCTGGGCGGCGGCCGGGGCGGCGCCGACGAACATCGCCAGCCCCAGCACGAGGCTACGGGCCATCAGCTGTACCCGTACCTCGCGCACAGCTCCTGCTGGAAGGGGCCATGGCCGGCCATCGTGTGCATCATCCCGCTGCGCGACATGCCACGCAGCACGATGGGGCCGGTCCACGCGGTCGCCGCCGGGTCGTCGCTCGCCTCGAGGGTCACGACAAGCAGGAACTTGTTCCAGTCGACGGAGCCCGTGGTCGTGAGCCGCTCGTCCAGAGCTCCCAGGCGCCGAACCTGGTCCACCTCGGTGGTGGTGGCCCACGCGACCAGGGTTCCCTGCGGCGGGACCTTCATGCCCTCCAGGCGGATGCGCACGTCGTAGTGGTAGCTGCCATCCGGGGACAGCGCCACGCCGAAGGGCGACGACGCGAACGTCACCTCGCCGACGCCGGTGGCCCGCCCCGTGGCGGGGAGGTTCCGCGTGGTCACCAGCTCCACGGCGTAGTACACCGGGGGATCCGCGTCAGGCGCGCACACGCCCGCGAGCGAGGGAGCCTGATCCACGGGATGCAGGACCGCGGCCCCCGTCAGGGCGAGGGCCGCGGTGGTCGTGCCGATGAAACGGTGCGTCATGTCTGCTCCGCCCCGAAGGGCATGGCTTGTCGCCGTTGGCGGCCCGCCCCCGTCGCCTACTGGCTGATCGGTCTGCGGGCCGGACCCTGGTCCCACTTCTGCGCCGAGGAGATGTCGGGGTAGCCCCAGTCCTCGCCGTTCCAACCCTGGAATCCGTCCATCTTGAACGTCCAGAAGCCGGTGGACATGTCGCTGATGACGATCAGCCCGTCGGCGTTGCGCACGTCGATCCCGAACGCGCCGTTGAACTGCGAGTACCGGTCGGTGTTCGGCGACCCGATGTAGGTGTCGTAGTATCCTACCGTCACGGGGTTGTTGGGATCCGAGAGGTTGAAGATCTGCAGGCCGTCCAGGTAGCCCGAGACGAACACGAACGGCCAGCGCACCTCGTGGTTGTGCACCAGGTGCTGCCAGTCGGCGGTGAACGCCGAGATCGGGTTGTTGATGTTCTGCCGCTCACCGTCCAGAGCCGGCTGCAGGTCGAAGATGCGCAGCGGGGCGTACTGGTACTCGGTCTCGGCCACGACGTAACGGCCGTCCGGGCTGGGCGTGAAGGTATGCCCGTAGCTGACTCCGGAGATGCCGGTCAGCGTGATGCGGAGCTGCGGATTCTGCAGGTCCGTGATGTCGTAGATGTAGTAGCCGCCGGTGCCGCCTCCGTAGAAGCGGTCCTCTCCCGTATCCGGGTGGTAGCCGACGTAGAAGTCGTGGTAGCCCCTGCCCGAGCCCCGGCCCTGGCTCGACTCCGGGATCGGCACGCGCGCCACCCGTGCGTTGGCGACGTCGCCGTTCACCACGCGGCCCAGGTCGTATACGTTCGCGAAGGGTCCACCGACGGTGGTGAACAGGTACACGCCGCCGTTCGAGTGCTTGTAGATGAAGATGTTGTGGAAGCCGCCGGGGGTCTCCGGCTCACGGATGCGCGCCACCTCCCGCACGGTCGACGCGTCGGGCAGCCCCGTGACGTCCAGGACCACCGCTCCCAGATCGGTGTCCGGTCCACCCTGGCCGAACTGGAGGGACTGAACCACGTAGTAGCGGTTGCCGATCTTGAAGTGCTTCACGTCCATCCCGCCGGTACGCTGGTGCAGGTCCTGATTCTCGATGCGCCAGCGATACAGGACCTTGGGCTTCTCCGGTTCGGCGATGCTGACGATGTCGAGCCCCTTCGGCCCAGCGTCGCCGTAGACCATGCGGGCCACGTACGCGTACGGACGGTTCAGCTCCTGCTCGATGTCGAGGTCGGCCACCGACAGGCGTGGCCCGAGCGGTACGTGGCCGAGCACCTGCATGTTGTCGCTGCCGCGCTTCAAGGGAGTCCAGGGCGTCTGGGCTTGGACGGGAGCGGAGGCCAGGACGACGAGGAGCAGCGCGCCGAGCGCGCCGGAGAGCATCTTCTGCATGGGCCACGACCAGGGCAGAGTGGTTCGATCTGGGATTCGGCGACCGCACAAGGTGAAGACACATAGCCCGGGGGGGCAAGTCGGTCCCGGGCGTCGCAGGCGCCGCGCGTCAGCGACCTCTACCGCGCCCTCCAGGCACCGATCCCGAAGCCCACCAAGGCCGAACCCGCGATGAATCCCCCTGCCGCGACGTACATCGGGCCCTCGGCGGCATCGCCCCAGCGCCGCCTGAGCACACCGCGGGCGACGAGCGCCGCGGCCGCCGTCCAGCCCGCCACCGGGTTCACGATGAGAAGCCCCGTGGCCAGGAGGATGCCCATCTGGCGGGAAGCGCCGCCCACCGCTTGGACCACGGCCCCCGGCACCGCCCAGACCAGGAGGGAGCGCGCGAGCTCAGGGCTCGCGCCGGCGGCGATCGTCGCCGCGTAGACGCGATCCACCGGCGGTAGGAGATCCGCCGCGAAGAGGCGCGGGTACACCAGCAGCACGAACGCCCCGGCCACCGTCAGGCCGAGCAGCTCCGCCAGGTACTGCTGCCTGCGCCCGGCCCGCTCCAGGGCGGGATCTTCGCCGCGTCCGCGCACGATCCAACCCGCCTTGAGGTCGTACCCCATGTCCGCGAACGCCGGGCCGGTCGCGGCCGTGAAGCCCACGAGCAGCGCGAGGGGTACCCGGGGGAAGCCGAGCAGCATGCCGATCACCAGGAAGATCAGCGCGGTGGCGAAGGCCGGGAACCAGCCGGCGTGCATCGCCGACAGCCCGACCACGAGCTCGGAGACGAGCGCGGCCACGGCGGCGAAGACGACGAATGCCATGAGCGCTCCAGGAGGCATCTCCGTGGCGATCCCGGCGGCGACGGCCAGGAGCGCCGCGATCACCACGTAGGCGCCGAAGCCTCCCAGCAGCGCCCGGCCGAAGCCGCGTCCCGCCACCGTGACCGACCCCGCCGTCTGCGGTCCGCGATCGCGCACGGTCGCGACCATCTGGATCAGCGCCACCAGTCCGGCGCCGATCATGATGCCGTGGGGCACGAACTGCTCACCCAGATCGACGCCGATGACCACCGGAGCGTATCCGCGGAACAGGAGGCCCAAGGCGAACATCGTCAGCGCCCAGACGTTGCCGATCCAGCAGACGCCGAAGACGTCCATGGGGATGCCGAAGAGCTGCCCCACGCCTCCGGCCACGCCTCCCGCGGCCAGCAGCCGGGCCCGCCCGCCCCCCTCGTCGCCGGCGATCAGGACCTCGGCGGTGGCCACGCCGGAAGGCCACAGGCCGCCGGCGGGGAAGCTGCGCGAGTCGAAGACCCGGTAGAGCAGGGTGACGTCCACCAGGGTGGCCAGGAACACGCCGCCCAGCATTGCGGGGATCAGGTCGGGGCGCCCCATCAGCCAGGGAATCCCGACGGGAAGCAGGAGCGCGTTGGCGCCGCCGAAGGTGGCCCCGGAGATCACGGTCTGCAGGAGGTTCTGCCGGTGCAGGCTTCCCAGGGGCCGAAGCACGGCCAGGGGAACTCGTGCGAGGGCGATCGCCAGGATCGCGCCGATGATCGAGCTGTTCGGCGTGATTCCGACACGGGTCAGGAGCTGGACCCCGATGATGGCGCCGAGGAGCGCGAGGGCGACGCCCAGAACGAGCGTCAACGGCTCGAAGATGGACGGATGTGCGCGGTGGCCCGAGGCCTCGCTCACAGGAGCTGCGCCACGGCGGAGGCCACCAGTCGCCGAGCGAGCAGCACGGGGCGACCGGAAGCGTCCGCGACGCGTCGCCGCTGCTCCTCGGTGTATCCCATGCAGTGCATGACGACCACGTCGCAGTCGGACAGCTCGTTTCCCGCGTCGGTGAAGCGGTCGGCCTGATAGGGCGACGCGTGGCTCACGCGCACCTCCTGATCGGGCGCCGGCCGCCAATGGAAGCCGTCTGCCTGCTCGGCGAGGGGAAGGAGCAGCCCGATGCGGCGAAGCTCGGCGCACAGCCCGGCGACGCCGTGATCCACGAGGTGCTGGGCGTCGAGGAACAGGCCCGGCGCCTTCAGCCCGGGGAACGCTCCCGTACAAAGCAGCACGGTGACGGTGTCGCCGTCCTGCTCGAGCCGGTCCAGGAGCTCCTGGAGGCGGGCCTGCATCCGTCGGTGGGATACGACGGCCTGCGAGCCGTCGGCCATCCGCGTCACGAGGCGTGCCTCGCCGTCCTCGGGCGCCAGGGCGGCCACCGATTCGGGCCCCAGCCCGTCGAGCGCGCCGAGCTCTCGCACGCGCGTGGAGGCGGGAAGGCTTGCCACGAGCTCGGGAACCAGGTCCGTGCGGGGCGTCTGCCCGATGGTGACGAACGTCACGGCGGAGAGCATGGCGCCCAGTGTAGGCTGGCACTATCCTCGGCGCCACATGGCTCCGCGACCCCTACCGGCCGACGATCTGGCGCCTCTGGCGACCGGCGCCTGGATCCTGGGCGCGGGCGGTGGGGGAGACCCCTATCACGCCTTCCTGAATCTCCGTCGCCTGTATGCACAGGGGCGGGAGGTGCAGCTGCTCGACCCCTTGGAGCTGGACGACGAGGCGTGGGTGGCCGTCGTGTCGACCATGGGCGCGCCGCTGGTCGGAGAGGAGCGCCTCACGGACCCGGAGGTCGCGGCCCTGGCGGTCCGCCAGATGGAAGAGCACCTGGGCCGCCGCTTCGACGCGGTCATGTCGCTCGAGATCGGGGGCGCCAACGCGTTCCAGCCGCTGATGGTCGCGGCGGAGATGGGGATTCCCGTGCTGGACGCCGACACCATGGGTCGCGCCTATCCCGAGGCGCAGCACTCCAGCTTCGCGATCGGCGCGCTGCGACCCTATCCCCTGACCCTGGCCGACGTGCGCGAGAACGCTGTGGTGGTGTCCCGCGTGGCGAGCTGGAAATGGATGGAGCGGATCAGTCGCAAGGTGTGCACGGAGCTCGGCTCCGTGGCGGCGACGTGCAAAGCTCCGCGCACGGGCAGGGAGGTGAAGGAGTGGGGGATCCTGCACACGGTCACGCAGGCGATCGCGCTGGGGCGCGCCGTGCTCGAGGCCCGCGCGAGCAAGTCCGACCCGGTTGCGGCCGCGGTCGAGCACGCGGCCGGCCGGCTGCTCTTCACAGGGAAGGTCGTGGACGTTGCGCGGCGCACCACCGAAGGCTTCCTGCGCGGCACCGCACGGATGCAGGGGCTGGACGTCGACCGCGGCCGGAGCTTCCAGGTCGACTTCCAGAACGAGTACACGGTCGGGTGGCTGGACCAGGACGTCCGTGTCACGGTGCCCGATCTGATCTGCGTGATGGACTCCACCACCGGCGAGGCGATCGGCACCGAGGCCCTCCGCTACGGGCAGCGCGTGCGCGTCCTGGCCCTTCCCGCCCCAGCGCTCCAGACGACGCCGCGCGGGTTGGAGCACGTGGGTCCTCGGGCCTTCGGCTACGACCTCGACTTCCGGTCCGTCTTCGACCCGGAGGGCGCGTGAGGCGCATCGGGATCGACGTCGGCGGTACCAACACCGACGCGGTGCTGCTGGATTCCTCGGGCGTGCGGGCGGCGGTGAAGGTCCCGACCACGGAGGACGTGACCGACGGCATCCGCGCCGCGTTGGTGGAGTTGCTTGTCGGGATCGGCGGCGAAGCCGGGCCGATCGACGCCGTCATGGTGGGCACCACCCACTTCACGAACGCTGTGGTCCAGCGGCGCGAGCTGGAGCCGGTCGCTGCCGTCCGCATCGGGCTGCCGAGCGGCCGCTCGCTCCCGCCCTTCGTGGACTGGCCCGAGGAGCTGGCCGGGATCGCGCGCGGGGCGGTGTTCATGGTCGAGGGGGGGCACGAGGTGGACGGGCGTCCGCTCGTCCCGTTCGACGCAGAGGGTGTGCGGGAGGCCGCGGCGCGCATCCGGGATCTCGGCATCGGCTCCGTGGCCGTGACCTCGGTCTTCAGTCCGTTGACGTCCGAGTGCGAGGATCGGTCCGCTGATATCCTGCGTGATGCGATCCCGGGCGTGGCCGTGACCCTCTCGCACCAGCTGGGGAGGCTCGGGCTCCTGGAGCGTGAGAACGCCGCGTTGCTGAACGCCTCACTGGTGACGTTGGCCAGGCGGACCACGCGGGCGTTCGCCGATGCGCTTGCGGGAAGCGGCATCCGGGCGCCCCTCTACCTGACCCAGAACGACGGGACCGTGATGCGCGCGGACTTCGCGGAGGCGTTCCCCGTCTACTCGTTCTCGTCGGGGCCCACCAACAGCATGCGCGGAGCCGCATACCTCTCCGGCATGACGGACGCTCTGGTGGTGGACGTCGGGGGGACCACGTCCGACATCGGTCACCTGAGAGCCGGCTTCCCCCGCGAAGCGAACCGCGTGGTGGAGGTGGGTGGCGTGCGTACGCTGTTCCGCATGCCCGACCTCCTGTCGCTGGGGCTCGGGGGAGGCTCGTTGGTGACGCCGCACGGAGCGTCGGTAGGGCCCCGCAGCGTCGGCTTCCGCCTCCAGCGCGAGGCCCGCGTCTTCGGAGGGGACGCGCTGACCGCGACCGACGTCGCGGTGGCCGCGGGACTTGCCGACATCGGCGAACGTGCGTGCGTCGCGGACCTCGGGCGGGATGTGGTGGAGCCGGCCCTGGGCCGGGTGCGAGCCTTGCTCGAGGAGGGGGTGGACCGGATGAAGGTGGATGCCGCACCGCTGCCGTTGCTCGCGGTGGGTGGAGGGGCCTTCCTGGTCCCAAGCGCGCTGCCGGGCGTGAGCGAGGTGGTGACGGTCCCGCACGGTGACGTTGCCAACGCGGTGGGCGCGGCCATCGCTCAGGTGAGCGGTGAGGTGGACCAGGTCTTCAGCGGAGTGGGGAGGGAGCGCGCCCTCGAGGAGGCCACCCGGGTGGCGCGGGCGCGCGCGGTCGATGCCGGGGCATCGGAGGGGAGCCTTTCTGTCGTCGAGGCCGAAGACATCCCACTCGCCTACCTGCCGGGCGATGCGCTCCGGGTCCGCGTGCGCGTGGTCGGGGATGCGAGCACCTGAGACAGGGAGTCCGAAGCCTCCTCAGAAGAGCTTGGCGCCCTTCACCTTCTTCAGGATCGGAAGCAGGCGCTTCCGGTTGTCCCCCGCCAGCACGACCACGTACAGGTCGATCGGCAGGTCCAACGCGCTCGCGATCCTTCCCGCGACGGCCGCCCGGTCGTCCTTAAGGGTGAACCGGAAGGATCCGGTCACGCCCAGGACGTAGACAGGCTCGTCGGACAGCTCCAGGCGTTTCCGCACCAGGTACGCGTGTCGGACGAAGGAGTCGGCACGGAGCCGCGCCACGAGCTCGTCGAGCGCCCCGGCCTCCAGGTCCGGGGGATCGTAGACCGCCTGGAAGGGGATCGTCGAGCGCTCGGCCTGGATGCGTTCGAGCTTCTCGGCATGCTCCGCGGCCCGACGGTGGTAGGCGTTCGCACGCTCGAGGTCGCCCTGGGCCGCGAAGTGGTTCCGGAGGGCCTGATTCCCGGCGATCGTGAGATCCGCGTCGGCCGCCATGGCCCCCTCGATCATGTCGATTCCCTCCTCGTCACCGTCCCGGAGCATCGCCAAGCCGACGATCGCCCGCGCGACCGGCACGCGCGGGTCCCGCTCCAGCACCTGCCGGTAGATCGGCAGCGCCGCGTCGCGGCCGTCGAGGTCATCCACGTGTCTGGCGCGCTCGAGCAGCTCGTCGACGGTGAGGTCGCTCTGGGGCTTCGAGGCGAGCTCGACGAGGCGGGCGCGAGCCCCCTGGACCCGGGCGTGCCGCTCGGCCCACCAGGGTGCACACGAGGCGCGCCAGCCCTGGTCGAAGTCCGCCACGATCCGGTCGAGATGGGGGCCGAGAAAGCTCCTGGCCGCGCTCTCGTCCGTCGCCTCGGGGATCCGGGGCGCCACACCCAGGGCGGTCAGTCGATCGGAGAGGGACGGATGGGTGTCACCCAGGTCGGTCTCCGCGCTGAGCGCCTCGTCCAGCAGAGAGACCGCCCGCTCGCTCGGCAGTCCGAAGTCGGTGCTGTGCGCGAAATGTCTGTAAGGGGCCTGTGAGGGGGTGGGTGACTGGTCGGCCTGCGCGAACACGCCCGGCCAATAGTCGCGGTCGAGGTACCGCGCCGCGGTCGCGATCCTCACCAACGCGCCGCCGGTGTCGGTCGACCCCGCCAATGCCGCAGCCGCGCGGTCCGCCTCGTATTCCTCGGAGCGCGCGAGCGCGAACGAGTAGGCATTGAAGTACGGCGCGTACCAGCCCACAAATCTCTTGATCAGGACCGCCGCTACGCCCCGCCGTTCCGCGAAGGTCATCATCAGCTGATGCCACGTCCTGCGGATCCGGTAGATCCAGGTTCCGATCTTTCCGTGGGAGCCTGACAGATGCCCATACTCGTGGGCCAGCACGGCCAGAAGCTGTTCCCGCGTGAGGGCCAGGAGCAACGGGAGGCCGAGGACGAGGTGGTTCCGGTGCCAGCCCAGAACCCCGAGCCGGGGGATCTGCGTGATCGAGGCGTTGAACTGGTCGTTGAGCAGGACTACGTGGAGACGGGGTCCGCGAAGCGCGTTCCGGATGTCGTCCAGCGCGCCGAAGAGCTCGGGGAAGTCGTGGCGAGCGAGGGGCATTCCCGCAGGAGCGTCGAGCCGCACCCAAAGCGCTTTCCCGACGGCGCCCGCGAAGAGCACCAACGGGATTCCGAGCTCCCGGCCGACGCTGACGGGGACCCTGACCGCGTCGGTTCCCACGATGGC
>QJYK01000112.1 GCA_003248075.1 Gemmatimonadota bacterium | reverse complement strand
CGCGGTGGCGCGTGCCCGCCGCTGTGTGCTGCCCATGGCTTCCCCTGGAATGACCCTAACAGCGATAGCTTACCTTACGCTGTCATCATCCTCAAGGAGTGTTGGATACGGGGTCTCCGGACGCGGCTCCGGGTCGGCCCCAGAGGATCACGAACGGGATCGCGAAGGCCAGCCCGCCGAAGAGGGACAGCACCACCAGCCAGGGCCATCGCAGCCTGGCGACGTTCCACCTGGCGAGAAGGTAGGCCATGAGGGCCACGAGGATGAGCGCCTCCGCCATGAAGGCTGCGGCGATCGGGTTGCCCAACGCGGCCGTGAGCGTGCCCGGGGTCGCGAGGCCCACCAGGAACGCTCCGTTGATCCCCACCAGGCCGACGCCTGCCACGAGCCAGAGCCAGAGGCGCTCGCGGGGCGAGTAATCGGCGTTCGTCATGACGCTCCTGGACGGGGAGGGGGGAAGAAGACGGCGAGCCAGGCCACCAAGATGGTGAAGCCCCGTCCGGGGAGCACGCCCCCTCCCGAGGTGCCGGCTGGCGCGACGGTGCCGGTGAAAGCGCTGGCCCGCCAGCCGGGCGGGCACTAACCTGCCGTCATGAAGCACCTTCCCGCCGCCCTTTGTGCGGCCGGCGTCGCCCTGGCCATGCAGGCCCCGGGCGCCGCGAACCCTCCGCCAGGGGCCACGGCGCCGGTGGTCCGCGGCGCGGCCGTGGCCGACGATCCCAACGCAGTCGTCCAGGAGTACTGCGTCCGGTGCCACAACGACCGGAGGCTGCGAGGGAACCTGTCGCTGGAACGTTTCGACGCCCAGCGACCCGAGGCGACCCCGGAATCCGCCGAGATCGCCGAGCGCATGATCCGCAAGCTGAGGGCGGGAATGATGCCCCCGCCGGGGACGGATCGGCCCGGTGGCGACTCACTCACGGCCCTCGCCGTCGCGCTGGAAGCCCGGCTCGACCGCTTCGCGGCAGAGCACCCCGATCCGGGAGGCCGGCCCTTCCAGCGTCTGAACCGCGCCGAGTACGAGCGCTCGATCCGGGACCTCCTGGATCTCGAGGTCGACGCCGGTGACTATCTCCCGCTGGACACCAAGAGCGCGAACTTCGACAACATCGCGGATGCACAGCTCCTCTCGCCCACGCTCCTCGACGCCTACCTGACCGCGGCCGCCGAGATCAGCCGTCTCGCCCTCGGATACACCGGGGCGGCACCGGCGGAAAAGCAGTACTCGGTGCCGCGCTGGGCCTCGCAGATGGAGCGCGCGGAGGGCGCCCCGTTCGGCACGAGGGGCGGCACGTCGGTCCTGCACACCTTCGTGGCCGACGGAGAGTACGTCTTCCGCGTCTCGTTCCACCACGAGACGACGGGCGCGATGGTGGGCAACGGTCGCTCGGCACTGAACTCCGCCGAGGTGCCGGAGCAGCTCGAGATCTCGATCGACGGCGAACGTGTCGCGCTCCTGGACATCGACCGCTGGATGCACGTCTCCGACCCGAACGGGGTCGAGCTGCGCACCCCTCCGATCTTGGTGCGCTCGGGTCAGCGACGGGTGAGCGCGGCGTTCCTACGAGCTGCGGAGGGTCCCGTCCAGGATCTCGTATCTCCGCACGACTGGTCGCTGGCGAGCACGGCGATCGCCGGCACCTATGGCGTGATGTCCCTTCCGCACCTTCGAGATCTGGTGATCGCCGGGCCGTGGAACGCCCGGGGGGTGTCCGACTCGCCCAGCCGACGGAGGGTGCTGTCCTGCGTTCCCACGGCCCCCTCCGAGGAGCGACGCTGCGCCGAGCGCATCGTCGCGACCCTCGCGCGCGAGGCCTTCCGGAGGCCCGTGCAGGGCGACGAGACCGCGGCCCTGATGGGCTTCTGGGAGGTCGGCGCGGCCGAGGGCGGCTTCGAGCAGGGAGTGCGATCCGCCCTCGAGGCGATCCTGTCGAGCCCTCACTTCGTATTCCGCTTCGAGGAGCCGCCGGCGATGGTCCGGCCCGGGGAGGTCTACCCGGTGTCCGGCGTCGATCTGGCTTCGCGGCTCTCGTACTTCCTGTGGGGAGGGCCTCCGGACGAAGAGCTCTCCCGTGTGGCCGAAGAGGGCGCGCTCAGCGGAGGCGATGAGCTTGAGCGACAGGCGCGCCGGATGTTGAGGGACCCGAAGGCGGAAGCGCTGGGCGCGCGTTTCGCGGGCCAGTGGCTCCGCTTGCAGGACCTGGACAAGATCCATCCGGACGTACGGCTGCAGCCCGACTACCATCTCCAGCTCGCCAGCGCGATGCGCTCCGAGACGGAGCTGTTCTTCAACAGCCTCGTCCGTGACGACCGGAGCGCTCTGGAGCTCTATACGGCGAACTTCACGTTCGTGAACCAGACGCTCGCCGAGCATTATGGGATCGAGGGGGTCGCGGGAGACGCGTTCCAGCGGGTGACCTATCCCGACGACTCCCGTCGGGGGCTTCTGGGCCACGGCAGCGTCCTCACGCTCACGTCGCACCCCGGCCGGACGTCGCCGGTGCTGCGTGGAAAGTGGGTGATGGAGGTCCTGTTGGGCACGCCACCACCACCGCCT
This sequence comes from Gemmatimonadota bacterium, assembly GCA_003248075.1. GTDB lineage: Bacteria > Gemmatimonadota > Gemmatimonadetes > Longimicrobiales > Gaopeijiaceae > SZUA-318. The sequence goes on along the minus strand of QJYK01000112.1, from coordinate 32,515 downwards.
CCACCGGGCGTGCCCGACCTGGAGGAGACCGCCGAGTCGGTCGAGGGGCGCGTCCTGACAACTCGTGAGCGTATGGAGGCGCACAGGGCCAATCCGACCTGTAATTCCTGCCACCGCTTCATGGACCCCATCGGGCTCGCGCTCGACAACTTCGACGGTACCGGAAAGTGGCGTATCCGCGAGAATGGCGCCCCGTTGGATACACGCGGCGAGCTGTACGATGGAACGCCGATCGGGTCCCCGGCCGACCTGCGGGCTGCCCTGCTTGCGCGTCCGGAGCCGTTGCTGCGCTCGTTCACCGAGAACCTGATGACGTATGCGCTGGGCCGCAGGGTCGAGTATTTCGACCAGCCGACCGTGCGCGCCATCGTGCGCGACGCTGCGACGCAGGGCTACCGGATGTCGGCTTTCATCCTGGGCGTCATCGGCAGCGGCGCTTTCCAGAAGCAGCGAGCCACCCTCCCCCGGACCGTCGCCCCCGTCAGCGATCGGGAGGGGTAGCCGTCCCCGGATGATCGTGCATCTGGTGGACGGCACCTACGAGCTGTTCCGTCATTTCTACGGGCTCCGCCGCTTCCGCGACGGTGACGACCCACCGCTCGGCGCCGTTCTGGGTGTCGTACGCACCGTGCTCCGAATGCTCGAGGAGGGCGCGACGCACCTGGGCGTCGCGACCGACCACGTCGTCGAGTCCTTCCGCAACGATCTCTGGGCCGGCTACAAGACAGGCGAGGGCATGGAGCCGGCCCTACGCGCCCAGTTCGAGCCTCTGGAGGGGGCGCTCGAGGCGCTGGGCGTGACGGTCTGGCCCATGACCGACCTCGAGGCCGACGACGCCCTGGCGTCGGCGGCGACCCTCGCCGCCGGGGATGCGCGGGTGGCCAAGGTGGTCATCTGGACCCCCGACAAGGACCTGGCCCAGTGCGTGCGTGGCGAGCGGGTCGTCCAGGCCGACCGCCGTTCCGGCTCCATCCGGGATGCCGCCGGGGTCCGAGAGAAGTTCGGGGTCGATCCGGGGCTCGTCCCCGACTTTCTGGCCCTGGTCGGTGACGCCGCCGACGGCTTTCCAGGAATCCGGGGCGTGGGGCGTGTCGGAGCGGCGCGACTCCTGAACCGCCACGGGCCGATCGAGGACTTCCCGGACGACACGCTCGGCGACCAGCGCGATCGGGCCCTGCTGTTCAAGGACCTCGCGACGCTACGGACGGATGCTCCCCTCTTCAGCGACGTGGAGTCGCTTCGGTGGAGGGGACCCCGGAACGCGCTCCCGACCTGGGCGGCACGGCTCGGCGACCCGGGACTCACCGGTCGGGCGGAGAGGGCCATCAAGACGCTGGTGGACCGCGGAGACACGCAATAAGCTGGACGCACCCCGGCGCGCCCAGGAGCGGAAGGTCATGGATTTCATCACCGGTCGAAGCATGCCCCGGCGTACCTTCGTCCGGGGGATGGGCGCCGCGGTCGCCCTCCCCTTCCTGGACGCGATGGTTCCGGCTGGACGTCTGTTCGGTCGGCGCAAGGTGGAATCGGATCCCACGCGCTTCGTGGCGATCGAGATCGTCCATGGGGCCGCTGGCAGCAACGAGTGGGGCGCCACGCAGCACCTCTGGGCCCCTGCCGAGACCGGACGCGACTTCGACCTCACGCCCAGCGCGCTTCGGCCGCTGGAGCGGTACCGGGACTACCTCACCATCATCAGCAACACCGACGTGCGTCAGGCGGAGCCGGCCAAGGCCGAGGAGATCGGCGGCGACCACTTCCGATCCAGCGCGGTCTTCCTGACCCAGGCGCACCCCCGGCAGACCGAGAGCTCGGACGTCCACGTGGGCACCTCGTTGGACCAGCTCTACGCGACGCGATCCGGTCAGGGGACGCCCATTCCGTCCATGCAGCTGTGCATCGAGAACGTCGACCAGGCTGGCGGCTGCGCGTACGGGTATGCGTGCGTATACACGGATACGATCTCCTGGGCGTCGCCCACCGAGCCCCTCCCGATGATCCGCGACCCACGCGTGGCGTTCGATCAGCTGTTCGGGGCGGGGGGCAGCGCGGAGGAGCGAGCGGTCAGGCGCCGGAGCACCGGCAGCATCCTCGATTGGATCGCCGGTGACGTTGCAAAGCTCAAGCGCACCCTGGGCCCCAACGATGTGGAGCGGCTGGACCGCTACCTGGAGAACGTCCGCGAGCTGGAGCGGCGGATCCAGGGCGTCGAGGCCCACAACACCAGCGGCGAGCCCCGCGATCTTCCGGGCGCGCCCGCGGGGGTCCCCGACTCGTTCGGCGAGCACGTGCGTCTCATGTTCGATCTGCAGGCGCTGGCGTTCGCGTCGGACATGACCCGGGTGTTCTCGTTCAAGCTCGGCCGCGACGCCTCCTCGCGGGTCTATCCCGAAAGCGGAACGGACACGCCGTTCCATCCGTCGTCGCACCACGGAGGCAGGAAGGACGCGGTTCTCGATTTCGCCAAGATCAACACCTACCACGTCGGCCAGCTCCCCTACTTCCTCGACCGGCTCCGCGAAATCCAGGAGGGCGATGCGAACCTTCTGGACAAGACCATGGTCGTGTACGGGTCCCCCATGGCCGACGGGAACCTCCACAACCATCGGCGCTGCCCCCTGATCGTGCTGGGCGGCGCCAATGGCGCGATGCGGGGCGGGGAGCACGTGCGGGCCCCCGACGGCACGCCGATGGCCAACGCCATGCTGACGCTGATGCACCGGCTCGGGATGGACGACGTCGCCGAGTTCGGAGACAGCACGGGGACGCTCGCGCTGTGAGGAGGGTCGGCGTGGCCCGCTTACTCGGTGCCCTGGCGGTGGCGCTCATCGCCGCCGGTGCCTCTCGCGTGGAGTCGCCCGTGGCGGACGCCGCCATGCACGGCGATGTCGCCGCGGTGCGCGCGCTCCTTGACGCGGGCGCCGATCCCGACGCGGCGCAGGGCGACGGGATGACGGGCCTCCATTGGGCGGGGGAGCGGGGAGACACGGCGGTGGCCCGGCTCCTCCTGGACGTGCACGCAGACGTGGAGCGGCAGACGCGGGTGGGCGCGTACCGGCCCCTGCACCTGGCGGCACGAGGCGGCTTCGACCGCGTCGTCACCCTTCTTCTCGCGGCCGGCGCGTCCGCCGACGCGCGAACCACCACCGGGAGCGTCACGGCGCTCCACTTTGCGGCCGCCTCGGGCAGCATCGCCACGGTGACCGCGTTGCTGGCGCGAGGTGCGGCCGTGGACGCCCTGGAAGAGCGTTGGGGGCAGACGCCGCTCATGTTCGCCGCCGCGGCCGGACGCACCGGGGTGGTCGAGGCGCTCATCGACGGCGGCGCCGACCCGTCGCGGACCGCGCGAGTCCTCGACCTGCCATCCCGCGACGAGGCGGACCGGGCAGCCGAGCGGGAGCACGCGCTCGACGTCACGGCCCTACGGGCGCAGGGACAGGCTTCGACGGGCGCAGGCGGCACGCGGGCGGTCGCCGGCGAACCCCCCCCGACCGAGGGACTCTCTCGCGCCGAGGTCAACGAACGTCAGCGCGACCGGGGGCCCCAACCGCTGACCCAGGCGGAGCTGATCGGCGGTTACGGCGGCCTGACGCCCCTGCTTCTCGCGGTGCGAGAGGGCCACGCCGAGACCGTCCTCGCGCTCCTGGACCGGGGCGCGGACGTGGACCAGCCCAGCGCCGGCGACCACACCACTCCGCTGCTCATGGCCACCGTCAACGGCCACTTCGATCTGGCGATGCGCCTTCTCGAACGGGGCGCGGACCCGACTCTGGCGAGCGACGCCGGCGCCACGCCGCTCTATGCAACGCTGAACACCGAGTGGATCCCCAAGTCGCGCCACCCCCAGCCGACGTACGCCGCGCAGCAGCGGACGACCTATCTGGAGCTGATGACGGCGCTCCTGGACCGGGGTGCGGACCCGAATGTCCGGCTGTCGAAGCAGCTCTGGTTCACGACGTTCGGGGACGACTATCTGGGCGTCGACCGCATGGGCGCGACACCGTTCTGGAGGGCCGCGTACGCGTTGGACGTGCCGGCGATGAAGCTCCTGGTGGCACGAGGCGCCGACCCGAACGTCCCGACCGTGAAACCGCCGGAGAGACGCCGTGGTGGCGGCGGCGACGATCGGCCGGACCCCTCAGGCCTCCCGCCCGTCTCCATCGGAGGTCCCGGCGTGTGGCCGATCCACGCTGCGTCTGGGGTTGGCTACGGAGAGGGCTACGCCGGCAACATCCATCGGCACGTACCCGGCGCGTGGCTGCCGGCCGTACGCTACCTCGTCGAGGATCTCGGGGTGGATCCGACGGTCCGGGACCACAACGGATACAACGCGATTCACCATGCGGCCGCGCGTGGTGACGACGAGCTCATCCTCTATCTCGTGTCGAAGGGGGTGGATGTCACCGCTGTGGCGCGCACCGGGCAGACCACGGCGGACATGGCGAACGGTCCGGTACAGCGCATTCCACCCTTCCCCGCGACGGTAGCGCTGCTCGAGCGATTGGGCTCGAAGAACAACCACAACTGCGTCGGCTGCTGAGCTCGGCTTGTCTTCGGTCCTGGATCGCTCTCTTCCCGACGTCGCGGCTGCGCTGAGAGCCGGCGAGGTCAGGGCGGCAGACCTGGTCGAAGTGGCCATCGAACGGCACGAGGCCCGTCACGGGCGCCTTCATGCCTACAAGCTCTTCGATGCCGACGGCGCGCGCTCGGCCGCGCGCGCGGCGGACGAGCGGCTGGCCTCCGAGCGCACGCCCCCTCCCTTGTGTGGTATTCCGTTCTCCGTCAAGGACCTGTACGCGGTCGACAATCTGCCGACGTTCGCCGGGACGCGGCGAGCGCTCCCGGCCGAGTGGTCCAGGGACGCGTGGCTCGTCGCCCGTCTGCGTGCCCAGGGTGCCGTCCTCACCGGGAAGACGCACACGGTGGAGATGGCGTACGGGGGAGTGGGCCTGAACCCGAACTGGGAGACGCCCCGAAACCCGTGGGACGCATCGGTCCACAGGATTCCCGGGGGATCCTCGAGTGGTGCCGGCGTGAGCCTGGCGGAGGGATCGGCTTTGGTGGCTCTCGGAACGGATACCGGCGGATCGATCCGCATCCCCGCATCCATGAGCGGCGTCGTCGGGCAGAAGACGACCAAGGGACGGTGGCCCACCGACGGCGTGGTACCGCTCAGTGATACCCTGGACACGGTGGGTGCCCTGACGCGTTCGGTGGAGGACGCCGTCTGGTTCTTCGGCTCGGTGGATCAGGGATCGGGAGGGCCCAGCGCCCTTCGCCGTCGGCTGGCGGAAAGGGCCTCCGGTGGATTCCGCGTGGCCGTACCGGAATGCGGGATCTGGGCGGCTTGTCAGGCGGACATCGCGTCGGTTCTCAGGGGTGCGCTCGAGGAGCTGGCGGCCGCTTCCTGGCCCGTCGGCGGGGCCCACGGCGGGCTCCTCGACGAGGCCCACGATCTCTATGCGACCGGGGGGATCGCAGGGGTGGAGTGCCTACGGTTCCTCCACGAGCGGCTCCCCGAATGGCCTGGGATCCTCCATCCGATCGTCGGTCGGCGGATCGAGGCCGCCGCGGCGCGGCCGATGGAGGCCTACCGCGCCGCTCTGGACGAACGGCAGCGGCTGGCGGAAGCGGCGCCGGCGCTCTTCACGGATGTGGACGTGCTCGCGCTTCCCACGCATCTGCTCACGCCACCTCCCGTGGACACGGTATCGGAGATCGGACCCTATGCGGCCGTGAATGCCACTGCGCTCCGGCCGACGTGTCCGGTCAGCGTCCTGGGCCTGTGTGCGGTGACGATCCCCGTCGGCCGGGACGAAGCGGGCCTTCCCGTCGGGCTGCAGATCGTCGCGCCGGGCGGCGAGGACGAGCTCGCCCTGGCCGTCGCGCTCGCGGCGGAGGGCATCCTCGGCGACGCCCCGAAACGGTTGGGCGTCCCGCCACGGGTGCTGGACACCTAGCGATCGCGCAGATCGAGCTCGGTGCGTCCGACTCCTACCACGACGCTCCGGCGCCCGCGGAGCCGCGGGTCGGCGCTCCAGACCTCGACCGAATACGAGCCTGGGGGGATGTCCTCCAAGCGGAATGAGCCATCGCGTGCGGCGGTGACTACCATGGCCGCATCGTGGACGAGCAGCATGGCCGTCATTCCCGGATGGATGTCGCAGTAAACGTCGTACGAGCCCGTCTCTTCGAACGTGAAGTGGAAGGGCGACCCCTGTGCGGTCCCCGCGTTGAACAGCGTGGAGTCGCGATCCAGCCATCTGACCTGGACGTTGTGCACCACATCCTCGCTGTTCTGGAAGCGCACGGTCTGGCCACGCTCCAACACCAGCAGGCCGGGGGAGAAGGCCATGCCGAACTGGTCCATGACCAGCGTGTCCCGTCGCATGCTCCTTCCCGTGACTTCCTGGGGGCGTAGGAGGACGACGGTGGGCACACCTCGGGCCGCCGCCGGCGCGGTCCCCAGGAGGAGTTGGACCGGGAGGTCCTCCTGATCCGGAGGCGCTTGCGCCCGGCAGGCGCCCGCGAGCGCGACGACCGCGGACAGCTGGGCGATCTTTCGGGCGAGGGATGGCAACAGAGATGCGCGGGGAGTGAGATGTGGCCGGCGTCCTGTGGACGCTACAGGGGGTAGGGGGTCAGCGCCACCCGGGCTCGGCGTGTCCTTTCTGCTGGACGATCGGCCCGCGAGCCACCTATCATGGGTGGGCTGAGCGGCCGTCACAGGCATGTCCGGCCGTCGGCCGTAGAAACCCGAGGGTTCTCATGATCCATCCTGCCCACCCGATGGCCCCGCTGGGGGTCCTGGCGCTCATGTTGGTCACGAGCGCCACCATCTTCGACAGCGGAAGCTTCGGAGAGCGCCGCACCATCTTGTCCGGCGCCGCCCACGCATCGACGGCTCGGCAACGGGACCGGAGGTCCGAACCGGGGGACGACGTCGCCGTCGCGGACGCGGTGGTAGACCGCTACTGCACTCGCTGCCACAGCGATCGACGTCTGACCGGGAATCTGTCCCTGGAGGCCTTCGACATCGCGAACGCCGGGGAGAACGGAGCGGTGGCGGAGAAGATGATCCGCAAGCTCCGTGCGGGGATGATGCCCCCTCCCGGGGCCCGCCGTCCCAGCATCGATTCGCTCGATGCGCTCATGCTCACCCTCGAGAGCACGATGGACGGGCTCGCCGCGGCGGAGCCCAACCCGGGCCATCGGACGTTCCAACGCCTGAACCGCGCCGAGTATCGGGCGTCGGTGAAGGATCTCCTGGGGTTGGATGTGGATGTCGACGCGTTCCTCCCCCTCGATACCAAGAGCGCGAACTTCGACAACATCGCGGACGTGCAGCTTCCGTCCGCGACGCTCATGGAGGGCTACCTGCGCGCCGCGTTCCAGGTGTCTCGGGACGCCGTCGGGGATCCCGGGGCGGACCCGGCCTCGACGCCGTACCGGATTCCGCGCACGCAATCCCAGAAGGAGCGCGTCCCCGGGGCGCCGTTCGGGACGCGTGGTGGCGTGTCGGTCATCCACGCGTTTCCGGCGGACGGCGAGTATGTCTTTCGTCCGATGCTGTATTCCGCCCCCGAGGGCGAGCTGTACGGACGCTCACAGCGCGGGGAGCAGATCGAGGTTTCCATCGACGGCGAGCGCGTGGCCCTTCTGGACGTCGACCGTTGGATGTCCGATTCGGATCCGTCCGGCATGACCCTGTCGACCGACTCGATCTTCGTGAGAGCCGGACCCCACCGGGTCACGGCGGCGTTCCTCAAGCGGTTCGAGGGACCGGTCGACGACCTGATCACTCCGCAGGACCACACCTTGGCCGACACTCAGATCGGCCTCGACTACGGGATCACCACGTTTCCGCACCTGCAGTCGTTCACGGTGGTCGGGCCGTTCGATCCCACCGGTGTCTCCGACACTCCGTCGCGGCGGTTGATCTTCTCGTGTCGCCCCACGAAGCCGGAGGAGGCCCGCCCGTGCGCCGAGGACATCGTGGAACGCCTCGCCGCCAAGGCCTACAGGCGGCCGGTCGAGCGCAGGGACGTGGACGGCCTGATGTCCTTCTACGACCTGGGGGAAGAGCAGGGTGGCTTCGAGGAGGGGGTGCGCCTTGCGCTGCAGGCGGTTCTCGCGAGCCCGCATTTCGTCTTCCGTACGGAGGCCGACCGCGGTGCTCAGGGAACCGTGTACAGGATCACGGACGTCGACCTGGCGTCGCGTCTCTCGTTTTTCCTGTGGGGAACCGGACCCGACCAGGAGCTCCTGGATCTGGCGAGCAGCGGCAGGCTCTCGGTGCCGGCGACGTTGGATCAACAGGTCCGCCGCATGTTGGCGGATCCGCGCTCGCAGGCCCTGTCCACCCGTTTCGCGGCCCAGTGGCTGCGGCTGGGCGATCTGGAAAAGGTCCACCCGGACGCTCTGGACTATCCGTACTACGACGCGACCCTGGCCGAGGCGATGGTCCGGGAGACCGAGCTTCTCTTCGACCACCTCGTGCGCGCGGACGAGAGTGTTCTCGACCTTCTCGGTGCCGACTACACGTTCGTGAACGAGCGTTTGGCGCGGCACTACGGCATTCCGAACGTGTCCGGTGCCGAGTTCCGCATGGTGAAGTACCCGGATGACCGGCGGCGCGGGCTTCTGGGGCACGGCAGCATCCTGACCCAGACCTCGCATGCCACGAGGACGTCTCCCGTGCTGCGCGGCAAATGGGTTATGGAGGTGCTCATGGGCTCTCCCCCTCCTCCCCCACCGCCGAACGTCCCCGACCTCGAGGTCACCCCGGGTGACGAGGATGGCCGCGTCCTGACCGTGCGCGAACGGATGGAGCAGCATCGAGCCAACCCGACCTGCAACTCGTGTCATCGTTTCATCGATCCCATCGGGCTCGCCCTCGAGAACTTCGACGTGACGGGCGCCTGGCGGCTGAGGGACGGCGGTAACCCGGTGGACCCGGTAGGCGAGATGTACGACGGCACACAGCTGGCGGGGCCGGCCGACCTTCGACGAGCCCTCCTCGCCAGGCCGGAGGTTTTCCTGCGCACGTTCACGGAGAACCTCATGGCGTATGCGATCGGGCGCCGGGTCGAGTACTACGATCAGCCGACGGTCCGTGGCATCACGCGGAGCGCCCAGGCCGACGGCTACCCTATGTCTTCCTTCGTGATGGGGGTCGTGCACAGCCCCGCCTTCCAGCAGGCGCGAGCGGCCGCCACGACCCAGCCCGATGAGGCGCCGTCAGCCGGCGGGAATTCGGAGCGGTGACCGAGCGGAACGTCGGACCCGAGCGAGGGCGGGCGCGTGGCCCGTCGGAGGCTGTGATGCGTTTACTGCGGATCAGGAACCTGGGCTTCGCCGGCGTGCTGCTGATCACGGGCGCGATCGCCGTCCCCATAGAGTCGCCGGTCGCGGATGCCGCGGAGCGAGGCGATCTGGAGGCGGTGCGTGCCCTCGTGCGCGAGGGCGCCGACGTGAACGCCGCGCAGGGCGACGGGATGACCGCCCTGCACTGGGCCGCGTTGAATCAGGACGCCGAGATGACCAGCATGCTCCTGTACGCCGGAGCTCATCCGCAGGCGACCACGCGTCTGGGAGGGTATGCGCCGATCCACTTCGCTGCCCAACGCGGCTTCGCCGTGGTGGTACGCACGCTCCTCGAGGGCGGCGCCGATGCGGAGGTGCTCACCCACACCGGCGCGACGCCGCTCCACTTCGCTGCGGAGTCCGGTGACGTTGGGACCGTCGAGGTGTTGCTCGAGCACGGTGCGACCGTCGATGCGCGGGACTCGCACTCGGACCGGACCCCTCTGATGTTCGCCACCGGCATGGGCCGACTCGAGGTCATGCGGGCGCTGCTTGATGGAGGGGCAGATCCATCCCTCCAGACCCGGGTCGTGGACTACGTCGAGCTCACGAAGGAGGACGCGGCAGACCGGCGTCAACGGCAGCGTGTGATGGCCGCCATCAGGGGCGAGGATCCACCGGCGCAGGGGGGGGGGCGGCAGGCGGCGACTCCGGCAGCGACCCGAGCCGGCGGAGAGAGGCCCTCCCCGATGCCCGACTCCTCGAGAGCCGCTGCCGAGGTGCACCCCGCGACGGGGAGCGCCGATCCCGACCGGCCCACCACCGTCGAGGGGCCGTCGGCGAAGGGAGGAGCGGAGCCGTCGACGCCCCGGCCGCAGCCCCTGGGCTATTCCGATCTGGTGGGGCGCCAGGGAGGCATGACGGCGCTCCACTACGCGGCCCGCGACGGCCGAATCGAGGCAGCCGAGCTGCTCCTGGACGCCGGCGCCGAAGTGAACGCCATCACGGGCGGAGATCATTCCACCCCTCTGCTCGTGGCCGTGATCAACGGGAACTACGACCTGGCGGTGGAGCTGCTCGGCCGGGGTGCGGACCCCAACATGCTCAGCGAAGACGGTGCCGGTCCGCTGTTCGCGACGGTCAACAGCCGCTGGGCACACCGAACATGGTATCCGCAACCGACCGCATGGCAGCAGCAGCGCACGACGCACCTCGAGCTCATGAAGGCCCTGCTCGAGGCGGGCGCAGACGTGAACCAGCGGCTCGACACACACATCTGGTACGCCGTATACAACGCCGGCCGCATCGGCGTCGATTACGCGGGCGCGACCGCGTTCTGGCGAGCGGCCTATTCGCTGGACGTGGACGCGATGAGGCTGTTGGTGGCCTACGGCGCCGATCCCAACATCCCGACCGTGAAGCCTGCGGAGCGACGCCGAGGCGGGGATCCCGACGAGCCCGGGGAGGTGGAGGAGGATCCGTCAGGCCTTCCGCCCGTGGAGGCCGGCGGACCAGCCGTGCACCCGCTTCACGCGGCTTCGGGCGTAGGGTACGGGACCTCGCGGGTGGGGCAGCAGCACAACCACGTGCCGGACGGCTGGATGGCTGCGGTGCGGTATCTGGTCGAGGACCTGGGCGTGGACGTGAACGTGCGCGATCACGATGGCTATTCAGCCATGCACAACGCCGCGGCCCGTGGTGACAACGAGATGATCCGCTACCTCGCCGATCACGGGGCCGATGCGACCGTGATCAGCCGGCGGGGTCAGACGACCGCGGACATGGCCAACGGTCCCCAGCAGCGGGTCCAGCCGTTCCCGGAGACGATCGCGCTACTGGAGAGCCTCGGCTCCAAGAACAACCACAAGTGCATGTCGTGCTAGGCAGCGGGAGACGCGGCTGACGCCATCCGCCGGTGCGGGCCCGGCCTGCCGCCGCCGCTCGCGGGTTCTGGTCTGGCCGGCCGCACTGGTGGCGGCGTGCGGACCGATCCTCGACCCCATGCCCGACGCGGATCCGTGCGCTGCGAGCCCCTTCCCGCTCGAGCTCGGCGACACGGTATCGGGAACCCTGGACGCGACCGATTGCTTCGATCGGGACGGTAGGCTCGGGGACGCCTACCTGTTGACGCTGCCATCAGCGACTTTGTTCGACCTCACCCTCAGCACGGACGGATTCCTGCCGTTCGTGCCCACCTACCTAGGCGAGAGCCAGCTCTCCGGGTGGGCCAGTGACTCGGTGTCGACCCTGACCCGTGAGCACCTCTTCCCCGCAGGAGCGTACGTGCTGCGCGCGTCGTCGTACCTACGCGGGGACACCCCCGCCCAGGCGCCCCGTGGAGCCTACTCCCTGTGGACCGTGCCGCAGTCCGTGCCCCAGGAGGGCTGCGGGCGCGAGTCCTCGGTCACATACGGATCGGTCGCGGAGGGACGAATCAACTCCGGCGACTGCAGGCGCTCGCCGGCCGACGAGCCCGGGGTCGAGCGGCCAGCGGACGGCTACGCGGCGATCCTGACCACCGGCGGTGACATGACGGCCCTCGCCACGGCCTCGTTCAGGTTCCGGCTTCTGCATCTGGCCGACGGCTCCCCCGCAGGTGCGTCGGCTTGGCTCGAGCCCGGCGCCGAGGCGGCGTTGACCGCGACCGGACCCGGCTTCCACGACTTCTACCTTCTCGCCGAGGGTACAGAGCCGGGTGGGCCCTATCGTATCCGGTTCATCGAGGGGGGCAGCGCCTCCGCGCCGCCCCCCTTCCGGTCACCCTTCTAGCCCGCTGCCTGTCAGCGGATCTCGACGTAGCGAGCCAGGCGCTCCAGCTCGCTGGCGTCGACGTACTTCCCTATCTCACGGCGGAACTGAGCCATCGCGGAGTACGGCCGGTACTCCTCGAACTCGTGCAGCATGCGATTGCCCACGCCGGGAATGGTCAGGATGTCCTCTGCCGATGCGGTGTTGAGATCGATGCGCACGTAAACGTACTGCTCCATGCGGGCGAGCTCGTCGTCGTCGACGTACTTGCCGATCTCCCGATGGAACTGTGCCAGCGCCGCATAGGGCCGGTACTCTTCGAACTCGTGTAGCATCCGCTGGCCGATGCCGGGGATCAGGAGGATCTCCTCGTCGGTCACGTCGTTGAGGTCGATCGGGATCCACATGGCACCATAGATGCCGTCGTAGGCGTCCTCGGCTACGTGCTTCGAGACGACGGCATGGAGGTTTGCCATGCGCAGGAAGGGGCGGGCGCCCAGGATCTCCTCCTGGGCGGTGGGGGGCAGGCCGGTCACCCCGCTCAGCTCAGCGGCCGTGGCGAGGTTCGGGTTCACCAGACCGAGGTTCCTGCCGACCTGGGCGCCCGCAGGCGTCCAGGTCAGTAGAATCGCGGCCGTCAGGGCCAGCGTGGTCAGCCGTGCTCCGTGCATGGTGGATCTCCCGTGGATGATGCGTTCATGTCGCGCCGCCCTCCGGCGCGAGCGCTGGATGTCGAAAACAGACGAGCAGACCGAGAAGCCCGAGGTACGCCATCGCGCTCGGGGCGAGCGCGGGCATCGCCCCCTTGAGTACCTCGATCGCCAGCTCTCTACCCGCCATGGACGGGTGAAGCTCCAGCTCGAACTCCAGGTTCGACTTGAGGTGAAAGAACACGCCGGCAGCGGCTACGACCAGGTACGCGGCCATCGTGAACCTCAACACATGGACGGCGGAAGCCGAGGGCCGCAACGCGACGACCAGCGCGATGATGCAGCCGACTCCGAGGGACGCGAGCGGGATCCATTGCCTCGGGTCCTCGTAATGCTCAAGGAGCGCGAGCTCGACCGAAGTGCCGAGCATCCCCAACAAGAGCAGGAAGAGCGCGAGTCGACGCCAGGGCTCCACACGCGCGCGCGCCACGGTCGCTCTTAGGGGGATCCGCGGGTCCGCTGGCGCCGGCTTGAGGGTCATGTGATCCCGAGCTTGGTTTCCGTGCGCCCGGCCCTACGCCGGTGACTCGACGCGCGCGGGGCGGGGGGGCTGGAGGACCGGACAGTCGCCCCGATCGGGATCGCACGCAATCGGCGCCAGCGGCCGTCGGGGACGCCCAGGTGCCGCGTCGGGCCGGGGCAGCGGTGTGGGCGCCCGCCCCCTGGCCAGAGCGACGCCGCGGCCCCATATGTGAACGCCTGGCCTCCGGTGTCGTCGACCCTTCCAAGGAGGTGCACCATGCGCCGACCCACCGCACCGATATTGCTCGCCGCCGTCCTCCCGACGCTTCCAGTCAACGCGGCTGCCCAGACCGAGACGGATCCGGCCCTTTCGGAGTGGGAGGTGCCCTGGGAGGGTACGCGGCCCCGAGATCCCTACGTGGCGCCCGACGGGCGAGTGTGGTTCGTCGGCCAGGTCGGTCACTACGCGGCCGTTCTGGATCCGGAGTCCGGCGACTTCCGGAAGTATGACCTGGGGGAGGGCGTCGGACCGCACAACCTGGTCGTGGACGACGCGGGGATCGTCTGGTACACGGGGAACCTCCAGCACCACATCGGACGCCTGGACCCGGCGACGGGAGAGATCCGCCGTTTCGAGGTGCCTCACCAGGCGGCGCGCGACCCGCACACCCTGGTGTTCGATTCGAAAGGCGACATGTGGTTCACCGTCCAGGGCGGCAACCTGGTGGGCAAGTTCTGGAAGGAGACCGGGGAGATGCGCATGGTCGAGGCGCCGCAGGCGCCCGGACGTGGTGGCCAGATGACCAGCAGCAGGCCCTACGGCATCGTCGTGGATTCTCGAGACCGCCCCTGGATCGCCCTGTTCAACTCGAACCATATCGCGACCGTCGATCCGGAGACCTTCGAGATGAAGACGTTCGAGCTGCCGGAGGGCTCGAGGCCGCGTCGCATAGGGCTGACGTCCGACGACACCGTCTGGTATGTGGACTACGCGCGGGGCTTCCTTGGCCGTCTCGACCCGACGTCCGGGGCCTTGAAGGAGTATCCGATGCCCGACGGCGCCGGCTCGCGGCCGTACGGCATGGCGATCGATGGGGACGATCGGATCTGGTTCGTGGAGACCGGGATCCAACCGAACCGGTTCGTGGGCTTCGATCCGAACACGGAGGACTTCTTCACCAGCACGGAAGTCGAGAGCGGCGGGGGCACGATCAGGCACATGTACTTCGACCCGGACACCAACACTGTCTGGTTCGGCGCCGACACCAACACGATCGGGCGCGCCGTGCTCCCGCCTGCTCGGAAGCGCGTGAGTTGACCGGGCGCGCCGGCCGGCGCCTCCCGCGGAATGCCGCCGCCGTCCTCGTCGCCACGGGGACGGCGGTCGCGCTGATCGGCGCGGGAGTGCCGTCCTCGGGGCGCCACGTCGTGGGTCCGCCGACTGCGCGCACCGGCGGCTTCGGGGAAGCGACCTGTGTGGAGTGCCATCTGGAGTTCCCTCCGAACCTGCCCGGCGGACGGCTGATGCTCCTCGGTGTTCCGGACGCGTTCGAGCCCGGCCGCACCTATACGCTCACGGTCCGCCTGGAGAGCGAGGAAATGGTGCGCGCAGGCTTCGAGATGGCCGTCCGCTTCCAGAACGGAGAGCAGTCAGGATACCCGGCCGGGGATCTCCGGCCGCTCGACGACCGCACCGCGGTCACGGCAGACTCGGTGACCGCCGTCCCCTATGGTCACCACACCAGGGCGGGGACGTCGGTGGCGGACCCTTTCGCGGCCACGTGGTCGATGACCTGGAGCGCGCCCAGCGTGCGCGGCGATGTGGTCTTCCACGTCGCGGCGAACTCCGCGAACGGTGACGACTCACCTCTCGGGGACCTGGTCTACACGGCCGTGACGCACACCTCGCCGGGTCCCCGCTGACCTGTTCCCCGGTCGGCCGGGGCGCTGGGACCTCAGGGTGCCGCGACATCGGGGTCGGACGAGAGCTCGGCGAGCACCAGGTCGTGCAAGGCGCCGTTCGTGCTGATTCCTGAGCCACCGTGGATGGTCTCCTCGCCCTCCCGGGTGGTGAAGCGGCCTCCGGCCTCGGTGACGATCGTCAGGAATGGGCCGGCGTCCCAGGGGTTCATGACGGGGTCCACCATCACCTCCGCGCGACCGGTCGCGACGAGCGCATGCCCATAACAGTCGCCCCAGGTGCGCGAGAACGCCGCCCGCTGCTGCAGTCGCCGCCAGCCCCGTCCCTCCGGTCGCTTCAGGATGCGCTCGACGTCCGTCGTGAGCACCAGGGCGTTCTCCAGCCGCGACACGGGGGAGACCCGGCACTCGGCGCCGTTCAGCGTGCAGCCGAGTCCCCGGCCGGCCGCCACCGTCTCACCGAGTGAAGGAAAATGGGCCACGCCAACGACGGCGGCGCCTTTCACCTCTACCCCGACGAGCACGCCATAAAGAGGCACCCCTCGCATGAAGGAGCGGGTGCCGTCGATGGGGTCGAGGATCCATCGTACGCGAGCCCCGGGGTTGCTCTCTCCGAACTCCTCGCCAAGGACGCCATGGCCCGGATACCGCTCGGCCACGCGGGTACGGATGAGGCGTTCCCCCTCCCGATCGGCGACGGTGACCGGGCTGCCGTCGCCCTTCGCGTCGTAGTCCACGACGCCCCCGAAATGTCCGAGCGCGAGATCGCCCGCCGCGCTCGCGACTTCAATCGCGAAGGCCAGCAGCTCGCTGATTTCGTCCGACGGGATGGCCATGGGCCCGCGGGGAAGGCGTCCGGGTCGGCGCGTCAGGACGGCGTCGAGCGCTTGTGGGCTCTTCGCTCTGCCTTGGCGCGGTACATCTCGGTGTCGGCCGCCCTGATCAGGTCCTCCATCGTGCGCATCGTGCTCGAATCGAACTCGGCCATGCCGGTGCTCACGGAGATGCCCAGGGGTGAGAGGATCGGATCGACCGCCACGCGCTCCCGTAGTCGGTCGACATACAGCTGTGCGCCCTTCCGGTCGGAATCGGACAGGATCGAGATGAACTCGTCGCCACCGTAGCGGACCACCAGATTCATCGCCCGGTTCGTTTCGTCCAGGATCTGCGCGAATGCCCTGAGGATGTCGTCCCCCGTGATGTGTCCGAGGGTGTCGTTGTAGTGTTTGAAGTCGTCGATGTCGAAGACGACGACCACCACCGGCCGGCCTCGACGGGCCGCGGCGACTTCCTTGTCCAGGTGCATCTGGAGGCGTCGCCGGTTCGGGAGCCCGGTGAGGGGATCGGTGAGAGACAGAGCCTGGAGGTGCGAATGGAGCCGCGCGTTCTCCAGCGCTACGGAGGCCTGGGCGGCCAGTCGCTGGAGCACGGCGGTATCGTCCGGCGAGAAGCTCCGCAGGCTCCGGCTGCCCGCCGTGAGGATGCCGGCGGTACCGCCGCCGACCACCAGGGGCACTCCAGCGCCAGAACCGGCTTCCAGATACTCACGAAGATGCGCGGGAATCAGGGGGCTGGCGGCCAGGTCGTCGACCAGCACGGGCTGCTTGGCTTCGACAAGCTGACCCGCCAAGACCCCGTCGAGGTCCCACTCCAGTCCGACGGGCAACGCGATCTCGCCTCCCGAAGCGGCGACCCGGGCCACCACCCCACTCGGGTCGTCACACAACCACACGCCTGCTCCGTCGACCTCCACCACATCGAGCACCGCGGAGATCACGAGATCCAGAACCTCCTTCGTGTCGAGCGAGCCCGCGAGCGCGCGACCGATCTCCTCGATCTGCTCCGCTTCGGCGCGCCGACGGTCGAGCTCCTCCACGGTGTGCGCATTGTCGATCGCGACGGCGGCGATGTCGGCGATGCCCTGGAGCAGAGCCAGGTCCTCCTCGCCGTACGCGCTCGGTCGGTCGGTGTGGGCAGCCAGGGCTCCGACCAGGCGCCCTTTGTGGATCATCGGCGCCGAGATCGCCGAGCGGGTGTCGTCACTCTCGTCCGGCCCGAGCGGCAGAACCGAGGGGTCGTCCGCGAGGTCCGTGATCACACGGGCTTCGCGTGAGCTCAAAACCTCGCTGTCCGACCCACGGTAGCTGACCGCGACGGTGCGCACGCCCTGGCGGTCGGCGCAGAAGACGATCCTCGCGAGGTCGCGCGACGGATCATAGAGGGAAACGTAGAAGCCCGATGCTTCGAGGACCCGGATGGTCTCGCGATGGATGGCCGCGTACACGTCCTGCGAGTTCAGCGTCGCGGCGAGCGTGCGGCCGACGTCGAGGAGCACGCGATAGCGCTCGCCGATGCTGGTACCGCCGCCCGATTCCTTTCCTGGCATCCGATGATCGCTCGTTGTCGGCCACCGATCAGTGCGATGGCTCCCCGGGTTGGCACAGCAAGATAGGAGGCATTAGGCGGGCCTCACAACCGAGCCGTCGACCCCTGGCAGCCGGATCCGCGACGCGCGCTCAGCGCATGCTCGGGGCGTCGCTCCGGTCAATCGCCGTCCGCGCGGGCGAGACGGTCGATGTAGTGGGTGACCTCGAAGCCCACTGCGGCGAGCAGCTTCGCCTCCCGCAGATCGGGCTCGGCCCTCGTGATCAAGGTGCGCAGCGTGCGCATCACAGCGGCGGGCTTCCGGGCCTTGAAGAAGTCGATGCGCCTCAGCCCCGCCTCGAGAGCCGCATAAGTCGTCTCGAGCTCCTCCTGATTGGGTGGCCGGGTGGCGCGCCGACCTCGCGGCAGGGCCGCGTCGGCCGAGCCCGAGGCCAGGAACGTCTCGTAGGCGAGCACGAGACACGCCTGCGCGAGGTTGATCGACGGGTACTCCCCGTGGGTGGGGATGATCACGACCGAATGGCACTGGTCGAGCGCCTCGTTCGAGAGTCCCCGATCCTCGCGCCCGAACACGATCGCCACACCGCCCTCCTCGGCCCTGCGGACGACGTCTCCGGCCGCCTCCCTCGGACGCAGGTAGTTCCTTCCGGCGG
Source organism: Gemmatimonadota bacterium (assembly GCA_003248075.1). GTDB lineage: Bacteria > Gemmatimonadota > Gemmatimonadetes > Longimicrobiales > Gaopeijiaceae > SZUA-318. The sequence goes on along the minus strand of QJYK01000112.1, from coordinate 14,331 downwards.
TCCGTGCGCGGGCCGTCGTGCCCAGCACGTACGCGCAGTCTCCCACCGCATCGTCCAGCGTGGCGTGGAGGGTTGTCGCCTCGATCAGGGGCATGCTCCGGTGGGCGATGCCCTCGATACGGTACGGATCGAAGTCGTCCGGCTCGACGAGCCGCAGCGTCGAAAGTCCGAAGTTCATCATCACCCGCACGACGCCAGCGATGTTCACCACGTCCTGAGGGTGGTCGAGGACGACGGCGACCCGGGAAAGCACCTCGCTCAGGGCTCCTCGCGATCATCCTCGGGTGGCTTGAGCTCACCCTTGAAGTTCCGGATGCCCTGGCCGAGTCCTCGCGCGAGCATGGGCAGCTTCTTGGCGCCGAACAGCAGCATCAGGATGCCGAAGACCAGCAGCATCTCGCCGAACCCGAAGGTGAACAGGGCGAACGGGGCGGTGAATGTCGTCACTGTCTGGCTCCGAAGGTGGTGGGCCTCACTTCAGCAGCATCTTCGCGATGGTCTGCTTCTGCATGTTCGAGGTCCCTTCATAGATGGTCCCGATCTTGGCATCGCGATAGAGCTTCTCGACGGGGAACTCCGTGGTGAAGCCGTTGCCGCCGAACAGGTCGATGCACCGCGAGGCCACACGCTGCGCGACCTCGGAGGCGAACAGCTTCGCCATGGCGGCCTGCTGGAGGAAGGGCTCTCCGGCATCCTTGAGGCGGGCTGCGTTGTAGACCAGGAGACGCGCAGCCTCGATGTCCGTGGCCATTTCGGCGATCTGGAACTGCACACCCTGGAAGGAGGCGATCGCTCGGCCGAACTGCTTTCGCTCCTGGACGTAGGACACGGTGTGGTCGAGCGCCCCCTGGGCCAGCCCCAGCATCTGCGCTCCGATTCCGATCCGGCCCTCGTTGAGCGTCTCGATGGCGACCTTGTAGCCCTTGCCGACCTCTCCGAGAATGTTCCGCGACGGGATACGGACGCCATCGAAGACGAGCTCCGTGGTGGAGGAGGCCCGGATTCCGAGCTTGTCCTCCTTCTTGCCCACCGAGAAGCCCGGTCGACCTCGCTCGACCACGAAGGCGGTGATGCCCTTGTATCCCGCTTCCGGGTCGACGGTGGCGAAGACGATGAACAGGCCGGCCTCGTTGCCGTTGGTGATCCACATCTTCTGACCGCGGAGCAGCCAGTCGTCCCCGTCCGCCACGGCGCGACAGGTGAGCGCGAAGGCGTCGGATCCGCTTCCGCTCTCGGAGAGCGCGTAGGCCCCGACCGTGTCCGTCGCCAGGGCGGGAAGCCAGCGCGATCGCTGGGCCTCGTCGGCCCAACGGAGGATGGCGTTGACCACGAGCGTGTTCTGAACGTCCACGAGCACCCCGATGGACGGGTCGACCTTCGAGAGCTCCTCCACGACGAGCACGGAGGTGAAGAAGTCGGCCCCGGTTCCACCGTAGCTCTCGGGGATCTCGACGCCCATGAGGCCCAGCTCGAAGAGCGGGTCGACGATGGAGCGGTCCATCTGCTGAGCCTGGTCCATGGCCAGCGCGCGGGGGGCGATCTCGGAAACCGCGAAATCACGGACCGCCTCCCGGAACATCCGTTCCTGCTCCGTGAGCGTCGTGAGCGCCGGGCGCGGTGCGGAGAGGACGGTCGACATGGCGATCTGATTGCTGGGGTCACGTGCCGCGCCCCGGGGCGGTCCCCGGTGCGCCTCGGAATCTACATCGATCCGCCCGATTCCGGGCCGTCCTGGGCCCAAGCGCGAGCCCAGCGGCGGAGCTCGTCCGGAAGTGGAATGTCCGCGCGAAGCACCTCCATCTCGTCAGGGCCCATGGTGGCCGACTCGGTGACGATGGTACGCACCACCTCGGTCGGGATCGCCTCGAAGTAGCGGTTCCACACCCGGACGTTGGCCGGAGGCCGCCATACCTCGTCGGCGGGCCTCTCGTCCGCGAGCGGCTGGGGAAAGCCCATCGGCAAGATCTTCGTCTCGTCGGTGGCTACGATCACGGGGATCCCGGCCAGGTCTGCGGCTCGCGCCACGGCGAGGCTGCCGATCTTGTTCACGATGCCGAGGTCTCCGATCGAGTCGGCCCCGAGGAGTACCATCGCGCAGTGGGGCACGAGGGCGCATGCAGCCGCGTCGACCGCGAAGAGCACCGGAACCCCCTCCCGGGCGAGCGTGGTGGCGAGCGCACGACCCTCTTGCATAGGACGGCTCTCGAGGATCACCACGCGACCACGGCGCTCGCGTGCCCCGTGCAGCAACGCGGCGCGTACCGTGGACGAGGACGACACGGTGAGGATGTCGCCGTCGCGGGGGAGCAGCCCAGCCGCCCGGGCGGCGACGACTCGGGCACGGGTCTCCAGGCCGTCCCGAAAGGCATCACAGGCCTCTCGTACCGCTTGGCGGCCTCCCTCGACCGTCGCCGAGGAGCTCGAGGCCTCCAGGGCCTTCCCGACGAGTCCCACGAGGGGTGCCATGGCCGGCTGTGCCTCGATCACCCGGATGCCTACACCGGCCAACGCGGATCGAAGCTCCGCCACCGACGCGGCCTCCACGCGGCCGGCCGCTCGGCGCATGACCTCTGCGCCCATTCGGGCCACGACCGCGGCACCCGACACGACGTCGGCGCGCAGGGGTGCAAGGAGAGCGTCGAGGTGTGGAGCCTTGTCCATCCGGATGCTCCAAATGGGGGGCGCGGAGCCCCTGTTCTGCGGCCAAAGTACGAGGGTTGACGGCCGCCAAAAACCCCGTCATCGTCAGGGCCCGAGGCCGGGATGCGGCCCCGACAGGACGCTCTCCCGAAGGCAGGTCCCCGATGTCCGAGATTCCCAGCGATCTCCTCTACACCGAGGAGCACGAGTACCTCAAGGCCACCGGCGAGGACGACGTCTATTTCGTGGGCGTCACCGACTACGCCCAGGGGGAGCTCGGGGACGTGGTCTTCGTCGAGCTCCCCGAGGTCGGCAGCACCTTCAAGCGGATGGAGGCGTTCGGGACGATCGAGGCGGTGAAGGCCGTCAGCGACCTCTACTGTCCCCTCGACGGCGAGGTCACCGAGGTCAACAGCTCCCTCGATGACGATCCCGGCCTGGTGAACTCGGATCCGTACGGATCGGGGTGGATGATCAAGCTCAGGGTCGCCAATCCGGAGGACCTGAGCGGACTGCTCGGCGGCACGGAGTACGGAGAGCACATCGGGGAGTAGGCCCAGGACTCCCGTCCGACACACAGGGCCGCGGCCTCCCTCGTGGCGGCGCGGCCCTGGATCGTTATTCGGTACATTTGGTCGGTAATGCAGGTCGGTAACGCGACCGCGGTGCACCCACAGAGTGGAACATGGCTACCCGAATAGATCTCCCCGCTGGTTTTCCAGGCCGTCACCTTGGGCCGGATGACCGGGATGTCGAGAAGATGCTCGGCGCACTCGGCTACCAGTCGATCGATGCGCTGGTGGATGACGTGGTACCCCCGGCCATTCGGTTCCGCGGGACGCTGCAGCTGCCGGCACCGCTTCCCGAGTCGCGGCTTCTCGACCGGCTCAGGGACGTCGCGTCGCGCAACCGGATGTTCCGCTCCTACCTGGGGATGGGCTACCACGGCACGTTGGTTCCGACGGTGATCCTGCGGAACGTGATGGAAAACCCGGGCTGGTATACGCAATACACCCCCTACCAGGCCGAGATCTCGCAGGGGCGCCTGGAAGCGCTCCTCAATTTCCAGACGATGGTCATCGACCTCACCGGGCTTTCGATTGCCAACGCTTCGCTCCTCGACGAGGGGACCGCGGCTGCCGAAGCGATGCACATGGCCCATCAAGAGGCGAAGCCGAACGCCAACCGTTTCTTCGTGTCGGAGCAGTGCCACCCGCAGACGATCGACGTGGTACGGACGCGCGCCTGGCCACTCGGTATCGAGGTCGTCGTCGGTGACCACCGGGACGTCGACCTCGGCGGTGTGTTCGGTGCGCTGGTGCAGTACCCGGCCACGGATGGCAGTGTGTACGACTACCGGGTCTTCGCGGAGCGGGCGCACGAGGCGGGTGCGCTCGTCGTCGTCGCCGCGGACCTCCTGTCGCTCGCGCTGCTCGTACCACCCGGGGAGTGGGGCGCGGACGTCGCGGTCGGGAACACGCAACGGTTCGGGGTCCCGATGGGCTTCGGAGGGCCGCACGCGGCATACATGGCCGCGACCGAATCGTTCAAGCGCAAGATGCCCGGGCGCATCATCGGCGTCTCGATCGACGCCGACGGCAACCCGGCGCTCCGGATGGCGCTGCAGACTCGCGAGCAGCACATCCGAAGGGAGAAGGCCACCTCGAACATCTGCACGGCCCAGGTGCTTCTGGCGATCATGGCGGGCGCCTATGCCGTGTACCACGGGCCGAAGGGAATCCAAGCCATCGCCCAGCGCGTCCGCGACCTGACGTGGACGTTGGCGGAGGGTCTGCGACGCCTCGGTCACGAGGTGCTCAACGACGTCTTCTTCGACACGTTGCGTGTGCGGCCGTCGGGGGGAGCGTCGGGCGTCCTGGAGGCGGCGCGTGCGCTCGGTATCAACCTCCGCGACCACGGGGACGACACGCTCGGGATCGCCCTCGACGAGACCGTTCTTCCGGAGGACCTCGAAGACCTGTTCGCCGCCTTCAACGGCGGTGAGCCCTCGGGGTTGGATGCGCGCGCCATCGCCGAGCTCGGCTCGGTGCCCGCGCTGCCCTCGGCTCTGCGCCGGACCTCGCGATTCATGGAGCACGAGGTATTCAACCGGTATCACTCCGAGACGGAGATGCTGAGGTACCTGCACAGGCTTGAGTCACGAGATCTGGCGCTCAATACGAGCATGATCCCTCTGGGCTCGTGCACTATGAAGCTGAACGCGACGAGCGAGATGGAAGGGGTGACCTGGCCCGAGCTGGGGTCGCTCCATCCGTTCGCTCCCCTCGATCAGGCGGAGGGCTACGCGCTGATCGCTCGGGAGCTGTCGGCCTGGCTGATGGAGATCTCGGGCTTCAGCGCCTGCTCGCTGCAGCCGAACTCCGGAGCCCAGGGTGAGTACACCGGCCTCCTGGTGATTCGTGCGCGACACGAGGACAAGGGCGAGGGGCACCGGAACGTGTGCCTCATTCCAGCGTCGGCGCACGGCACCAACCCGGCCAGCGCCGTGATGGCGGGCATGCGTGTCGTGGTGGTCAGGAGTGACGCGGAAGGCAAGGTGGACATCGCCGATCTCGAGGCCAAGGCCGTCGAGCACCGGGACAATCTGGCGGCTCTGATGATCACCTATCCGTCGACCCACGGGGTTTTCGAGAAGGGCATTCGCGGAGTGTGCGAGATCGTGCACGACAACGGGGGCCTGGTCTACCTGGACGGCGCCAACCTCAATGCGCAGGTCGGCCTAGCACGTCCTGGCGATTACGGTGCGGACGTCTGTCACATCAACCTGCACAAGACGTTCGCGATTCCGCACGGTGGCGGTGGTCCGGGAATGGGACCGATCTGCGTAAACGAGAAGCTCGCTCCGTATCTCCCGGGACACGTGGTACACGCGACGGGCGGAGAAAGGGCGATCGGTGCGGTATCGTCCGCACCCTGGGGCAGCGCAAGCATTCTCACCATCTCCTGGGCCTATGTCGCGATGCTTGGGCCCGAGGGAGTCCGCCGCGCCTCGGAGGTGGCGATCCTGAACGCGAACTACATGGCGAAGCGCCTGGAGCCGCACTTCGACGTGCTGTATCGAGGCGACAACGGCACGGTCGCGCACGAGTTCATCATCGACCTCCGTCCACTCAAGAAGGAGACGGGGATCACCGAGGAGGACGTGGCGAAACGACTGATCGACTATGGCTTCCACGCGCCCACCGTGTCGTTCCCGGTGCCGGGGACGTTGATGATCGAGCCGACCGAAAGCGAGCCGATGGAAGAGCTTGACCGGCTTTGCGACGCGCTCGTCTCGATCCGTGCGGAGATCGAGCAAGTGGAGCTGGGTATCGCCGACCGGGACGACAACGCGCTGAAGAACGCGCCGCACACCGCGGCGATGGTGACGTCCGACGAGTGGACCCATGCCTATCCTCGGAGCCAGGCGGCCTACCCGGCCCCCTGGACCCGCGAGCACAAGTTCTGGCCGGTCGTGCGCCGCGTCGACAACGCGTACGGGGACCGCAACCTGGTGTGCGCCTGCCCGCCTATCGAAAGTTACGTGGAGGCGGGGGCCGACTAGCGAGACACGGGGCAGCCGCCACCCGCAGTCACATCGGACGTCCGACGTCGAGGGCCGACGTGGTCACTGCGGAGCTTCGCCCTCGGATGCAACTCCGCTCGCGTCCCCGGCCCGTCGGGGACATCTTGGGATGTCCTGCCCGTGATTCCGGAAAGGAGGCATTTCTTGGCCACGCTGACCTTCCATGGCCATGCCGCCTGCACGGTTCGGACCGACGACGGGACGTGCCTCGTGATCGATCCGTTCTTCGATGACAACCCGGCCAGCGACGTGCGCGCCGGGGACGTGCATGCCGACTATATCCTCGTCACCCACGGGCACGGGGACCATCTCGGGGACTGCGTGTCGATCGCGAAGAGGACGGGTGCCACGGTGATCAGCACCGTCGAGCTCGTGGGCTTTTGCTCCGCGAAAGGGGTCAAGCGCGTCCACGGGATGAACATCGGGGGTGCGCACGCGTTCCCCTTCGGCCGCGTGAAGCTCACCCCGGCGGCGCACGGAGGCTCCGTGGCGGGGGACGACGGTACCCACACGACACCGTGCGCCGGCATCCTGATCGAGTTCGACGGGAGGAGGTTCTACCACGCGGGCGACACGGCGCTGATCATGGACCTCCAGCTGCTGCGTGGCCGTGTGGACGTGGCGCTGCTCCCTATCGGTGACAACTTCACGATGGGCCCCGAAGACGCCGCCCGCGCGGTCGACATGATCGAGCCCAGGGTCGTGATCCCCATCCACTACTCCACGTGGCCGATCATCCAGCAGGACCCGGAGGACTTCAAGCGGCTGGTGGGCGACAAAGCGCTCGTCGAGATCCTGGCCCCGGGCGCGAGTTGGGACTTCTGAGCGACCCGGTCCGCTTCCCCGCTGCGGGACCGGCAGTCCGACGACAAGCTGCGAGGGACCGACACGAGGCGTCGGAGCTCACCTGGCGGCTGCTGCTGGAGGCGAGCCCGCTTACGGGCGCGCGCAACATGGCTCTGGACCACGCGCTCGCGGCGACCCTCGAACGTGGCGCGGGCGTGGTCCGCTTCTATTCGTGGACGGCTCCGACCGTGTCGTTCGGACGAAACGAGCCGGCTCGCGGACGATACGATCTCGATGCCGCGCGAAGGGAAGGGATCCGTTTCGTGCGCCGACCCACCGGGGGCCGGGCGGTCTTGCATGCCCACGAAATCACGTACAGCGTGATGGCACCCATCCGCTCGCTCGGAGGCGCGCGCGCTGCCTATCGCCGGATCAACGAGGGGCTCATCCGCGGACTGGCCCGGCTCGGCATCGCGGCCTGGTTGTCGGACGGCGGGCCATCGCTGGCACCGGATGCCGGCCCTTGCTTTGGTGCGCCTGCGCCCGGCGAGGTGGTCACGGGCGGCGGTAAGCTGATCGGATCGGCGCAGGCGCGACTCGGTGACCAGCTTCTGCAGCACGGTTCGGTCATTCTCTCGGGAGACCAGAGCGCGCTGGCGCGCCTGGCTGGAGCGGTTCCGGATGCCACGCGTCCCGCGACGCTGGCGGGCCACTTGACCCACGTGGACCGCGACGGGGTGATCGAAGCGCTGGCCGGAGGCCTCCTCCTTGCGTTGGGTGGAAGCTGGAGCAACGGTGGGTACTCACCCGCGGAAACGGGAGTCGCGGAGCGGCTCGAGCGTGAGCGGTACGCTCAGGACGCGTGGACCTGGCGCCGATGACGGAGTGCCCATGAGGACAGTGCTGGTGCTCGCCGCTTGCGCCCTGGGTGCTTGCGGCGGCGACCGACCCGGAGGTGGGGCGGAGGGTGGAGCCGCGGCCTTCTGTGAGCGCGCGATGACGGCCGTCGACGCCTTCCTCCAGCGGGCTCGAACCGAACATCCACTGCCCAACGATCCGCGCTTCGGGGGGACTGCGGTGGTGGGTACCCAGGTCGAGCTCGCCGGGGGACTCGGGCCCACCGCGCACGACGTGCTGGGGACCCAGTATCAGCAGTTCGTTTCAATGATGACGCTGGTGACCTACGATTCGACGCTCACGCCGAAGCCCTACCTCGCCAGGTCGTGGGAGGTGAACGACGATACCACCGAGATCGTCTTCCATCTGCGCGAAGACGTTGTCTGGCACGACGGTGAGCGGACCGATGCACGCGACGTGGCCTTCACGTACGCGCTCGTCACGGATCCTGCCACGGGGTATCCCAACCCTGGCTACTTCGACCTGTACGACCGCGCCGAGGGTATGCAGGTCCAAGACGACTTCACGGTACGGATCGGCTTGCGCCCACACTCCGACTACATGGATGCCTGGAGGGCGCTGACGATCATGCCGGCGCACCTGCTGGCGGACGTTCCCCACGAGGAGATCGCCGCGCATCCCTTCGGCTCGCGCTGCGCCGTGGGCAACGGCCCGTTCGTCTTCCGGGAGCACCGCCCCCAGGACCGTTGGATCTTCGAGGCGAATCCAGCCTTTCCGGACGCGCTGGGTGGGCGGCCCTACCTCGACCGCATCGTGCACCGGGTCGTGCCCGATCAGACCACGCTGTTGACCGAGCTGCTCACCGGAGGAGTGGACGTGCTGGTCGACGCCCGACCCGACCAGGTGCAGCGGATACTGGAAGCGGGTCTGGAGGTCCTGCGCTACCCGGACCGGCGCTCAGTCTACGTGGTGTGGAACTCCAGGCGCCCCCAGCTCGCCGATCCGCGGGTACGTCGCGCATTCACGATGGCAACGAACCGGGAGGAGCTCGTCCAGGCCAGCCTCATGGGTTACGGACGGGTCGCCCACACGACGATTCCGCCGTTCCACCGCGCGTACGACCCGTCCGTGGTGCCCGGCGTAGCGTACGACCCCGACGGCGCGGGGCGGCTGCTCGAGGAAGCGGGGTGGAGGGATGGGGACGGGGACGGTGTCCGCGAGAACGCGGCAGGGACGCCTCTTCACGTGGAGCTCAAGTACAACACGGGCAATCGGCAGCGTCAGGACATCGCCGAGATCATGCAGGCGCAGCTCCGGACCGTCGGCGTGGAGGTCACGACGACGGCGGTGGAGCCCAGCGCCCTGGCCGCGCAGGTTCTCGACCCGGACCGGCGCGACTTCGACGGTCTCGTCTTCGGCTACGTGAACGACTACAGGTTCGACGATCGCGACCTATTCCACTCGGAGCGGGACCGGGGGCCCTATGCTCTGTCCGGTACGCGCGTATCGGAGATGGATCGCCTGATGGACACGTTGGCCGTGATGTCGGACCCGATCGCGGCGAAGCCGCTGTGGGACGAATACCAGCGGGTTCAGGAGCGTGAGCACCCCTACACCATGCTCTACTTCCCGGAGAAGATCGATGCCGTGGGCCGACGGATGCGTGGCGTGTCGTTCGACGTTCGCGGAGAGTGGGCCGGTGTGAGGGAATGGTGGATCGACGCCGGCCGACGCTAGCAGGTCGCTGAAAGAGGGGAGTACCCCGCGCGCATGGTGCTTTCGCGCGTGCAGCCAAGGAACGACGAGGAGTCGTAGCACCGCTACGGCGACGAGGAGAGACGATGGATCAACCGCGAAGCCACCATGCGCCCAACCGTTTGCAATGTATCATCTTAGGTGTCCGCGGGTTGGGGCGGCAAGGCCCCGACAACGCTTCGCGTTGTTACCCCGTCGTTGGCGCTCCTCGACGTAGCTACGGCTATGCCTTCGCCTCGCATGCTCGGCGGTCTCGCTGCGCTCGGCTCGTCGCGCCGCCTGGGATTCGGGGCGGTGGCGCTCCGGGGTACCCATGCGCAGCATGGGTCACGGGGTGCTCCCCTCTTTCGGCGACCTGCTAGGGAGGCTCTGCATGCGCCCGTCGCCACGGAGAAAGCCCGACGCGGGGTGCCGTACTCGTGCAGAGCCTGCCTAGGGGGCACTTGAGCCGCTACGCGCTTCGCCGGATCCTCGGGGCGGTCCCGCTCGTCCTCGGCATCTCGACGCTCCTCTTCTTCGTGGTCAACCTCGCTCCGGGCGATCCGGCCTCGTACCTGATCTCACCCGGCATGAGCGCCGAGGTCGTCGAGCGCATCCGGACCTCGTTCGGGCTCGACGACCCGGTCCCGGTCCGCTACCTGAAATGGTTGGGGTCGGTCGCCAGTGGGGACCTGGGGCAGAGCTTCTCCCAGGGGCGGCCCGTGGTCGACGTCCTCGCCTCTGCGTTGCCGGCGACTCTTCTCCTGTCCGGTGTCGCCCTCGTGCTCTCCTTCATGATCGGGACCGTGATCGGAGCCCTGCAGGCGGCGCGGCATCGCACTGCCGTCGATTCCACCCTGAGCTTCTTCACGCTGTTCTTCTATTCGATGCCCTCCTTCTGGCTGGCCCTCATGATGATGCTCGTGTTCAGCTACGCGGCATCGACGCTTTGGGGTTGGCCGATCTGGTTCCCAGCCTCGGGCATCCAGGGAGCCGACTACGAGGCTCTGTCCGCGCTCGGGAAGCTGAGGGACCGTGGAATGCACCTCGTGCTGCCTGCTGCCTCGCTGAGCCTGGTCATGATGGGTGGCATCGCGCGCTTCGCACGGGGGAGCATGCTCGAGACGATCCGGCAGGACTTCATTCGGACCGCCCGAGCGAAGGGGGTCCCCGAGCGGGCCGTCCTGTTCAGACACGCCTTGCGCAACGCGTTGATTCCCTTGGTGACGCTCCTCGGGCTCTATCTCCCGATCCTGTTCGCGGGCACGATCTTCGTGGAGGAGATCTTCGCCTGGCCGGGGATGGGCCGAACCGTCGTCGGCGCGATCCAGGCCCGGGATTATCCGCTGGTCATGGGTGGCGGGCTCCTCTTCGCGGCCCTGGTGGTGATCGGCAATCTGGTTGCGGACCTTCTCTACGCGTTCGTGGATCCACGTGTCCGGTACGACTGAGACGCGGGCGAGGCTGGGGGGCGCGCGCGCCTTGGCGGGCCTCCTGCTCCCGGGCACCGCGCAGATCGTGCGCGGCCAATGGGCCGCGGGCCTGGCGTCCGTGACGCTCTGGGTGGCCCTGATCACGACCGCCGTTTGGCGCCGGGGGCGACTGATCGACGCGTGGACGGCCGGCTGGGATCAGCGGCTTGCCGCCGCCGGGCTGCTCGCCGGGCTCGCGGCGGTGTGGATGTGGGGATGGTGGAGCGCCCGCCGCGAGGCGTCCGCTCGCGCTGGAACGGGCCGGCTTCACCAGATGGCGAGGGCGCTCGCCGCGGACCCGACCGCATTGGCCGGGATCTGGGTCGTGGGCGCGATCTGCCTGGTGGCGCTCCTCGCCCCTCTGATCTCACCCTTCGATCCCAACGTCCAGGGAAGCCTCGTGGCCGAGCGGTTTCTGCCGCCCTCCAGGGCCCACCTCCTGGGCACGGACAACCTCGCGCGCGACGTCTTTTCCCGGCTGCTGTACGGGGCTCGCGTCTCGCTCACGATCGGCTTGCTGGCCGTCGCCGTCAGCGTCACGATCGGAACACTCGTCGGAGCCGTCGCCGGCTATCTAGGCGGCTGGGTCGACGCCGTGGTGATGCGCATCGTGGACACCTTTCTCGCCTTCCCCAGGCTGGTGCTGCTCATCACGATCGTCGCGCTCTTCGACCCCGGTACGCTGCTGGTGGTCGCGGTGTTGGGACTCACGCTGTGGCCGTCCACCGCCCGCCTCGTGCGGGCCGAGGTCCTGGCCCTTCGGCGGCGGGACTTCATCCTGGCCGCCGAGGCTCTCGGGTTCTCGCGGAGGCGTGTCGTGTTCGGCCATCTCGTCCCGAACGCGCTGGGGCCCATCATCGTCGCTGCCACGCTCGGCATCGGAGATACGATCGTGCTCGAAGCCGGCCTTTCCTTCCTCGGCCTCGGAGTGCAGGCGCCGACGGCGTCGTGGGGCTCGATGGTGGACGCAGGCCGCGCGAACCTCCTGGGTGCCTGGTGGATTGCCACATTCCCTGGACTCGCGATCGTCGGCACGGTGCTCGCGTTCAACCTGGTGGGGGACGGCCTCCGCGACGCCCTGGATCCCAGGTTCCGGGCGTGAGCGATCCCCTCCTCGAGGTTCGCGATCTGCGGACTTGGTTCTTCCGCAGGGACGGACTCTCCCGCGCGGTGGATGGCGTTTCCTTCGATGTCGCCGAAGGCGAGACGGTGGGCATCGTCGGCGAGTCGGGGTGCGGCAAGAGCGTGACCGCCCTCTCGTTGCTTGGCCTCCACCCCAGCCCTCCGGGCCGGGTCATGGAGGGCTCGTCCGTGCGCCTGAGGGGAGAGGAGCTGGTGGGTGCCGACCCTTCTCGACTCCGTGAGATCCGCGGAAGGGACGTGGGGATGATCTTTCAGGAGCCCGCGGCCGCCCTCGACCCAGTTCGACCGGTGCGGGTTCAGGTCGCCGAGGCGCTTGTCGTCCACGGCCGCGGCTCGTGGAGGGCCGCCCTGCCCAGATCGGACGAGCTCCTCGCCGAAGTCGGGCTCGGGGATGTCGCCCGTGTGGGTCGGGCCTACCCCCACCAGCTTTCGGGCGGCATGTGCCAGCGCGCCATGATCGCCATGGCAGTGGCGTGCGAGCCGGCGCTGCTGATCGCGGACGAACCCACGACCGCCCTGGACGCGACCGTACAGGGACAGATCCTCGATCTCCTCGGGGGGCTGCGCGCGCGCCGGCGCATGTCCATGCTGCTCATCACCCATGATCTGGGGGTGGTGGCCGAGATGTGTGACCGGGTGTTGGTGATGTACGCCGGCAGGATCGTGGAGACCGGCACCGTAGATCAGTTGCTCGACGATCCGCGCCACCCCTACACCGTCGGTCTGTTGGACTCTCTGCCCGATGCGGGACACGCGGGGGGGCGCCTCCGGCCGATCGGAGGGAGCGTCCCACCGTCCACTGCTTGGCCGACCGGGTGCCGCTTTCGCGACCGTTGTCCGCACGCGATGCCGCGTTGCCGCTCCGAGCCCGACCTCGCGGTCCCGGGCGAAGGCCGGCACGTCAGATGCTGGCTCGCCGAGACCCCGTCCGGCGGAGCGGGTGCGTGAGCCGGGTTCTGGCCGGAGCAGACGGCGCGCCGTTGTTGGAGGTCGCGGAGCTGGTGAAGCGCTACCCCCGCGAACGGAGCGACCCCCGCGGGCGCCGATGGGTGGACGCCGTGAATGGCCTGAGCTTCGACGTCAGGCGCGGGGAGACCCTCGGGCTGGTCGGCGAGTCGGGGTGCGGCAAGACGACGGCGGCCATGGCGATCCTCCGCCTCGTGGAGCCTACGTCCGGGTCGGTACGCTTCGACGGTGCGGAGGTCACCACGATGGATCGACCCGCGCTGAAGCGTCTCCGGCGGCGGGTCCAGCTCGTCTTCCAGGACTCGGCGGGTGCCCTGGATCCCCGGCTCACCGTGGGAGCGACCCTACGTGAGGTGCTCCTGGTTCACGGGTACGACCCCAGCCGCTCGGAGGAGCGCGTGCGGGACCTGCTCGAGCAGGTCGGGCTTTCGAGTTCGGAGGTCGTTCGCTATCCGCACGAGCTCAGCGGAGGCCAGCGTCAGCGACTCGGAATCGCTCGCGCCTTGGCCGTGGAGCCGGAGCTGCTCCTTCTCGACGAGCCCGTGAGCGCCCTCGACGTGTCGGTACGCGCCCAGATCGTCAACCTGCTTCTCGACCTGAGGGAGCGCCTTCGGCTCACGTACTTGTTCATCGCGCACGACCTCGCCCTGGTCAGGCATCTGTGCGACCGTGTGGTCGTGATGTACGCCGGGCGCACCATGGAGATCGCCCACGCCCGCGATGTGGAGCGAAGGGCACTTCATCCGTACACTCGGGAGCTGCTGGCCGCCGTCCCGCGAGTCGACGGCTCCAGGCGACGACGCGAGGCCGTGAAGGGGACGGCTGCCATCACGGCCTCCGGGCCGTCGACGCCTGGCGGATGCCCGTGGTCGGAGCGGTGCGCGCACCCGCGCAAGGACGACTCGTGCCTGACGGTGCTACCCCCTCTGGAGCGGACGTCTGACCACCATCAGGTGGCATGTCTCAAGGCGTTTTCGGAGGCGGAATCCGGGGCTTGACACCCGTCGAGGGCGCGACCCATTATCCGTCCCTCTCGTGAACCATCCGCTCGTCCGATCTGGCGGGAGCGGATGCTGCGAAAACCAGACGTGGCAAACTTGCTGGAGGTGTCCCCTTGCTGGCGATGCGACTTCACGCGCTGCTGCT
>QJYK01000042.1 GCA_003248075.1 Gemmatimonadota bacterium | reverse complement strand
AACGGCCATACCCCAGCCGGTCCACGGCCAGGACACGGAAGCCGGCGTCGGCAAGAGCGCCAATGGTCGGCTCGTAGGCTGCGGCAAAGAAGTTCATCCCGTGCATGACCACGACGGTGTGACCGTTGGCCGGTCCCGACGGTGGGACGTCCATGTACGCCATGCGGTAGGGCTGGCCGTAGACCCGCACGCCGAGATAGGAGACCGGGTAGGGATACGGAACGTTGGCGTAGTCGATCGCGGTGGCGGGCCAGTCGGGAGGAGGCGACGCGGGAGGGTCGAGCTGCGCTTCCGCGCGCGATCCCACGAGCGACATGCCCAGTCCGAGGATGGGGACGCTGCGTCGGAGCAGCGATGGGCAGGACTTCGACATGCGTTCCTCCGGAGCATCCGAGGGGTGGCCAAAGATGCGGGAGGCCGACCTGCGGAGAAAGCTCGGGTCGCCGACCGGGTCAAGGGTCCGAGCGGTCGACGAGCTCGGTCCGGGTGGAACGTGGCATGAGAAAGAGGAACCACCCCATGACCCGGAACAGGATCCGGGTCTTGAGCGGGAGCACGCCGTCCTCGATTTCGCGTCTCAGAAGCTCGAGGATCTCAACCCAGCCACCGGCGGTCTTCCGGTAAGCCTCGTGATCGACCGTCCAGCCGCTGTGGGTGACGGTGACGCGGCACCCGCCGTCCTCTTCGGCCAACTCCCAGGTCACCAGCGTGGCCGGTCCACCCTTCCACGTGGTGAACCGGTAGGTGTGGGAGAAACGGGTCGGGGGGCGGACGTCGACGACCTCTCCGAGGATGAAGACGCGCTTCCGGTCGGGACTGTAGTACCGCAAGCGGCTGCCGGGGGCGAGCTGGCAATCGAGAATCGTGTTGTAGAGGGCGGGCTGGACGCGTCCGGTCCTGGTGATCTCGTCCCAGACGCGCTCCACCGGTGCGGCGATGTGGATGGACAGCACGTGATCGGGAAGGGTGCCTTCCTTGGTCATTCCGCTCCTCCAGGTCGACTCTGGCCTCAGCGCCTGGTGCGTCGAGACGGGCCCTCCAGATCGGCCCTCAGATCCACCAGGGCTTCGGCCCACGGCCTGAGGTAGCGCTGAACCCACCGATCGACGATGTCCTGGATCGGTATGGGATTGAGGTAGTTGTAGCGCGTCCGGCCCACGCGTCGATGGACCACGACCTCGGCCTCCTCGAGGACCCTCAGGTGCTGCATGACGGCGAAGCGCGTGAGGTCGTGGAATCGATCCGCCAGCTCGCCGGTGGTCTGCGGGCCCTCGCGCAACAGGTCGAGCATGCGCCGCCTCACTGGATTGGACAGGGCCTTCCAGATGGCCTGATGCTCATCGGGTTCTTTCGTGGGCATCGAGATCCCCGGATCGTTCGCTTGTATATGTGATAATATTATCACATATTGGTCGGGTCAAACCCGACGGAACGCATGACGGTGGAGCGACCCATGACACGAGCCGGTCGAATCGCGGGCGCGGTCGCCGTAGGCGCGGCCGTGTGGGCGATCTTATGGAATCTCGGCAATCGCGCCGCGCTCGGAACGTTCCCGGACGTGCTCGTCCCGGACGAGCCCCTGAGGCACCCGGGCTTCCTTACGGCCTATATCGCATACGGTGCGCTGCTCTCGGTTCTCGCGGGCCGGGCGACGGCGGCGGTCGGGGCGGTCGACGCAACGCTCGCCGTGCGTGTGCTCGCGGGTCTCCAGCTTTCACTGGGCGTCGTCGCCGAGGCCTCCTACTGGAGCCTCATGCCGGTCTGGTACCACCTCGTGTTCTTGGCGTCGATCGTGCCCGCGACGCTTCTGGGCGGGAGGCTCCGCCGTGACCGGGTCAGCGCAGATGCTGGTTGAAGAACGCGAGGGTACGCTCCTGCGCGAGCCGGGCAGCCTCCTCGTCGTATCGCGGCGTGGTGTCGTTGTGGAAGCCGTGGTTGGCGCCCTCGTACATGTGCACCGTGTAGGTCTTGCCGGCTGCGTCGAGGGCAGCCTTGTACGCAGGCCACCCTGCGTTCACGCGCTCGTCCAGACCCGCATAGTGGATGAGGAGAGGCGCGCGGATCGACGCGACGCTCTCTGAAGCCGGGGCCGCCCCGTAGAAGGGCGCGGCTGCCCCGAGGTCGGGCAGGCGCACCGCGAGCTCGTTGACGACACCGCCGCCATAGCAGAACCCGACGGTCCCGACACGCCCCGACGAGGCGGGGTGGTCGCGGAGGAAACGGTAGGCTGCGAGCCAATCCTCCATCATGACGTCGCGGTCGAGTCGGCGCTGCATCTCCCGTCCCTCGTCGTCGCTCCCGGGATACCCGCCGAGCGGCGTCAGGGCGTCCGGGCCCAAAGCCACGAAGTCCGCCGCGGCGAAGCGGCGCACCACGTCCTCGATGTAGGGGTTCAACCCGCGATTCTCGTGGATCACGAGCACGGCGGGCTTCGGCGCGGTGGCGCCCCGGGGCCTCGCCATGTATCCACGCATCGTCCCCGATCCGTTCGGGGAAGGGTACTCGACGTACTCCGTCTGCACCCGGGGGTCGCCGGGCGGGACCTGCTGGGCCCATGCGTATTTCGGCTGCAGGGCGTCGAGCACCCCGAGGGCCGCCGCGCCCCCGCCGAGGACCTTGGCGGCGCCCTCGAGGAAGTCCCGACGCTCGATGAAGCCGTGCACGTAACCATCGAACAGCGCCAGCACTTCCTTGGGGAAATCGGTCGCCTTCTTCCGCTCGCCGCCCATGTCGCCGCTCATGATTCCTCCCCGCTGTCGGCCCGGTCCATTCCGGGGGTCGGTGGGCCAGGATGCGTCACCGTCGGCCGTCGCACAAGCGTGGGTGGACTTGCCCGCCCTGGCCCAGCGCACCGGGGCGGTCGCGATCCGGTTCGAGGAACGACATCTGCGTCGCCGGGTCCTCCTGCCGGGTGGGGCGTGAACCGGTCCGGCGAGGCTCGTCGACGACCACGACGTCCACGTTCATCTCGGACGGTGCCGCGGCGCGCACCTTCGCCGCGCGCAGGAGCATGCGGTCACCGTCGCTGAGACGTCCGTGCACCCGCACGCGGAGGACGGCGTCGACAGGGAGTCCGGCGAAGGCCGCCCGCAGCTGGTGCTCGAGCGCCGGCTGGGAGGAGCCTGCGTGGAGGTCGACCACTGCCATCGGGCGGGTGTGAAGCTCATCGAATCGCCATCTCAGCGTCTGCCCCGACCGGTCGTCCGCGCGAAGCTCCAGCAGAACGGTTCCCTTGGCCTCCCCCATCTCCGCGAACGCCGTCCGCTCGGTCGAGCCGG
>QJYK01000284.1 GCA_003248075.1 Gemmatimonadota bacterium | reverse complement strand
GCGCTGGCGCAGAGGCAGCTCACGCTCGTGCTCACCGTGGCGAGCGATGGGGCCGCCGTCTCGGAGCTCACGGCAGACGATGTCCGCATCATGGAGGACGGCGCCGACTGCCGGATCGTCAAGATCGAGTCCGCCGAGCGGCGCATGAAGCTCCAGGTGCTCGTCGACAACGGCCAGGGCATGGGCAGCACCCATGGCATCGTGCGCGATAACATGCGCGCGTTCGTGGAGGCGCTCCCGGAGGACCTCGAGGTGACGCTGGTGACCACGTCGCCGCGGCCGCGAGTGCGCGTCGAGGCGACGGCGTCGCGTCAGGAACTGCTCGAGGGCGTGGACGAGCTGTCGCGTGACTCGGGTGGCGGGCAGTTCACCGAAGCGGTAGTCCAGGCTGCCGAGCGGGTCTCGCGCGACGACTCACACATCCCGGTGATTCTCATGATCGCCTCCCCGTCGGGCTCGAACGAGGTGAGGGACAACGACATTCAGCAGATGCGAGAGCGGTTGCGAGGGGGCGGGGCCACCGTGCACGTCATCATGTACGCGGACCTCCAGGCCCAGATCCGGGGCGAGCGACAGATCCAGCTTGCACAGCTCCTGGCCCAGGAGACTGGTGGCCGGTTCGAATTGCTGCAGTCGATCAACGGGCTGGAGCCGCTGCTGACGGGGTTCTCGGGGCAACTCGCGGCCGCGTCGGCTGCGGGCAACACCCAGCAGCTCCGCGTGACGTTCGAGCGCCCGGCGGGGAAGACCGGCGAGCTCGGGCGAATGCAGATGGCCACGCCGGACGGCATGAACGTCCTCGCCACGGCGTTCGAGTAGCGCTTCGCCTCGCGGCACTGTCCCGCCGCTGGACGTTCTACAATGCTCGCGGCAAGGGGGTGGGATGAGGCGAGCGCTTGTCGTGGCGGGCCTGGTGGCGGTACTCGGCGTGGCGGCCGACGGGCAGGAGTGGGCCGGCTTCAGGGGGCCGAGCGCGGGCGTCGCCGAGGATCACCCGGATCTTCCAGACACCTGGAGCACGACGGAGAACGTGCGCTGGGTCGTCGACGTGCCCGGCATCGGCTGGAGCTCGCCGGTGGTGTGGGGCGACCACCTCTTCCTCACGACCGTGATCAACTCGGAGGATCAGGAGGCGCCGCGCCCGGGGTTCTACCTGGGTGACTGGGCCGCCTCGACGGCCCCCCACCGCTGGGTGGTCTACGACATCGACGCCAGCAGCGGCGACGTCCGCTGGGCGCGCGAGGTCAGCAACGACCCGCCCGGTCGCGCCAAGCACCTCAAGAACAGCTACGCGTCGGAGACGCCGGTCACCGACGGCGAGCGCGTGTACGCGTACTTCGGCAACAAGGGGCTGTTCGCCCTCGACTTCGAGGGCAACGTCGTCTGGTCGAAGGAGATTGGACCGTTTCCGACGCGGAACAACTGGGGCACGGGCGCCTCGCCCGTGTTTCACGACGGACGGATCTACATCGTCAACGACAACGACGGGCAATCGTTCCTGGCGGCCTTCGACGCGCGCACGGGCGACGAGCTCTGGCGCGTGAACCGCGACGAGGGGACCAACTGGACATCTCCGTTCGTCTGGGAGAACGAGCTGCGGACCGAGATCGTGACGTCCGGCTCGGACCGCGTGCGCTCGTACGACCTGTCCGGGAAGCTCCTGTGGGAGCTCACCGGCATGTCGACCATCTCCATTCCCACCCCCTTCGAGCGGTTCGGGCTGCTGTATCTCAGCTCCGGCTACGTGGCCGACTCGCTGCGTCCGGCCTACGCCATCCGGCCCGGCGCGTCCGGCGACATCACGCTGCCCGACGGTGAGACGTCCAGCGAGTACATCGCCTGGTCGTGGCCCACCGGCGCCCCGTACAACCCGTCGCCGATCGTCTACGGCGACACCTACTACACGCTCTTCGACCGCGGGTTCTTCACGAGCCACGACGCGAGGACCGGCGCCGAGATCTACGGGCGCCAGCGCGTCGCGGGTGACGCGAGCGGCTTCACCGCCTCGCCCTGGGCGTACAACGGCAAGATTTTCGCGATGAGCGAGGACGGCGACACCTACGTCATCCAGGCGGGGCCGACCTTCGAGGTCGTCGGTCGCAACTCGCTCGAGGAGATGGTGCTCGCCACGCCGGCCGTGTCGCGGGGGAGCCTCTTCGTCCGCACGGCGTCGAAGGTATACCGCATCACGCGGGCGCAGTAGGTCACGACGCCCGACCCCATTACAGATCTGTGCGCAGGCCGATCATCGGTTTTGCGACGGACGACCACGGTGACTGGACGGCGAGTCTGAGCTGCGGGCACCGGCAGCACGTCCGTCATGACCCGCCGTTCGTGAGCCGGCCGTGGGTGACGAGCGAGGAGGGCCGGCGCAGCCGGATCGGCGCGGAACTGGACTGCGTGCGCTGCGATCGACTGGAGCTCCCGACAGACCTGCAGCCGGTGTCGCAGACGCCCGTGTTCACGCAGGACTCGATTCCGCCTGGCCTGCTGCGCGAGCACAGGACCGCGGCCGGCGTGTGGGGACGGATTGTCCTGACGGAGGGGCGACTCGGCTACGAGGTGCCGGCCCTGGGCGTGTCCGTCGAGCTCACGCCCGAGCACGCCGGTGTGATCGCGCCCGAGATCCCGCATCGCGTGCTGGCCCTGGGCCCCGTCCGCTTCCGCGTGAATCTGTTCAGGAGCGCCGCCTCCGCAGGTACCTGACGGGCGTCAGGAGACCGAGTCGACGAGCTGGCGCCAGTGCGGGCGCCATTCGTCTGGCACGAGGGCTCCCCACGTCTGGCCTGCCGGGCTCTCCTGGTGCCACACCACGCGGACGGGCACCGAGACGTCGGCGGTCGGAAACGTGAGCCTGAGCGACGGCTCCGACAGGACGTCGGGGTCGAGCCTCCCGGCGACCCGCACGCCGTCGTAGCTCACGTCGACGATGCGGACGGCCATGTCGCCGACCGTTGCCGGCAGATCGCACGTCGGCCGCCGCCGGGGCGACCGCCTGGCCATCGGGAGTCCCGTCTCGCCATTGGCGTGCAGCAGCCGCCGCTCGACGGCCGCGAGCAGCTCCGATGGACGCACCGGCTTGAGCAGGAACTCGGCGCCCAGATCCCTGGCCTCCGCCTCGAGACCGCGATCGGGGTAGCCGGTGACGACGATGATGGGGATGCTCTTCGGATTGATGGCCGCGAGGTACAGCCCGTTGTCGTCGGCCAGCCGCACGTCGGTGATGATCAGGTCCGGCGCCTCGTACTCGACGATCTCGACCGCCTCCCGCATCGACTCCGTGCCGGTCACGA
>QJYK01000299.1 GCA_003248075.1 Gemmatimonadota bacterium | reverse complement strand
CTCCAGCAGGCTCTGCTCGATCCGGAAGATGAGGTCCTGCTTCCGGAGCCCGACGTAGTTCTGGATGCTCAGGTCCTCGGCGAGGTCGTGCAGCTCGCCGACGCTCTTGCTCTTGAGCTCTGCGATGTCCACGGATTGGCTCCGATGGGAGGACGGTGCGGCCTCGGGAAGGCTGCTGAGGTGGGAACGAAAGAGGGGGAACGACCGGGCGGTCGTGGAATCGACGGGAGCTCCCGGGATCGATCGTGCGAGCGCGACCGAGGGGACGGATCCGGGAGCCTGGACGAACTGATCAGCAGATAAGATCAAGGTACGGGCGGGCTTTTCGCTCAGTCAAGGACGCTGCCGCCACTGCCGACACCCGTGGCTCGGCCCGGCGACCACGGGCACCTGCATCGGATTTGCCTCGCTAACGGGCTTCGATCGGCGACGCGAAGATGACGGAATATGGGTCTGGCGTGTCCGGGGTTTCCATTGACTGACAGGCCTTATCCAGCAGTGGTCCAATCACAAAACTTGACAATCTCGGAGGCGATGAGAAACATTAGTTTACCCATTTCTTGTCCTGGACCCCACCGCGGAGGGACGGGTGGCGAGACACAACCGGGAAGGCCAGGGAGTCGACCAGAGAGGCTTCCAATACGCGGTGAGCTACCAGCCCGACTGGCTGAGGCAGGTCAAGGTCACTCGGGACCTCGAGACCGGTCGCCAGTCCACGAAGACCCTCTTCAGAAACCCCTCGTCGCGCGCCGTGTCCCAGCCTGGCGACCGTGTGCGCACCCGCATCGCCTCCGCGGACCAGGGTCTCGACTTCGAAATCGCCATCACCGACCCCCGGTCCGCCGTGCGGCGCATCCGGGTGGCGTACGCGCTTCCGACGGGCATGGGTGAGGAAGAGGTGGAGTTCACACTGGAATCCGAGCTGGCACCACCTTCGGAGTGAGGGTAGTCCGTCCGCCGGGCTAGACCCGCCCCGCGGCGCCGCGGGCAGGTGCCCTCGTCTTCGGCGGCGCCGGCGGGGAGAGGAGTCGGCTCGGGGTTCGAGGGTGCGTCCCACGGCCGGATATGGTCGTCGGTGGTCGACCCGCGCTCCGTCGGCTTATCTTGCCTCCATGCGTGCTTCCGTGGTGGCTCCGATACAGGGCTTGGGCAGCGCCGTCTTGTCGGCTGTGGCCTCCGTGGGGACAGCGGGACACCTGGGCGTCGGCGCACTGCGGGCCCTGCGCAAGGGCGACATGTGGGGACCCCACATCCTGGCCCAGATGGCCCGTATCGGTGTCCACTCCCTCCCCATCGCCCTGTTCATCGCCACGTTCACGGGCATCGTCCTCGCGCTCCAGGCCTCCTACACCTTCACCGGTGCGATTCCGCTGTATTTCGTCGGCACGCTGGTCGGCAAGACCATGGTGCTGGAATTGGGCCCGGTGCTGACGGGCCTGGCCCTCTCGGGTCGCGTCGGGGCGAATATCGCCGCGGAGCTCGGCACGATGAGGGTCACCGAGCAGGTCGACGCGCTCGAGACGCTCGCATACGATCCGATCGCTTACCTGGTCGTGCCGAGGGTCCTCGCGGGAGCCATCATGTTTCCCATGGTCGTGTTGATGGCGAACGCCGTGGGCATCGTCGCCGGTTGGCTCACCTCGCTGTGGCTGCTCGACATGTCCTCGCCTGAGTTCCTCAAGGGACTCCGCCTCTTCTTCCGCTCCTGGGATGTCTGGTTCTCGGTCATCAAGTCGGTCACTTTCGGCCTGACCGTGACGTCGGTAGGCTGCTTCTTCGGGCTGCACACCACCGGGGGGGCGGAGGGCGTCGGCCGATCCACGACACACTCGGTGGTGGCGAGCTCCATGATCATCCTCGTCCTGGACGCCTTCCTCGCGGCGGTGCTCCTGTGAGCATTCGACTCGAGGAAGTGCACAAGGCGTTCGGGCGAAAGGAGGTTCTGCGCGGGTTCACGATCGAGATCCACGAGGGCGAGACGGTTTCGATCATCGGGGGCTCGGGCGTGGGCAAGTCTGTCGCACTCAAGCACATCGTGGGTCTGCTGCGTCCCGATCGCGGCGAGGTCTGGGTGGACGGTGAGAACGTCGGCCGTATGCCTCAGCAGGAGCTCTACAAACTCCGGCGCAACGTGGGGTACGTCTTCCAGTTCGCGGCACTGTTCGATTCGATGACGATCGGGGAGAATGTGGGAATGGGCCTCAGGCGGATTCCCGAGATGTCCCGCGCCTCGATCGCCGAGCGCGTGGCCGAGTGTCTCCGCCTAGTCGACCTGGAAGGCTTCGAGGAGCGCATGCCGGCGGAGATCTCCGGCGGACAACGCAAGCGGGTGGGCTTCGCCCGCGCCATCGCTACGGAGCCGAAATACCTGCTGTACGACGAGCCGACCACGGGGCTCGACCCCGTGACCACGGCCGTCATCGACGAGCTGATCATGAGAATGCGCAGGGAGCTGGGCGTGACGGGAGTGGTCATCACGCACGACATGAACAGCGCCTTCAGGGTCTCGGATCGCGTGGCGCTGCTCCACGAGGGGCGCGTCCGCTTCCAGGGCACGCCTACCGAGATGCGCGCCGCCGACGATCGGATCGTGCGGGGGTTCATCGAGGGCCGACCCGAGCTCATGGGGGCGGCGCCATGAGCAGGACACGGGAGTTCGGCGTTGGTCTGGTCATCCTGTCGGCCATCGCAGTGGGTGTCGTGGGCACGCTCTGGCTCAAGGGCACGAACTGGGGGCGCCCCTCGATCGAGGTGGACGTGCTGCTGACCGATGTCGCACAACTGGCGCCCGGAAACGGAGTCAAGTTCCGGGGGGTCCAGATCGGACGGGTCGCGACGATCGCGGTCGAGCCCGATGGCCAAGCGGTGCGAGTGCGCCTCCAGCTGCAGGAGTCCGTGAGCCTCCCAGACGACGTCGTCGTGCTGCTGTCGCCCGAGTCGTTCTTCGGATCCTGGCAGGCAGAGATCATCCGTCGAGACCGGTACCCGTCGTTCCCGTTCTACGAGGTCCAGCAGCCGATGGAGGGAGACGTGCGGGTGCTGGGTGGCTGGGCGCTCCCCGAGCTGTCGCGGCTATCCGCAGCGGCTGAGCAGATCTCGGCGAACCTGGCCGACCTCACCGAGCGACTCGGCATCGCCTTCAATGAAGAGACGGCCGCCGATCTGGCGCGTGCCATCGAGAACTTCGGCGTGCTGAGCGACGATCTTCGTCGCCTGGTCGACCAGCAGTCCGCGATCGCGCTCAGCGTCACGTCGAGCGCCGACAGCGCGCTGACCGAGATCGAGCTCGCGACCCGGGTCGCACGGCGCTCCTTCGAGCGGATCGAGGAGCTGCTCACCGATGTGCAGATCGACTCGATCGTCACGAACGTTCGCCTGGCCTCGGGACACATCCAGGACATCGCCGAGGACCTCGCGGGCTCGTCGGACAACTTCGCGACGACGATGGGCCGTGCCGACTCGACGCTTGCACGGCTGGACCGCCTGAGTGCGCGGGTCGAGGCGGGCGAGGGGACCCTGGGGCGCCTGTTCGCCGACACCACATTCGCCGTCCGGGCCGAGGGCGTCCTGGGCCAGCTCGACCTCTTGTTGCAGGACCTCCGCGAGAACCCGAGGCGTTACGTGCGCCTCTCGATCTTCTAGGCGGGGGCCGAGCGCGTGGCGGGGCGGGGGCGGGCGAAGGTCGAGCGAAGTGCGGGCGGCGTCGTGGTACGCACGATCGACGGGACCGTCCACGTCCTCCTGATCAGGGACCCGTACCAGAACTGGGGACTGCCCAAGGGGCACCTGGAGTCTGGTGAGCAGAGCGGCGACGCGGCGCTCCGGGAGGTGGCGGAGGAGACCGGCCTGGCGGACCTGACGCTGGGGCCCGAGCTGGCGACCATCGACTGGTATTTCCGGGCCCGAGACGAGCTGGTCCACAAGTTCTGCGCCTTCTATCTGATGCGGTCGACGGAGGGCGACGCGGTCCCCGAGCTCGCGGAGGGCATCAGCGAGTGCGTGTGGCTCACCCTGCCCGAGGCGGAGGCCCGCATCACTTACGACAACGCGCGCGAGGTCGTTCGGGTAGCCCGCGAAGTCCTCGCAGACGAAGGGGGGCAGGCTCCGTGAGCGGGCGGGACGAAGCGAGCCCGACCGGCCCGCGGGGCGGAGGGGGCGAACGCGCCGACATCGTCGCCTGGCGCGGGCTCGAGGCGATCACTGCGCTTGCGGTGCTGGTGTTCTTGCTCTACTCGGTCCGGGGGGTCCTGAACCCGTTCCTGCTCTTCGTGGTGTTGTGGGCGGTCCTGCTTCCGTTTCGCGGGAGACCGGGGCATGGGGCCCTGCTCGTCACCACAGGCCTGCTGACCCTGTTCTGGATGCTGAGGGCCACCGGGTCGTTGCTCGCACCGTTCGTGCTGTCGGTGGTGCTCGCCTACCTGCTCGACCCGATGGTGGACGCGCTGCAACGGCGGCGCCTCCCGCGCCCGGTGGCCATCGCGGTCCTCACCCTTCCCGCGCTTGCGCTTCTGGCGGCGCTCCTCCTGCTCGCGATCCCCGCGGCGGTCGAGCAGCTGGGCACGATGGTGCAGCGTATCCCGGTGTTCTTCCAGCGCGTCGCCGATTGGGTGGAGGTAGGCCAACAGCGCCTGCTGCGCATCGACCTGCCGATCCTCGATGAGCGGGAGCTCGTGGCTCGGCTGCGCGCGGTGGATTCGGCTGCCGTCGTCGCATTCCTCGAGGAGCGGCGATCCGCGCTGGCCCAGCAGCTCTGGACCGGCGTGCTCGGGCTCGGCCGGGGGGTCGGCTCCATCCTGTCCGTGCTGGGGTACGTGGTCCTCACGCCGGCCCTCACATTCTACCTCCTGCGGGACTGGGACGGGATCGTGCGGGGTGCGGGTGATCTGGTGCCCAGGCCGCGACGCGACGGAGTCGTCGCGTACTTCAGGGAGTACGACCGGCTGCTCGGCCGGTACCTGCGCGGCCAGATCACGGTCGCGATCGCGATCGGGGCCATCACCGGGCTCGGCCTGTGGCTGGCGCGCTTCCCCTACGCGGGGACCCTGGGCCTCCTGGTGGCCGTGTTCAGCGTGGTGCCCTACCTCGGCCTCGTGCTCAGTCTGGTGCCCGCCCTGTTCATCGCGCTGGTGAGCGGGAGCGTGGGGGTGTCGCTCCTCAAGGTCGTGGTCGTGTACGGGGTCGCCCAGGGGTTGGAGGGCTCGGTCATCAGCCCCCGGGTGGTCGGGGACTCGGTGGGACTCCACCCCGTGTGGGTCGTGTTGGCGCTGGCTCTGAGCGGCTTCTTCTTCGGCTTCGTGGGACTTCTGATCGGGGTTCCGGGCGCCGTGGGCGTGAAGCTCCTCGTGGAGCGGGCCCTGGCCCGATACAAGGTTTCGCGGACCTATCTGGGCGTGGAGGCAGGCCCGGGGACCGAAACGGGTTGATTGGTTAGACTATATGGCCTCCCCGGGGCGGCCGGACGCCCCGATACCCCGTTCTCGGCGAATCTCCACGGAACCCGATGGCGAACGAAATCCGGGATATCACGATCATCGGCGGCGGGCCGACCGGGCTCTTCGGCGCTTTCTACGCGGGCATGCGCGGGTGCAGCACCCGCATCATCGACTCGCTCCCTGAGCTGGGCGGCCAGCTGACGGCGCTCTACCCCGAGAAGGACATCTTCGACGTCGGTGGCTTCCCGAAGATCCTGGCGAAGGACCTTTCGAAGAACCTGGTCGCCCAGGCCATGCAGTTCCAGCCCGACCTGGTGCTGGACGAGCAGGTGGAGGAGGTCCATTGGGAGGGTGGGCATTTTCGGCTTCGCGGCGCCTCGGCCCAGTACCTGACCAAGGCGCTGGTGATCGCCGGGGGCAAGGGTGCCTTCGAGCCCATGCGGTTGGACGTACCGGGCTACGACGAGTTCCTGCGTAGGGGCGTCGAGTATGCGGTGAAGGACCCCGAGCGATACCGGGGCGCGAGGGTCGTCATCGTGGGTGGAGGGGACTCCGCCCTCGACTGGGCGTTGATCCTCAAAGACATGACCGACCGGCTGGTTCTGGTCCACCGTCGGGACGGGTGGCGGGCGCACCAGGCGACCGTGAACAGTGTGCAGGCTGCGTCGGAGGCCGGCGAGATCGAGCTGCGCACCTTCCACGAGGTGCGGAACATCGAGGGTACCGAGGTAGTGGAGCGTACGACGATCTTCGACAACCGGACCGACGAGGAAACCTGCATCGAGTGCGACGCGGTGCTTTCCTTCCTTGGCTTCAAGCCCGACCTGGGACCCATCCAACACTGGGGTGTCGAGATCACGAAGAATCGAGTGAAGGTCAATGCGCTCATGGAGACGAACGTCCCGGGCATCTTCGCAGCCGGGGACATCGTGGACTACGAGGGGAAGCTCGACCTCATCGCTACGGGCTTCGCCGAGGCGGCGGTGGCCGTCAACAACGCGGTGCACTTCGTGGATCCGAAGGCGCGCGTCAATCCGGGCCACTCCACGAACATGAAGATCTTCAAGGACAAGTGAGGTTGCGATGAAGGACAACTCCCCTCGAGACCTGGAGCAGGTGGTCATCATCGGATCGGGCCCGGCCGGCTGGACGGCGGCGATCTACGCGGCCCGCGCCAGCCTGAAGCCCCTGGTCTTCGAGGGGGCGGGGAGCAGGACCATGATCCCGGGTGGCCAGCTCATGTTCACCACCGAGGTCGAGAACTATCCGGGCTTCCGGGACGGGGTCACGGGCCAGGAGCTCATGATGGAGATGCGCGCGCAGGCCGAGCGGTTCGGCACGCGCATCCTCACGGAAGACATCGTCGACGTCGACTTCGAGCAGCGTCCGTTGGTGCTGCGCTCCAGCCAGGGGCGTGAGGTGCGCACCGAGGCGGTCATCCTGGCCACCGGAGCCAACGCCAAGTGGATCGGTCTGCCCAACGAGGAGCGGCTGGCCCAATCCGGGGGCGGGGTGAGTGCGTGCGCGGTGTGCGACGGCGCGCTGCCCGCCTTCCGAGACAGGGTCCTCGCCGTCGTCGGCGGAGGGGATTCCGCGATGGAGGACGCCCTGTACCTGACCAAGTTCGCCCGCGAAGTGGTCGTCGTGCACCGGCGGGACGAGCTGCGCGCGTCGAGAATCATGGCGGATCGGGCACTGGCCAACCCGAAGATCCGGGTCGCCTGGAACAAGGTCGTCCTCGAAGTGCTCGGCGAAGGGGAGATCACGGGGCTCCTCCTTCAGGACACGGTCACCGGCGAAAAGAGCGAGCTGGCGGTGTCCGGGCTCTTCGTGGCCATCGGACACACCCCCAACACCGGGTTTCTCGAGGGAAAGGTCAGGCTCAAGGACAACGGGTATGTCGAGATGCCGGTACCGTGGCGCACCCACACCTCGGTACCCGGGGTCTTCGCCTGCGGGGACGTCATGGACGACTACTATCGCCAGGCTGTCTCCGCCGCCGGTACGGGCTGCATGGCGGCGTTGGATGCAGAGCGCTGGCTGGCCCACGGGGGTATCGCAGCGGCGGCGGCGACGGCGGCCGGGCACTGACCAAGTAGCCGGCTCGGGTCCGCAGCGCTCACGAGGCGTGGGAAGGCGGGCCCTGGGGGCCCAACAGCCGGCCCCCGTCCACAGCGACCACCTGCCCCGTCACGAACGGTGAATCGGCAAGGAACAGGACGGTGCGCGCGACGTCCTCCGGGGTCCCCAGGCGGCCCAACGGGGTTCTCACGCGGAGCGCGTCCAGGCGTTCGGGCGGGTAGTCGTCCGGGGGGAGGACCGCGCCGGGCGCGATCGCATTCACCCGCACCTCAGGTGCCAGCGCCCTCGCCTGGACCCGAGTGAGGTGGGCGAGCGCGGCCTTCGAGACGGCGTGCGCGGGGTGCTCCGTCCAGGGCTGGAACGCCGACAGATCCAGGATGTTGACCACGGCGCCCCGGCCGGATCGGAGCAACGGCGCCGCGGCCCGCACCAACAGGTGCGGCGCGCGGACGTTCAGGTTCATCACCCGGTCCCAAACCGTGGCGTCCACCGCTTCGAGGGGGTGTTCGTCGAAGCCGGCGGCGCTGTTGACGACCAGGTCGAGCCTCCCGTAGTGACCGTCGATCTCGGACACGATCCGCTCTGGCCCCTCGGGATGCGATAGATCCCCTCGGACCAGATGACAGGAACGTCCCAGCTGCTCGACCCGGGCCCTCACCGCCTCGGCCCCGTCGGCGGACGAGTGGTAGTGCACGGCCATGTCGAACCCGGCTTCAGCGAGGGCCAGGGAGACGGCGCGGCCGACGCGCACGGCCCCTCCTGTAACCAGGGCCACCCGTTGATATTCGGTATCGCTCATGGAACACTCATACGGCTGTCGTCCGTCCAGCGGATGCGGATCACCGGAACAAGAGAGGTCGCGATGCCGGATCTGACCGGCAAGGTCGCCATCGTCACGGGTAGCACCAAGGGGATCGGGCGGGCGATCGCGGAGCACCTCGCCCGCGCGAATGCGTCCGTGATGGTCTCGTCGCGGACGCCCGCCACCGTGGACGAGGTCGTCGCTCGACTCTCGGGGACGGGGGCGGGCACCGTGATGGGGGCGGTGTGCGACGTCCGGGATCCCGATGCCTGCCGGGCGATGGTGGAGCAGACCGTATCGCGCCTGGGGAGGCTGGACATCCTGGTGAACAACGCGGGCATCGGGATCATCAAGCCGCTGACGGAGTTGACGGTCGACGAGTGGCGAATGCAGATCGACGTGAATCTCGGTGGGGTCTTCTACTGCACCAAGGCGGCGGTTCCGCACCTGAGCCGTACGGGCGACGGGTGGATCATCAACGTGGGCTCCCTGGCCAGCCGCAACGCGTTCGCGGGCGGGACCGGCTACAACGCCTCCAAGTTCGGGCTCCTGGGGATGACCGAGGCGACCATGCTGGACGTGCGCTACGCCGACATTCGCGTGAGCATCGTGATGCCGGGAAGCGTGGACACCCATTTCGCCGGGCGCACCCCGGCCGAGGAGCGAACCTGGCGGCTCGAGGCCGACGACTGTGCCTTGGCCGTCCTGCAGCTCTTGTCGTATCCGAAGGAGGCGCACGTGAGCCGCGTCGAGATGCGTCCCAGCCAGCCGAAACGGGGTTGACCGGGTCTCCGAGCTACCCGTGGATGCCCGCTTCCGCGTGAGCGTTTCCGGCGCCCTCCGGGACCTGCGCCTGCGCGTACAGCGCTCGACCACCCTGGGCCCCCTGACGATGGCCGTGGCAGTGGGTGTGCTGTCCGGGGTCGGGGCGATCGTCCTACGCTGGATGATCAGGGCCGTCCAGTGGGTCTTCTTCGACGAGGGCACGCAGCTCGGGCCCGACCTGGGCCTCCCCATTCCCCCGTGGGTCGTCACCGTCACGGCGCCGGCGGTGGGCATGGTGATCGTCGCCGAGATGGTGAAGCGCTGGGCGCCCGAGGCCAAGGGCCACGGGGTTCCCGAGGTCCAGTTCGCGGTCCGCATGCGCGGAGGCCGGATTCGACCCCGGGTGGCGTTCGCCAAGGCGGTCGCCAGTGCGCTGTCCATCGGCTCGGGGGGCTCGGTGGGCCGCGAGGGCCCGATCGTTCAGATCGGATCGTCCCTCGGCTCCGCGGTGGCACAAGCGGCGGGAATGGGTGCGGAGGAGGTGAAGCTGATGGTGGCGGCGGGGGCCGCGGGGGCGATCGGGGCCACCTTCAATGCGCCGATCGCGGGGGTCCTCTTCGCGCTCGAGGTCATCCTCGGGAGCTTCGCCGCCCGCTCGTTCGGCCTCGTGGTGGTCGCCTCGGTGAGCGCCACTGCGGTCGCCCAGTCCGCGCTCGGCACGGAACCGGCCTTCAGGCTGGTCGAGCAATTCGAGTTCCTGAGCAACTGGGAGCTGGGCCTCTACGTGCTTCTGGGGGGGATCACCGGCGTGGTCTCGCTCCTTTACGTCCGCTCGGTCTACGGCATCGAGGATTGGTTCGATCGCTGGGAGGCGAGCACCTGGTTCAAGGCCGTGGCCGGCGGCCTCGTGGTCGGCTTGCTCGGTACGTTCGGGAGCACCCACCTCTTCGGGGTCGGCCACGAGGGCGTGGAGCTCGCCATGGCGGGGGAGCTCACGGCGCGCCTGATGTTCGCCCTGGCGTTCATGAAGATCCTGGCGACGTCGGTGACCTTGGGCGCCGGGGGGTCCGGAGGTGTTTTCGCGCCGGCGCTCTTCATCGGGGCCATGACCGGGGGCGCCTTCGGCACCATCGCCGACGCTTGGTTGCCCGGGATCGCCGCGTCGCCGGGGGCGTACGCGCTGGTCGGGGCGGCGGCGGTGTTCGGCGCGTCGGCACATGCGCCCATGACGGCGATCATCATCCTGTTCGAGATGACCGACAACTACCGGATCATCCTGCCCCTGATGTTCTCGGTGGTGCTCGCCCAGCTCATCGCGTCTCGCATCGATCCGGACTCCATCTACTCGATCAAGCTGCGGCGGCGCGGCGCCCTCGCGCGTCCCCGCGCCGAGCTCGGGACCTTGGACATCCTGCTCGTGGCGGACGCGATGAGCGAGGACGTGCCGATGGCCGCGGTCGACGACAGCCTGGACTCTCTGGCTGACCGGGCGCGTGAGGACCGGAGCCGGAGCTGGGTGGTGACGGACGGGGAGGGGCGTCTGGCCGGGATGGTCGCGTTGACCGACCTGGAGCGTGCGATCGTGGAAGGCGACCTGGCCGGACGGACCGTGCGCGACGTCATGACCGCGAACGTGGTGACCTGCGCGCACGACGAGACCCTGCGCCACGCCTTCCGCCGCTTCACCGATCGGGACGTGTACCAGATCCCCGTGGTGGACCCGCGTGACCCTGGGCGCGTCACGGGCGTGCTCCGTCGCACCGAGATGATGTGGGCCTTCAAGGAGCTTTCCGACGAGCATCAGCGCCTGGTCGAGAGGTCTGACGCCCTTCCTCCGGGGAGTCGCTTCGAGTCGATCCACTTCGACATGCAGGTCATGCCTGAGCACGACGGCGTGTGCAACCACGCCATCCGAGAGATCCGTGTCCCGGAGCACGCCCTGATCGCCCTTCTTCGGCGGGGGGATCGGGTGGTGGTGCCGCGCGGATTCACCAGGGTCGAGCCCGGTGACGTGCTCACGTTGATTACGACCCGCCAGTACGAGCGGGAGCTCAGGGACTGGATCGTCGGCGCAGGTCACTCCTAGCCGTCCGCCGCAGTCCACCATCACTCGAGATCACGGCGTGGTGGTGGGGTGAGGGTCTTGGCCGAGTGCCTTTACCCCCTCCGGGCCTCCGGTAGATTCAGGCCGGGCCGTCCCGTTCGGCCTGTCGACCTCACTAGAAGCGACCCTCCCTGGAGACGCCCCGAGATGTCGGACCGCTATCGGATCGAGAAGGACTCGCTCGGTGAGATGAAGGTCCCAGCCGACGCCCTCTACGGCCCACAGACGCAGCGCGCCGTCGAGAACTTCCCCATCAGCGGCCAGCGATTCGGTCGGCGTTTCATCGAGGCGCTGGGCATCATCAAGCAGGCGGCCGCCCTCGCGAACCGGGACATGGGCCAAGTCGATGCCGAGATCGCCGACGCAGTGGTACAGGCGGCCACCGAGGTCGCGCAGGGCAGGTGGGACGACCAGTTCGTCCTCGACGTCTACCAGACGGGTTCCGGGACGTCGACCAACATGAACGCCAACGAGGTCGTCGGGAACCGTGCCACGCAGATCCTCGGATCGAAGGTGCACCCCAATGATCACGTCAACTTCGCCCAGTCATCGAACGACGTGATTCCGACCGCCATCCACGTCGCCGCGCGGGTGGCCATCGAGAAGGAGCTGTTACCGGCCCTCGAGCACCTTCGCGGGGCCCTGGCAGAGAAAGCGATCGCGTTCGACGGCATCGTGAAGTCCGGTAGAACGCACCTGATGGATGCCACACCGGTCCGTCTGGGGCAGGAGTTCCGAGGCTACGCGACCCAGGTCCAGAAGGGGATCGAGCGTGTGCGGCGTGCCTCTGCGGAGCTCGAAGAGCTGGCTTTGGGCGGTACGGCGACCGGCACGGGCATCAACACGCACCCGGAATTCGCCGGACGTGCGATCGGCCACGTCTCGGCCCTCACCGGCATCGCGTTCCGGGAGGCCGACGACCATTTCGAGGCGCAGGGGGGGAAGGACGCGGCCGTCAGCGCGTCCGGTGCGCTCAATACCGTGGCCACGAGCCTCATGAAGATCGCCGACGACGTCCGCTGGCTGGGGAGCGGGCCCACGTCCGGTATCTTCGAGATCCGGATTCCCGCCATCCAGCCGGGCTCGTCCATCATGCCGGGGAAGGTCAACCCCGTCATGTCCGAGGCCGTCATGATGGTGAGCGCCCGCGTCATGGGGAACCACACGACGGTCACCCTCGCGGGCAGCCGCGGCAACTTCGAGCTCAACGTCATGATGCCGGTGCTGGCTCAGGCGCTGCTCGAGTCGATCACCTTGCTGGCGAGCGCCGCACGGGCATTCGCCGACAAGTGTGTCGTCGGGATCGAGGCGAACGAGGCGCGCTGCCGAGAGCTTCTGGAGCTGAACCCATCCATCGCCACCGCGCTCAATCCGTACGTGGGGTACGACAAGGCCGCAGAGGTCGCCAAGGCCGCGGCGAAGGAGCGGAAGAGCGTGCGGGAAATCGTTCTGCGGGAAGGGCTTCTACCCCCTGACCAGGTGGATTCGGCCCTCGACGTCCGGGGAATGACGGAGCCGGGGCTTCCCGAATGAAGCCCCGGCTCCGGGCGATCAGAACAGGAGCGCGATCGGGTGGAGCCGCTGCTTGGCGGCCCGCTCCATGAACTGGGGCGTGTAGGCCCTGATGTGCCGGCCGGCACCGTACACCTCGATCATGTAGAGCTCGTGGGGTTGGATCGCTTCGAGGTACTCCATGCCCCCGATCACGGGAACCTCGTCCACGTACACGATCGGCTCGGCCAGCCGCCCACGTACCATCAGGCACGATGTCGAGTAGCGCCCGTTGCATGAGTATCGGGTCAGCCCGGCTCGCGTGGTGACGAAGTCCAGCGCCGTGTTCTGCACGGAGGTGGCGAGAGCCGTCCGGTCGAACCAACGCACGCTGGTGGCCGTCCCGTTGCGGCGGGCCCTGAAGCGGTCGGTCACCACGTTCAGCCCCTCCAACACGATCGCCCGGGCACTCAGCCGAAGCTCCAC
The DNA here is from genome assembly GCA_003248075.1 of Gemmatimonadota bacterium. Classification (GTDB taxonomy): domain Bacteria; phylum Gemmatimonadota; class Gemmatimonadetes; order Longimicrobiales; family Gaopeijiaceae; genus SZUA-318. The sequence goes on along the minus strand of QJYK01000299.1, from coordinate 42,575 downwards.
CGGCTCCTGGACCTGCACGTAGCCGCGCCACTCCAGCGTTTCGTAGCCGAGCTGCTCGGCGCGAAGCTCTACGGTCCCCTCGAACACGTCGGGGATCAGAAAGCGTCCGTCCTCGTTGGTCAGCGAGCCCCAATCCGAGCCTGCGAGGGCGACGAACGCCCCCGCCAGCGGGCGTCCACCCTCATCCAGGACGTGGCCCACGAGGTCGAAGGAGCGGGACTCCGGCCGCTCCTGAGCGAAGGACCGAGATGCCATCAGGGCGATGGCCACGATCACGAGCACGATCGTGGTGAGCGCCCGCAATCGGGAGCCCTCCCCGGAAACGATTGACCACCTCGAGAGCGCCATCATCACACCACCTCCGCCGAAGATCCCGACCGACCGACCCTCGTCAGGGAGGCAAGCGGCGTGCCGGTGCTACGTCTGGGGTATCGGGTGTTCCAACGTGTTCGGATACATGAGGTTGTGCGAATGCCCTCTGCTGCTCGAGGTGACGATCCCGTCCTGAGTGGCGGACGGTGGGTGTCTCGACCGTGTCCTCCCGACAGGACGCCGAAGGCGGCACGAGAAGCCATCCGGGACCCTGTGGTGCCGGCGCCACAGTGCGGAGACGACCTGGCACGAACCATTGCAGCGCCCTTGGGCCCTCCCGCGCAGCGTGCATCACCCCATTACAGCGCGATCGGGTGCTTGGAGGTCTAAGTCATTGTACACAAACATCTTGAGAATACGAGCCGGGCACGGCACGGAAACTGATCGATTGGATCGGCGTTCGCCAGGCCGCCTCCTGCCGGAGGGGGCCGACAACCGACTCTGATGCCCCCGCCGTGAGCCGGCCCCCCAGGCGGTCACGGCAGAGCCGGGTCCAGGACAGCGGAAACAAATGTATTCCCTTTCTAGGAGGGCCTCGTTTAGGTTGTGGCGCAACGGGTCGAGGCAAGACCCTTCGCACTTTCTTTCGATAACTTTCAATCTTCCGGGTCCGAGGTCGGGGCCAGGCAGGACGCAGCCGTGAAAGAAGCGTTGACTTCAATCGAGGGAGCGGACACGACTCCTTTGGCTGTTGCCGCTCCTGGGTGGGGCATTTCGCCGCTTGACGAGCGTACCAACGGTCTCGGACCGGGCTCGTTCCATGTGCTGGCGGGCCCGCCCGGTCCGGCGAAGCTCGTGGCCGGCCTGCAGTTCGCCGCCGCGGGGGTGTCGGTGGGCCAGCGCGTACTGCTGGTCACGAACGCCGTCGCATCGGACATCCTGGACGTGGCGGCGGCCTGGGGCCTCGAGCTCCGTCCGGCCTACGAGAGCGGGGCACTGCGGATCCTCGGGTTCCGTGACGATTTCGAGCTCCGTGTGCTGCGTTCCGCGGAGCCGGAGGACGTCCTGGAGGAGCTGGACGCCCTCGCGCCCAAGGGGCTCGATCGCATCGTCGTTGATCCGGGGGGACTGTTCATACAGGGCGGTGCGCGCACCCTGCTCGGCCGGGCCTTCGTGGAATGGGCACGGCGCCAGCGGGCGTCGGTCTTCGTGACGCTGGCCATCGACGGGCTCGAGCTTCCTGCTTCGGCAGAGTGGCTCACGCAGGTGACGGATGGAGTTCTCCTGCTGGATCACGGTCCGGACGGCGTCTACCACGTCGACCTCCGGCATGCGCGCCACGGGCGCGAGGGTCCCGAGCAGGTCACGCTCCAGCTCGTGGCCGGTCGAGGCCTCGTCGCTCCCGAGGTGGGCCTGTCCCGGAGGCGTGCAGACCGGAGCATGGGCCACGGGAGCAGGCTGCTTCTGGTCGACCTGGGCGACGAGCCTCAGCAGCCCCTCGAGGAGTGGGCTTGCAAGATCTTCACCACCGACGTCGTGCGCGAGGCGCTCGACGGCGTTTCGGCGCTTCAGAGCGGAGCCGGCTTCGGGTGCGTGTTGATCTACGCCCCGCGCGAGCGGGTTCCGGAGGTCGTCCGCGCCAGCCGTGCGATGAGGCCGCTGACCGGGTCTCCCATCATCGCGGCCTTCGACGATGCCATCCGCTCGACGGATCGCGTAGACATCCTCGAAGCGGGGGCCGACGACTGCCTCAGCGCCGGAGTGGACGTTCGCGAGCTGGCCGTGCGCATCAGGCAGGCGGCCGAGAGCGGCGGCAAGCCGGCACCGACCCCGGAAGAAGCGTCGCGGCGGCCCCAGCGGCCCGTGGGGGGCTCGGTGGACCGTTCGGTGTTCCGGGGCGAGGTCGAGAAGCGGCTCGGAGACCCGTTCTACTCCGTTCTCACGGTGCTGCGCGTGACACGGCCAGGTGGGAGCGACCGCGAGCTCAGTCGGTACCTCGCCGACGAGATCCGCTCCGACCAGGGAGACCTGGTCGTGCCGGGTCAGACCGGTTTCCTCGTCCTGCTCCAGGGGGCTCGGAGAGAGGCTGCACGAGCCTTCGCCGAGCGGGTTCGCGGTCGCCTCGCGGCAGCCGGATCCGCGGAAGCCGGCCTTCTGACCGAGGTGTATTCGCACCCCGGGGACCGGCTGGGGATCCTCCGGCTCGCGTCCGTGGACGTCGGCGTGACGGTCGCGGAGTCGGCGAGGGCCCCGGGGGGCGGCGGTGCGAAGGCGGTCTGACGCACGCGCGAACTCGACGCGCTACGCAGTTGGCTTCATGACGATGGCAGGTCTCCTCGGAGGCCTGACCCTCGTGCTCGTTCTGGTCGTGCTGCCGCGCCGCTACGTGCTGCACACGGGCCTCCGTGAGTCGGGGGTCAACTTCCCCACGACGGCACCGTCCTTCACCCCGACCCTGGAGTTGCGACGGATCGCCGTCGTGCCACGTATGGAGCCGGGACCCGTTCCGATCGGCCCCGCCGAGCGCTTCTGGAGCGAGGTCATGCCCCTCCTCGAGAGCGCTCGGTACCAGGCGGCCCTTCCCCTCTTCGAGTCCTATCTGCAGCAACACCCGTCGGATCGGTCCGTACGCAGGGAGCAGGCGATCACCCTGGACCGCGCCGGAGGCCACGAAGAAGCCACGGCGGCGTACCGGGCCCTGCTCACGCAGCGAGACGAGCCCGAGCTGCGGCTGCTCTACGCCCGCGCGCTCCGGGACCAGGGCCGGATCGATGAAGCGCTCCGCCAGTACGGCGTGCTGATGGGGGCGGATCCCGACGACCTGGAGCTCGCGCGCGAAGCGGCGAGGGCCCTCGCTTGGGCCGAGCGTTACGAGGAGGCGGCCGAGATCCTCCGGGACATCGTCGCTGCCGACCCCGAGGACGCCGCTGCCCGGCTCGAGTTGGCGCAGGTTCTCTTCTGGGCGGGACACCTGGCCGAAGCCGAACGCGTTCTGGCGGGGCTCCCCCGCGAGGGCAGCGGCGCCGCGGGTGCGTCCGAGCTTCGGGAGCGCCTGAGTGCGGCGCTCACGCCCCCGAGGGAAGATGCCCGGTCCACGCCCGGGCCCGTCCCGCTCACCACCGCGGAGGAGGCGGCGCTCGCCCTCGCGGCGGGCGACGTCCCGAGGGCCGCGGAGGGATATCGGGCCGCTGTAGCGGAGCAGCCGGGCGACACCGCCCTGCTCCGCACGTATGCGGACGTGCTCCAGTATCGGGTGGAGGACCTCGAAGGCGCGCGGCAGGCCCTGGTGGAGCTCGAGGCCCTCCGTGGCGCTGACCCCGCATTGACGTTCCGGATCGCCCAACTGGAAGCGTGGACCGGCCGGAACGCCGAGGCGATGGCCCGGTTGGAAGGGCTCTTGGCCCCCCCGGGGCAGGGACCTTCCGCGCGTCTCGATCCCACGCTCGACGCACAGGCTCGGGCGTTGCTAGGGGACTTGTATCGTTGGGAGGGGCTGCGCGTGCTCTCCGCCGATGCCTACGCGCAGGCCCTCGCCGAGGATCCTGAGAATCCGGAGGCGCTCAAGGGACTCGAGGCGCTCGGCACGGACGTCGATCACCAGATCGACGAAGTCGAGCGTCCCCGACTCGGCACGGACGCGTATGCGTTCTCCGACAGCGACGAGTTCATCCGCCTGGACCTGGGGATGGAATCCGTCGCGGTCACTGGCGCGTGGGTCTATGGAGGGAAAGCAGGATCCCGCGTCGTCCGCGGCAACGGCATCGACGGGGCGTCCGGCTCGGAGCGAGGCTTGTTCGCCGAAGTGGAGCTGGCGCGCTGGTGGCGGTGGGGAACCCTGCGTACGGGCCTGCGCCTGGGCATGGAGAGGGTTCGTCCCACCGGTACGGACGCCACCCTGGGAGCGACTCTGAGGTGGTCGAACCTCCTGGGTTTCCGAACGGACCTGGCGTACGACCACGGGCCAGCGTATCCCCTGACCGTAACGCTGTCGAGCCTCCTCCTGCCGGTTCGCCAGGACCGCCTCATGCTCACGGCGGCACGCCAGCTCGGAAGCCGCTGGAGCTTGTCCCTGGCGGCCGACGGGGCCCGTCTCGCCGGGTCCGATCCCGCGCTGTGGCCCTCCTCGTCGGCGTTCCGCTTCGAGGGCGGGGTCAGCCTGGGGCGCGCCGTGACCGACGACGTGACCCTCGGTGTCAACGGCCGGGCGCTGTCGTACACGGACGCTGCGCCCGTGTCGAACGGACGTCCGCTCTTCTGGGACCCCGAGGCGGTCTTCGCGGTGGGCGCCTACGCCCAGATGGACCGGTCCGTGGCGCCAGGATGGGAAGTGCGGGGGAGGGTAGGGCCCGCGCTGGCATGGATCGGTGAGCGCGCGGCCGAGCAGTCGCAGCGCGTGCCGCATCTGTCGGCCGAGGGCGGCCTCACCCGTCGGGGAGATCGCGTGCGCACCTCCATGGACCTCTTCTACTATCAGGGCCGATTCGACGGGTACCGGGCCTGGGGGGCGCGTCTCGGGATCGCGGTCGTGGATCCCCTGCGGCCGAGCGAGCGATGAGCCGACGCACACGCGTCCTCGCGTCCTTGCTCCTCGTGGAGCTCCTCGTCGTCGCCACGATCACGTTCATTCTGTGGGCGGTCGGTGCGCCACCGGCCACGCAGCTGCTCCTTCTGCGCATCGTCCTGGTGAGCCTGCTCATCTTCCTGATGATCTTGTTCGTCAGGTACTTCTCTCTGTTGTGGTTCGCGTACCTGGAGCATGCAGAGCGGAACGCGCTCAAGCCACAGGACCACGTGGACCTGCCACCCATCACGATCATCGTGCCGGCCTACAACGAGGGCCAGGTGATCGACGGGGCGCTCGCCAGCCTGGTGGGCCTGGACTACCCGCAGTACGAGGTCGTCGTGATCGACGACGGCTCCACGGACGACACGCTGGAGCGTGCGTCCGTGTGGGAGGGCACCCATGGAACGGTGGACTTCAGGGTCTTCACGAAGCGGAACGGCGGGAAGGCGACCGCGCTCAACACCGGGATCGCGATGGGGCGCTACCCCTTCGTGTTCTGCATGGACGCGGACTCCCACCTCGAGCCGCAGACGCTCCGCCGCGCCGTCCGCCTCATGGAGGACGAGTCGGTCGGTGCGGTCGCGGGCAACGTGAAGGTGGCCAACCGCGGAAAGCTCATCACGAGCCTTCAGGCCCTCGAGTACATCGAGGGGCTCAACATGCCTAGGCGTGCCCAGGGGTTCATCGCGGCCGTGAACATCGTCCCGGGACCGGTGGGCCTGTTCCGGCGAGAGGCCCTCGAGGAAGTCGGCGGTTACGACACGGACACCTTCGCCGAGGATGCGGACCTCACGCTGAAGATGGTGGCGGCGGGGTGGAAGATCGTGTACGAGGACACCGCTATCGCCTGGACGGAGGCGCCGGAGCGGTGGCTGGACCTGGTCCAGCAGAGGTACCGCTGGACCCGTGGCATCCTCCAGTCCCTCAAGAAGCGCAAGGGTCTGTTCCTGAGGCCGTTCCCGGACTTCCCTCTCTGGCTGTCCATTTTCGAGATGGGCTTCGAGGCCGTCCTCTGGCCGATCATGAACGTGTACGCCCACCTCTTCTTCGCCATCGTCGCGCTGTTGTTCGGTGCGGGCGAGCTCCTGCTGTACTGGTGGATCCTGCTCACGCTGCTCGATCTGGTCGCGGCCTTCGTGACGGTATCCATGGAGGAGGAGTCGCTGGGGTTGGTTCCGTTCGCGGTGATCTACCGCTTCTTCTTCATCCTTTTCCTGGACGTCGCGAAGACGTTCGCGGCCCTGGAGGAGTTCTTCAATCTCGGCATGGGATGGGAGAAGCTCCGACGGGTCGCGACCACCTAGCCGCCGATCGAGTCGAGGACTCGCCATGAATGTCGTCGACCTGCTGATTACCATCGTGGTGGTCACGATTCTCGTGACCATCGTGCTCGCCGTCATCACCTACGTAGCCTACAAGCTGCGCCTCGCTCGCTTGCCCGAGGAAGAGAAGGGTGGGGACGGCGAGCTACGCTATTTCGTAGAGTACGCGCCCCTCAGGGCCGAAAGCTCGGCCGAGGAACATGCGACCGAGGCGTGATCCGGTCCCCCGAGCCCGGGCGGCGACGCACTGGCTGGCAGGGATCCTCGTCCTCGGGCTACTCGCGGGAGGCGTGGTCTCCGCGGCCGTGCTCCTGTGGGAGAACCTCGACGTCCGACAGCTCGCGCCCGTCCTGGTCGCCGATGCGGGGCCCCTTCCCTTGCCGGAGCCCGCGCTTTCGGCCGGCCATGAGCCCGTGCGGTTCGACGCCGTGCTGCTTCGCTCGCTGCGCAATCGGGCGTTCTACCCCGACCGGGACTATTACCGGGTCTCGCTCGAACGCTGGCGTCAGCTGATCGCCGCCGCTGGCGGCACGGTCCGGGTCGCCACCAACTCGTTGGAGCTCGATCAGGTCTCCCCGGACGAAGTTCTGGTGGTTCCGGACGCCCCGTGTCTGTCAGCCGAGGAAGTGCGGGCGTTGCACGCCCATGTGTCGCGGGGCGGCAGCCTGGTGAGCAACTGGGCGGTCGGGGCTCGGGACGAGCGCTGCGCGTGGAGGGGATGGGGCACCGTGGCCGAGCTGACGGGGGCGCCCGACGTGCGCGAGCTGCCGGTGCGCGAGGCCCTGTTCATGGTGGTGCCGGCGGGAACGCCCCTGTCTCCCGGTCTCGATCCTGGAACGCGCATCGAATTGGTGCCTGAGCCGTCGCTGGCGCTGACGCTCGCCGGAGCGCGCGTCTACTGGTCCGACTGGGCCCTGAACCCGCAGCCCGACGAAAGCGGGGGCGGCGCCGATGTGGCAGCCCTCGCCGCGCGAACGTCGGGCGGCGGAACCTCCACCTGGTTCGGTTTTCGCCTGGGTCAGTTCGCCACTCCGGCGGACAGCGCGTACCTGGAGCGCCTCGTGGTGAATGGGATTCGATGGGCCGCGGGCCAAGCGAGGTCACCGAGCCGCCCTGGTGATCGCGGAGGACGTGGAGGCCGCGTACGAGAACGCAAGGGCGATGGCGGATCTGCTCCGCGAACAGGGCGTGCGCGGCTCGTTCTACCCGGTCTCCCAGATGGTGCTCGACGATGTAGGGCTGGCCCAAGCCCTCAGGTCCGCCGGCGAGGTCGGAAGTCAGACGTCGGACCATCAACGGGTGGCCGGCCTCACCCACCGAGACCAGGCCGTGCGCCTGCGTCGGGGTTGGAGCGAGATCAAGAATTGGACGGGAATACCTCCTGATGGGCTTCGACCCCCGGAGGAGGCCTTCGATGCGAACACACTGCGTGCGTGGTCCGAGGCCGGCGGTACCTATCTGCTGGCCGTGAACGAGGCGCGCTCGGCGAGCCCGGAGATCCACGCGATCGGCGAGCGACGAATGGCGGTGCTGCCGAGGCTGATCAAGGACGACTACAATGTCTTCGTGCAGGAAGGCGCCATGCGGGCCGAGCGGCTGGAGACCGCGTACCTGAACGGTCTGCGAAAGGTGCGCTCGATGGGTGGCCTGGCCGTGGTGGCCTCCCACACACAGATCATCGGCTCTGTCGACACCCGGCTTTCAGCGATCCGGACCGTGATCGAGACCGCCGCGACCGAAGGTGACTGGTGGGTCGCGACAGCCGGTGACATCGCCCGCTGGTGGCGGGAACGGTCCGTGCTGTCCGTGTCGGTGGTCGCCGCCGAGCCCGGGGGGCCGGCCGCGGTGCCCGACGACCCCGACGCCCTCGCCTTCGAGGTCGTCGTCCAGGCCTCTGTGGGCGGCTCGCTGACCGGGGTGTGGGTCGACCTCGTGCTCCCCAAGGGTGCCGAGGCCCTGGGGCCTCTGGTCGACGGCGAGCCGGTGCCCTACGTCGGGACCCCGTGGGGCGTGAGGGTCCCCGTCGGTGATCTCGAGCCGGGAAGCCGCCGCGTCGTTTCGCTGATCCCCGCGCACTGAGGCCTAAAGGGCCCCGGGCGGCCCCCTATGGGGGCTTCCCGCACACGGCTTCCAGGGCTTCGTCCCTGAGCCGTGTGTGAGGCCCGGCCTCGCGTGCGGGCCCCTCGTGCACCCGGGCCCCGTCCGTCCGCACACCAGGGCGTCGTACCGCTGCGCCGGCGTATGCTTCGACCCGCCTCGGCGTAGGCAGCCCCGGGGCCAAGCCGGTGCGAGCGCTGCGACCCGTCCGTCCGGGCGCGAGGGCCCGTCACGCGGGGGCGGGAACACCCCCATCGCGGGATGGAGTCGACGCCTCCCTTCCGGCACGCCCCGCACAGGCAGCGCGCTGCGCGCCGAGGACGGCCGACGTCGGAGCCGGGCCCTCGATCGGCACCCCCAAAAAAACAGCGACGGCAGGCCGAAGCCTGCCGCCGCTTTGGCACGCCCCCCCCAGGGCGTGAGGCCCAGCCCGGACTGGGCGTGGGCACACCATGGCCGAGTCCCCGACCGACCGAGTCGGCCGTGACCGGCGCTACGTTCTCAAGCCGTCTTCCGATCCAGCCGGAAGATGTCCTTCTTGCGTCCCTTGACCTCTGATGCGGGGACACCCCCTGCTGGCAAGACGCGCGTCACCGGGCCGTCAGCGTGCAGCGGATAGGCCCAGTTCCCCTCCTGAACCACTTGGAGTAGCGTCGCTCCCTCACCCTCGTCGGGGGACTCGGCCGGCTCGGTGACCGATCGCCAGACGCGATCGACCAGTGCCATCCGCTCCGACACGGAGTCGGCCCACGAGGCGAGACGGATTCGACGCCGCTCGGCCACGCTCAGGGACCGGACCATCCTGCGGTGTCCCCGAAAGCTGTGCGACAGGAGGAACGCGAGTGCCTCCGCTTCGGGCATGGGCTCCAGCGACACCTCCTTGTGGAGGCCGGGCGTCCTGACCCGCTTACCGTCCCGGATGTCGATGAATCCATCAGCCGCAATTCGCATCTCAGTCTCCTGAGCGTTGCCTGGCGCACCCTGGGGAGAGCACGTCTGCAGTAGGGCTTCGACAAGCTCCGTGCCCAGGATGCCGCTGGGGGGGGGTGCGGACGTAAAGTGTTTCACATCAATACATTATCAGGCTTTCCCGAGCGCTGCGGTATACCGGGAAAACCCGGCGACGTGTTGCACGTGGTTCCAGCCCGGGCACTTTTTTCCCACCTTCCGGGCCATGTCCGGCCGTTCGGCGTCCCCACAAGGGCGCGCTTCCCCAATCGGGTTCGATGACGAGCTCGGCGCTCATGTGTCGGCCGAGGGAGGCGTCTGGCGGGCCCCCGCACGCGCGCGAGCCATCGGTGGCGCGAACCTGCAGCTCTTCACCAAACAGCCCAGCCGCTGGGCCGAGCCCGTCCTGGACCGCGTGGCGGTCGCGCGCTTCCGTGCGGAGCGGGAGGCCCATCGCATACGGGTCGCAGGCGCCCACGACTCCTATCTCAACAACCTGGCGTCGCCCGACACCCGTCTCTGGAGACGGTCGGTCACCGCATTCCGGGCCGAGCTGGAGCGCTGCGTGGCCCTGGGGCTGGATTTCCTGGTCACGCACCCGGGCCACGCCGTGGACGGAGACCTCGCGGCAGGGCTGGCTCGAAACGCGGAGGGAATCGCGGAGGTGCTGGGGGAGGTGCCTGGCGCGACCCGGGTGCTGTTGGAGCTCACGGCCGGCGCCGGGACCAGCGTGGGCGGGAGCTTCGGGAACCTGGCAGCGCTACGCGAGGCGATCCCCTCGACGGTTCGTGGGCGCGTTGGCGTCTGCGTCGACACGTGTCACGCCTTCGCCGCGGGATACGACCTCGCTGGGGATTACGAGGGTGTCTGGCGGGCCTTCGATGACGTCGTGGGACGTGACGTGCTCGGGCTCCTACACCTGAACGACTCCCGCCACCCGCTCGGATCCCGCCGCGATCGACACGAGAAGCTGGGAGAAGGGACGCTCGGGTCCGGCACGTTCCGGCGGCTCATGACCGACGAGCGACTTCGGTCCGTGCCAAAGATCCTGGAGACGCCGAAGGACGACGACGGGGACCGGGTGAACCTGGCCTTTCTCCGGGCGTGTCGGGGCTGATCGGGGACCCTGGTGGCATTACCTCGGCGGTCAGTCCGCGCCCGCCGGCTCGTCCGCCAGCGCTTTGACCCGGATGCGCGCGTCCGGGTGGACGCCCAGGGACGGCCTGAGCAGCACGGCGACCACAAGGACGGCACCGAAGGCGCAGACCAGGAGCGGTCCGGTCGCGAGGTCCCAGTAGAACGAAGCGCCGATCCCGGCGACGATGGCGACTGCGCCCGAGCCCCAGGCGATGAGTATGGCGCTGCCGAAGCGGTCGGTGAAGAAGAACGCGACCACGGCGGGGACCACGAGCGAGCTGAAGACCATGAGGACGCCGGCGATCTCCACCGAGAACGAGATCACGATCCCGAACGAGACGTAGAAAAGGAAATCCCACAGGCGCACTTTCTCCGCCTTCTCGGGGTGGAAGGACACCGCCAGGAAGTATCGTCGGAGGATGAAGTGGAATGCGCCGACCAGCGCGTACACCACGGCCATTTTGGCGATTGCCGGCCACCCGACCCAGATCAGCGTCCCGGTGAGGGTCTCCTTGATATGCTCGGCGCCTTCGGCGGTCATGCCGGCCAGGAGGATCACGGCGGCCGAGGCCATGACGTAGGCGATGCCGATGATGGCTTCTTGAGGAACCGCTGAATGCTCCATACGCGTGAAGCTGAAGATCAGAGCGCCGATCAGCGTCGCCCCGAGGGCGAACGCCAGGGAGGTGGTGGTTCCGAGCTCGATCCCCATCAGCAGCGCGATCGTCGTGCCCAATGCGGCGATCTGCGCGAAGGCGAGGTCCACGAAGATGACCTCACGGGCGATGACGTGGAGCCCGAGGTAGGCGTGGATCGAGAGGATGACGAGGGCCGCCACCACCGGCGGGATCATGAGATCGAGCATCGTACAGCCCCTTTTCCTGAGGTCAGCGTCCGGTGAAGGCACCCGCCAGCTCGGTCACCCAGGTGTCGACGAGTTGGAAGTAGTCGTTGACACCCGCCCGCGCACCGGGCGACAGGGGAACCTGGACGAGCTTCGCCCTGCCGCGGTTGGCCACCGTCTCGACCTTGTTCTTGTCGAAATACGAAGCCGCGAAGAGCACGTTGATGTGCTCATCTTGCATCCGTTTTATGAGTTGGGCCACATGCCCGGGCGTCGGTGGTATCCCGGGCTTCGCCTCGACGTAGTCCACGCAGTGGACCTGGAAGCGGTCCTCGAAGTACGCCCAGTTCTTGTGATAGCAGATGATCGCCTTCCCCCGAAACGGAGCCGCCTGCTGGAGCCAGCCGCCGAGCTGAGCCGTGAGCGGGTGGTCCTCGTACTGCTGCTGGTCCAGGAACTGGAACAGTGTCCCGTTCAGCGCCAGCTGCTCCAATGTCGGTCCGCCTAGCAGATCGACCAGCCGGTCGCCGAAGAGCTTCCGGTGGATGCGGTCGGTGAACCGCGCCAGCCCGGCGTCGAACGCGGCGGCCCGTTCCGGCGCGACCCGCTTCAGGCCGGTGGTGATGTTTCGCGCGACATGGAGAGTCCGCAGCGGGTCCGTCGTGAGGTGCGGGTTGCCGTATATGTGTACGTCACCCGCCGATCGGTCCGCCGAGACCGGGATGTCGAGGAGCTTGATCCCGGTGTAGGCCGTGATGTAACCCCGACCACCCTCGATGACCTGGGTGTTCCCTGCTCGGTCCAGCAGCGTGGGCACCCAGAGCTCGAGGTCGAGCCCCGTGGTGACGAAGACGTCCGCCCGGCGGAGGTCCAGGGCGAAGCTCGGCTTGGGCCTTACGAAGTGTGCATCCTCGTTGGGGTTGGCGATGCTCGACACCTCGACCTCGGCTCCCCCGATCTCGCGGGTGAGCTCCGCGTACACCGGGAGCGTGGCCACCACCCGCAGCGGCGCGGCGCCCGGCGCCGTACCGCCTCCGCCGTGGACCGTCAGGAGGGCGACGCTGAGTAGCTTGGTGAACATGGTCATGCCGTCTCCTTGGAGCGTGGCAGGCACGCCGGAAGGGTCGTCATCTCGGGTCAGTACGTTTCGTGCTTGTGTGGGCCCATGGCGAGCGTCACCTGGAGAAAGAACCTCCCCTGCCTGTCCAGCCGGCTCTGTCCCAGAAGGTCGTATTCGCCGCGGACCCGCACATACTCGCTCTGCCACCAGGTGAGGGTCGGTCCTGCCAGCCAGGCCGTGTCCTTCGTGTCGAGAGGGTTCTCGACCCAGTCGAAGCGGCCCCCTGCCAGCCAGGACCGATCGAGGCGGACCTCCGCCATCGACCAGAATCCCTTGGCTCGATCGACGCCCGGGGCACCGGTGGCATCGGGCAGGAGCCCGTCGAGGACCATGACCCCCGCGCGCACGTTGGCACCCCGGTACAGCGACGCAGCCGGGGGACGCCAGGTGAAGGACATCTCGGCGCCGTAGAGGTTCCGGTCCAGGAGGCTCGTATCGTCCTCGTAGCTCCCGTTCACCCAGCTGAGCGCCAGATCGAGGTCGGTCGCCTCGGACAGCTGCCAGAAGCCGTTCAGCGTACCGAGCACGGACGGGCGTCCCGAGCTGCCGAAGAGGCTGGCGTTGTCGCTGGTCGTGACCTCGAAGGTGGCATCGTAGGTACCGACGCCCCCGCCGAAGGGAAGGAGCCAGTGCATGGACGCGCCGGTCTGGGCGAGCTGCTCCTCGCCGATGAACGCCTGATGGGGAAGCGAGCGGTTCTGGAACGGTAGGGCGTGGGAGTGCCAACGGTTGAGCTGCCCGAACTGCTGGAAGAAGCGCCCCAGCTTGAGTCCGAGGCCACCCGGAAGGCCCACCCACTCGACATAACCCTCCTCGACGGCGAATCCGCCGTCGTGCCCCGCTTCTTCCGGACCACCGGCGTCACCCGCGGCCGGAAACAGGGCGAGGTCTCCGCCTTCCTGGTGGCGCGAGATGAACACCTTCGCCCTGGAGAACGGGTCGAGGCTGGACACCACGGAGAGCTCGAATTCGCGAGGGATGAAGTTCTCGCTATCGGTGTTGTCCGGATCGAGGCTGGCGAAGAGGTCACCCGTCATGCTGATCTCGGGGTTCAACGCCTGCAGCGAACGCTGTCGTCCCACGAACTGCTGGGGCTGCTCGTCTGTGGCGGTGGGTGGCGGCCCCGCGGTCGCTGCCGCTGCCGCCGCGGCGGCACGGAGCTGAGCCAGGGCATCACCCGCCTGCTCCTCGGCTCCGGCGGAGCGAAGCCGGTCCACCTCGGACCGGAGGCTGTCCACGAGCGCGGCCAGTCGCAGAATCTCGATGCGCAACGAATCCGTTGCGGTCTGCTGGGCGGACGCGCGTGCGCTCGGCGCTGCGATCCAGAGCACGAGGACCAGGCCGACGACCCGAAATGTCGAGCGGTGTCGCATCGATGACCTCCCTCCTGGGAGCCCACGGATCGGAGGCCTATCCTCCGGTCGTGGGTGTTTGTCGATCGGCCGTGCCGGGGACCGGCGCGGCCAGGTGGACGGCGTCAGGCCGTCGAGACAGGAGGGGCTCGGGAGGGTGGCCCAAGGGCTGGCGGAGCCGATCCGTAGGGCGTCGTGGAGCCGGGGGCCGGTGAAGCGAACCAGGTCGGCTGGGGCCGACGGGCGACACCGCGCGACGGCGCCCCGTGGTTGGCCCCGACCTGGGTGCAGATCGTGTGGTCGTGCGCGACCGGGCACGTGGAGGGATCGTGCCGGCTCTCGACGGCGGTTTCGTGCCGTATGTCAGCCCGTTCCAGCAGGGGAACCGCCACGCTCAGGAGCAGCATGAGCGCGGACAGCGGAGCGGCGAAAGCCGCCAGAGCTCCCCTTCGGTTGGGATTCATCTTGCTTGGACGGTACGGATCGAAGCCTAAAGATGTCAAACGTCCCCGGCGTCCGGACGCTTGTCCGGATCGAGTATCTACCCCTGGTCGCCCTCTGGGTTGCGTCGCAGCGCTCGTCGTGATGATTGTTCCTGCCGCCACCCACCGCCCCTCGGAGCCTCCCTCCTCATCGTGTCCGCCCGTCTCCTCGCCTGCGCGCCGCTCGCGGTCCTTGCCCTGCTGTGCGGGGGTCCGGCCTGGGCCCAGGAGAACGGGTCGACACAGCCGATGCCGATCGCGCGCCTAAGCGGCGCCATCCGGCTCGACGGCGTCGTCGACGAGCCCGCGTGGGCCGCCGTGGAGCCCCTGGAGATGACGATGTTCTCGCCGACGTTTCGGGGAGAGCTGAGTGAGCGCACCGAGATCCGGCTGGCCCACGACGATCGGTACCTCTACGTGTCCGGGCGCATGTACGACTCCGATCCGACGGGCGTCCGGACGAACACGCTGGTCCGGGACGCCTACAGCGGGGACGATCTCCTCGCCGTGGTCGTAGACAGCTACAACGACTACGAGACCGCGGTGTGGTTCGTCACCAACCCCGCGGGAGTCCGGACGGACCGGACGGTTTCGGGGGACGCCGTGTTCACCGGCGGCGAGATGCCCATGAACGCCGACTGGAACGCCCATTGGGATGTCATGACGTCCCAGGACGACGACGGCTGGTATGCGGAGTTCCGCATCCCCTTCTCCACCCTCGGGTTTCAGGACCAGGGCGGCGATGTGGTGATGGGGCTCATCTCCTATCGCTTCATCGCACGGAGGAACGAGAGACAGGTGTTTCCTGCCATCGACCCGTCCTGGGGCGGTCTGGGTTTCGCGAAGCCCAGCCAGGCTCGCCGGATCGTGCTCCACGACGTCCACGAGGCAAAACCGGTCTACGTCACTCCGTATTCCCTGGCCGGCCTGAACCAGTTCCCGGTTCTCAAGGGGCCGGACGGCCTCGGAGGGCGGTGGGGCATCGACTCGGAGCCTACCAAGGAGCTGGGAGGCGATCTGAGGTTCTCCCCGACGTCCAATCTCACCCTGGATCTGACCGCCAACACGGACTTCGCCCAGGTGGAGGCGGACGATCAACAGATCAACCTCACGCGCTTCGCCCTTTTCTTTCCGGAGAAGCGGCAGTTCTTCCAGGAGCGGGCGTCCACGTTCCAGTTCGGCACGGGTGGCTTCAGCAACCGCCTCTTCCATAGCCGGCGCATCGGCCTCGACGACGGCGAGATTGTCCGCATCTACGGCGGCGCCAGGGCGGTGGGGCGTCTGGGGGGACTCGATTTCGGATTCCTCGACATGCAGACGGCCTCCCATGACGGGCGCTCCTCGGAGAACATGGGCGTGTTGCGTCTCAATCAGCAGGTGTTGAACCCGTACTCCTCCGTGGGTGGGATGCTGACGTCGCGCCTCGGGTCCAACGGCGAGGACAACGTGGCGTATGGGGTCGATGCGGTCGTCCGTCCCTTCGGCGACGAGTACGTGACCGTCAAGTGGGCCCAGACCTTCGACGAGGCCATCGACGAAGAGTCCGCCCTGGAGTCCGGCCTGGTGCAGGCCCGGTGGGACAGACAGCGCGACGAGGGGCTATCCTACTCGGGTGAGTTCATGCGAGTGGGTGGCGACTACCTGCCGCGGCTGGGCTTTCAGAACCGGACGGCGTACCGCTACTTCGGAGGTAGCGCGCAGCTCAAGACGTTCCGAGACGCGAGCTCGTCGCTGAGAAGCGCCGCGCTTAGGGTGAGCACCGGTCACTACATCCGGACCGAGGATGGGTCCGCCGAGTCGCGGACGGTCGTGCCGGAGCTCCACATCGAGACCAAGGGAGCCACAGAGGTGCAGCTCACCTGGACCGCCGCCTTCGAAAGCGTCCGGGATTCCTTCGACGTCTCGGACCTGGTCGTGCCGCCCGGCGAGTACTGGTACCATGAGGGAAAGGCCCGCCTGCAGCTCCCGCGTAGCGACCTGCTCCGCGGAGACTTCACCGCGACCGTCGGCAGCTTCTACGGAGGTCGGCGGGTCGGCCTGGCGCTCAACCCCGCGTGGAATCCGTCGCGCCACCTCGAGCTGGGCGGGGGCTACGAGGTCAACCGTTTGACCTTTTCCCGGCGCGGGCTCGCCACGACCGCTCACCTGGCTCGCCTCAAGGTCCAGATCGCCTTCGACACGAGACTGTCTCTGAGCTCCTTCGCCCAGTTCAGCAACGACACGGATCTGACCACGTTCAACATCCGCCTTCGCTACAACTTCAGTGAGGGGACGGATCTCTGGATCGTGTACAACGAGGGGTTGAACATGGACCGGGACGTCCTCGATCGCCCCCGACTCCCGCTCTCGTCCGGACGAGCCATCATGGTCAAATACTCACACGCATTCATCTGGTGACGGCCTTCCCCGACGACGACGCGCTGGTGCCCCGTCTCCGCATCCCCCATATTCGGGAGACGTGCTTGGAGGGCCCATTTATTGAGCCAACACTCCTGAAGCCGGGACTGACTCCCGGGCTGGACGCTAGGCCCCCGGTGCGGGGAAAGCGGCAAGGCACGGGGAGGTCACCAGATGTACTTCCCGGGCTTCAATAAACCCCCTCCGGTACGTCAGCGGGGGCCGGCGTCCGTTGGGACGTCGGCCCTTTCGCGTTTCCGCTGACCCGTCGGGGCGCCCCGACCGGCGGATCCGGGGACCCTCGGGGGGGTAGCCTGGTGTCCCGAATCGGCCCCCTCCGGTGCGCGCGCTCGCGGCGGCGCGGGGCCGGCCGAGTCCACCCTGCCGGAGGCTCCCGATGCCCAGAGTCCGCGCCACCCGGCGCGTCCACTTCTCGGCCGCCCATCGCCTGTTCCGTCCAGATTGGCCCGAAGAACGGAACCAGGAGGTATTCGGGAGCTGCGCGAATCCGAACTGGCACGGTCACAACTACGAGCTGGAGGTCACGGTCGAGGGGGAAGTCGACCCGGAGACGGGGTACGTGATGGACCTCAAGCGGCTGCGCGCCGCGCTCGAGTCGCGCGTGGTGGAGGATGTCGACCACCGGAATCTGAATCTCGAGGTCGAGTGGCTGGCCGGAGTGAACCCCACCACGGAGAACCTCGTGGTCGCGATATGGGACCGGATCGTGACGCATCTTCCCGATGGCGTCCGACTCGCCCGCGTGGTGCTGCACGAGACACCGAGGAACTCGGTCGAGTACACGGGAGGAGACCGCTCATGACGGAGCGATCGGAAGAGGGAAAAGACCTTGCGGCGGTCCCCTTCGAGGCGTTGGTCGCAGAGATCATCCGCCGATGCGGCGACGATCCGGAGCGCGATGGCATGAGCCGCACGCCGGTGCGCGTGCGCGACTCGATGAGGTTCCTGACGCAGGGATACCGGATGACGGCCGCGGACGCCATCGGGAGCGCGCTCTTCGAGGAGCAGCACCACAATATGGTGCTGGTGAAGGACATCGAGTTGTACTCGCTCTGCGAGCACCATCTCTTGCCCTTCTTCGGAAAGGCGCACGTCGCCTACATCCCCGACGGTCGCATCATGGGGCTCTCCAAGGCGGCGCGCTTGGTGGAGGTGTTCTCCCGCCGCTTCCAGGTCCAGGAGCGCCTCACCGAGCAGATCGCCCAGGCCATCTGGGACACGATCCTGCCCCAGGGCGTGGCGGTCGTGATCGAGGCATACCACCTGTGCATGATGATGCGCGGCGTGCAGAAGCAGAATTCAAAGACGGTCACCTCGGCGATGCGCGGCGCTTTTCTCGAGGACCTGCGCACCCGGGAGGAGTTCCTGCGGTTGATCACCAGCACGCACACCCCGCTATGAGCGTCCCACTCCCCTCCGGGACGAGCGCGCTGGTGACCGGCGGGAGTCGCGGGATCGGCGCGGAGGTCGCCACACGCCTCGCGGATGCCGGCGCGGACGTCTGGGTGCTGGCGCGGGGAAGCGCGGCGCTCAACGAGGTCGCGGCCCGGGTCGGGGGGCGCGCACTCCCGGCGGATCTGAGGGACGAGGACGCCGTCTGGAACGCCCTCGAGACGATGCAGGAGGCGATCGGTGGCCCCCCCTCACTGGTGGTGAATGCGGCTGGCACGTTCGGCCTGCGCGCGTGCGTGGACGAGTCCGTCGGCTCCTTCGACGACCACCTCTCGGTCAACCTGCGCGGACCGTTCCTGATCGTCCGGGCGCTGCTTCCATCGATGCTCGAGCGGGGCGACGGCCTCATCGTCAACGTGGGTTCGGTGGCGGGTCGTAGGGCACTCGCGGGCAACGCATCCTACTCGGCTTCGAAGTACGGGCTGCGGGGATTCCACGAGGTCCTCGTCGAGGAGCTGCGCGGCACCGGCGTTCGAGCGACGCTTCTCGAGCCCGCCGCGACCGACACCGACCTCTGGGACGAGCTCGACCCCGATCAAGACCCGTCCCTTCCCGATCGCAGCCGGATGCTCACCGCGGGGGACGTCGCGGACGCCGTGCTTTTCCTGGCCACCCGCCCCGCGACGGTGACGATCCCCCTCCTTCAGATCGAGCGTGCCTGATGTCCGAACGTTTCGTGTACACCGTGTCCGTTCAGGCCCATTACGACTCGGCACACTTCCTGGTGAACTACAAGGGGAAGTGTGAGCGACTCCATGGTCACCGGTACGTGGTGGACGTGGCCGTACAGGCCGCCGAGCTCGATCAGGCCGGGATCGCCTTCGACTTCGTGGACCTGAAGCGGGAGCTGCGAGTCCTGGCCGATCGGCTGGACCACCAGCTCCTCAACGAGCTGCCGGAGTTCGAGGGGGTGGAGACCAGCGCCGAGAACCAGGCCCGCTGGTTCTACGAAGAGCTCCGCGGTCGCCTTCCTGAGCCTCTGGGCTCCGGCCTCTTGTACGCCCGCGTCTGGGAGACACCGACACAATGGGCGCAGTACGGCCCGGCGGGCGCTCCCCTGCCTCCCCTGGTATCGCCGACCGCCTGAGCCGCCGGCCTCCGTGCACCTGCTCCTGACCGACCGGCTGACGTGTCCCCGCTGTGGACCGGAATTCGGCCTGATCGTCCTCACCGAGGAGATGGAGGGGCGCCGCGTCCTTCGGGGTCGACTGGGATGCGCCAATTGCCGCGACAACTTCCCCATCCGCGATGGGTTCGGAGATCTGCGGGCCCCCCCACGGGGGGAGCTTCCACGGGGGAGGGCGGGCCCCCCGGGAGACGTGGACGCGGGCGAGACCGAACGGCTCGTGGCTCTCGTGGGCGTCCCCGAGGGGCCGGGCACGATCGCGCTGGTGGGCGAGCCCGCGCGCCATGCGGCCGGCTTCGCCGACCGGGTTCCCGACATCGAAGTCGTGGCCGTGGACGAGGATCTCGCCCGATGGCGCGAATCGCCCAGGGTCAGCCGACTGGCGGCAGGCCCCGGGCTACCGTTGTCCGGTCGGGCGCTGCGCGGCGCCGTGGTGGACGGCGCTCTTGGCGCCACGTGGATCCGAGAGGCGGCGCGCGTCGTGGCTCGTCACGGCCGTGTGGTGGTGGTGTCGGCGCCGGAGGACGCCGACGGGACGCTCTCGGAGGCCGGACTCGCCATCCTCGCCTCGGAGGCCGGAACCGTCGTCGCGGCAAGGGCTTGAGGGCTCCGGCGTCATTGCGCCCCGGCCCCGCCGTCGTCTACCTTCCTTGGATCTCGGTTGGCTCCCGGCGGGGCGTCAATCGCGCCCCCGGCACTCCATCCCCGTGCGCATGGCGTTCTGGAACAAGCTCTTCGGGACCGGCGACCCGCACCGGGTCGACTACTACCGGGAGGGGGTCGACCTCCTGAGAGAGGGCAAGTTCCACGACGCCCTGACGTCCTTTCGGCTCGCCCTCAAGGACGCTCCGGGAGATACCGTGGTGCTTCAGCAGATCGCGGTCTGCTACACCCGCATCGGCATGACCGAAGAGGCGGCCAAGACGTACCGGCACGTCCTCCAGAAGGACCCAGAGGCGTCCGGTGCGCATTACGGGCTCGCCTTCATTCTGCTCCGCTCGGGGCTCCCGGACGAGGCGATCGGTCACCTGGAGGCGTTCCTGGCACACGCGCCCCCGCCCGAGACCGCCTCCAACCACATCGCCCACGCGCGGGCGACGCTCGCCCAGCTCCGCGGGGAACGACACGAGAGCCCACCCGAGCCGCCACCGGATGAGCTCTTCTAGGGTCCGGATCCGATGGACCGAGGGGCGTGCCTTCCGTGGAGGGGCCGAGGGAGGGCCGGAGATCACGCTGGCGAGCGGCGGCGTGGAGGGACCCTCTCCCACGCAGCTGTTGATGCTTTCCCTGGCCGGATGCATGGGAGTGGACATCGTGATGATCCTCGAGAAATCACGAGTCAGGCTCGACCGGCTCGAGGTGGTGGTAGAGGGTGAGCGGCGGGAAGAGCCGCCTCGACGGTTCCTGTCGATGCGGATGATCTTCCGGATGGCGGGACCTTCCGACCGGGACCGCGGCAAGGTGCAGCGTGCGGTCGACCTGTCACGCGACAAGTACTGCAGCGTCTTACATACCCTCGCCCCGGACCTCGACCTCGATTTCGCCATCGAGCCGATCTGATCGCGACCGTCGCACCGAAGGAGTCAGGACGCAGCATGAGCAACCCCACCTATGCGGCCGACGCCCGGGAGTTCGAGCCGCGAACGCTCACGGAGCTCTTCCTGGAGGCCGTGGAGCGCTTCGGGGACGCGGCGGCGTTCGGACGGATCAGCCCGGAGCTCGAGATCACGTACGTGTCCTACGCCGAGGTGCTCTACGAGGTGCGCCGGATAGGGGGCGCGCTCGTCGAGGCCGGCCTGAGTCGAGGCGCACGGGCGGCCATCATGTCGCACAACCGGCTGGAGTGGGCACTCGCCGACTACGGCTGTCTGTGCGCTGGGGTCGAGGTGGTGCCGATCTACCCGACGCTTCCGGCGGGTCAGGTGGCCCACATCCTGCGCGACAGCGGTGCGCGGCTCGCGTTCGTCCAGGACCAGGGACAGCTCGACAAGATCGCCCAGGCGCGTGCGGAGGGGGCGCTGGATGTCCGAGCCGTGGTGTTCGAGCCGCCGCCGGAGCTTCCCGACTTCGCCACGAGCTGGAGGGCGTTCCTGGAAAGCGGGCAGGCGCGCGCGGCAGCGACGAGTGAAGGGGACTTCCGCTCCGAGGCACTCAGGGCGCGACTGGAAGACGTGGCCACCATTCTGTACACGTCGGGAACGACGGGGGAGCCCAAGGGGGTCATGCTCACGCACGGCAACGTCGGCTCGAACGTGGTCGCGAGTGGCATGGTGCTGGAGATCGGGGAAGGGGACTCCACCGTAAGCTTCCTTCCCCTGTCGCACATCTTCCAGCGCATGGTGGACTATCTGTTCTTCATGCGCCGGTGCACGGTCGTCCACGCGCGGTCGATGCTCACCGCGGTCGAGGACATGAAGCTCGTGCGTCCAACGGTCGGGGTCGCCGTGCCCCGGGTGTACGAGAAGATCCACGCGGCGGTCATGGACGTGAAGGGCGTCAAGCGCCTCGTGGTCGATTGGGCGGTGGACGTGGCCGACCGCATGGCCGGTCTCCGTCTCTCCCATAGGACGCCGTCGGGGCTGCTCTCGCTTCAATACAGGCTGGCCGATCGGCTCGTGTTCAGGAAGGTCCGGGGCGCCGTCGGCGGGCGCATTCGCTTCTTCGTGAGCGGCTCGGCGCCCCTGGCACCCCCGCTCAACCGCTTCTTCTACTCGATCGGACTGACGATCCTTGAGGGGTACGGGCTGACCGAGACCAGCCCGGTGACCAACGTGAACACGCAGGAGCACTTGCGCATCGGGACGGTCGGGAAGCCGATTCCGGGGACCGAGATCCGGATCGCCGACGACGGAGAGATCCTGGTCAGGGGTCCACAGGTGATGAAAGGTTATCACGGGAAGCCCGAAGCGACCGCGGAGGCCATCGACCACGAGGGTTGGTTTCGCACGGGCGACATCGGCGAGCTCGACGAGGACGGCTTCCTACGCATCACGGATCGGAAGAAGGACCTCATCGTCACCGCCGGCGGTAAGAACGTTGCGCCTCAACCCATCGAGAACCGGCTCAAGGCGAGCCCCTTCGTCGAGCAGGCCGTCATGATCGGCGACCGCCGGCGATTCCCGTCCGTCCTGATCGTCCCCGGCTTCGACGCCCTCGAGGGATGGGCACGAGGCAAAGGGCTGCAGTGGTCGGATCGCGCTGAGCTTCTTGCTTTGCCCGCGGTCCGGGTCCACATGGATAACGAGGTCGAGGCGGCCCTACGTGGACTCGCCTCGTATGAGACCCCCAAGAAGATCGCGCTGCTGGAGGAGGAGTTCACCATCGCAAACGGGAGCCTCACACCCACGCTCAAGGTGAAGCGGCGCGTGATCCAGGAGCGGTTCAAGGACGTGATCGACGGGATGTACACCGACGAGGACGGGGGGCACTGACCCATGGCGTCTCGGCGCGGATAGCATGTCACGGAGGAAGAAGCGCGGCTCACGCGCCTCCCGACCCCCGGACCCACCCGAGAGCGTGACACAGGGGGACCTATTGCAGCCCGAGGAGGATCGCGAAGAGGAACCCTCGGAACAGCGCAGCCTCCGGCTGGACCGCCGGGGGGTCGTTTTCGAGCTCGTATCCGTGAGTCCGGCGGAGGCGGAACATTCGACGCCCCCGGACCGGCTGGAGAGGGCGAGGGAGCTGATCCAGGCCGGGCGGGTCGACGAGGCGTCGAGGCTGTACCGCGCGATCCTGGCGGACAACCCGGGTAGCCTGGGCGCGCGCAACGGGCTTGGGGAGCTGTTCGAGGCGATGGGTCAGCACGGCCTCGCCCTCGAGCAGTTCGAGGCGGCCGTCAAGCTCGAGCCGGAGCACGTCGAGGTCCTGAACAACCTCGGCTCGGTGTTGGGAGCGCTTGGCCGCTACGAGGAGGCTGAGAGCTTCCTCCGCCGCGCGGCCCGCTTGGCACCCGACAGCTCGGACGTTCACGCCAGCCTGGGCATCCTCTTCTTCCGCCGGGGGCTCTACGCGCAGGCGGAGGCCGAGCTCCGTTGGGCCTGCGAGCAGGATCGGGACCACGGGAACGCCTTCTTCTACCGTGGGGAGGCGCTCAACCGCCTCGGCCGCTACGAAGAAGCCATGCGTGCCCTGGAGCACGCCGTGACCCTGCAGCCCACCAATGGCAGGGCGTTCTACACCCTGGGAATCCTCTACGACCGGAAGCATCTTCCGGAAGAGGCTTCGCTCATGTACCGGAAGGCCAGGGAGTTCCTCAAAGCGTGATCCGGGTCGTCATCGGAGAGCTGGCCACGCAGCCGTGCGAGGGCGTGGTCAGGGCGGTCCGCTCCGACCTGTCCCCGGCCACGGCGGCTGCGCGCGACGTGCTCCTCGGGGCCGGCACCCGGGTGGCCGAGAGGCTCGACCAGATGGGTGCGATTCCCGTCGGCGGCGCGGTTATCACGGCGGCCGGCGAGCTTCCGGCCTCGTTCCTGATCCATGTGGTCACGTCCGCGGCCGACGAGCCGGAGTCGCCGTCGTCCGTCCGAAGCGCCTTGCTCAACGGGCTTCGACGCGCCGCGGAATTCGGCCTGAAGTCGCTCGCGGTACCGGCGCTGGGTACCGGAGCGGGGTCCATGGACTACGAACAGGCGGCTCGAGCGCTCGTCGACGTCGTGCGCGAGCATTGGGTCGGGAGTCCGACGCCGGCCGAGATCGCGATCGTCGTTCGGAGCGGGTACGAGGCGGAGGTCTTCGCGAGGATCGTCGACGAGGCGGAGGCCGATCCGCCGGTGGCGGAAGACCGGGAGCGCTCCCATGGGTAGGAGGGTGGCCGGCGCCGCGGTCCTGGCGTGCTGGCTCGTGATGGTCGCCTGGCAGGCACGTCGCGAGTACTTCCAGCCGGAGCTGGCGCGGTTGGCCGAAGCCGCGCTCTCGCTCGCACCGGGAGTGAGCTTCTATACGCTGACCATGGGCGGGGCGACGGTGGGCAGGGCCACGTCACGCCTGGACACCGTGCCGGGTGGCTTCGAGCTGGAGGATCTGATGAGCCTTCGCCTGCCTGCTCTCGGAGAGACCGGTACCGCCGTCGCGCGCACCCGTGTCCGTCTGTCGCCAGCCCTGGTCATGCAATCGTTCGAGTTCTCGCTCGACAGCGAGGTCGGGCGCTTCGAGGCCTCGGGAGAGCTGGGCGCGGATACGACGCTCTCCGTGACGATCCGCTCCGCGGGCAGCGAGCAGAAGCTGGCCTTCCGCCTGCCCCAGCCGCCCGTGTTCTCCTCCGCGGTGCCCGTGAGGGTGGCGATGGGTGGGGGTCTGGAGGTGGGCCGGTCCGTACGGCTTCCCGTGTTCGACCCCACGACCCTGAGCACGCGGCCCGTCGAGATCCGCGTCCTGGAGCACGACACCCTGGTGGTGCCGGACAGCGCGAGCGTGGACACGACCACGGGGCGCTGGGAGCCCGCCGCGTGGGACTCGGTGCCGGCATGGCGGATCGTGGAGGTCTTCGGGGGAGTCTCGGTCGAGAGCTGGGTGGACGAGGACGGCCGCGTTCTGCGCGCCGTGAGCCCGCTCGGCTTCTCCATGGAGAAGACAGAATACGAGCTCGCGCTCCAGGCCCAGGAGGAGGCGCGACTCGCCGATGCGGCACCGCTGGCCGGGGACGTGATCTTCTCCACCGCCGTGCGCAGCAATGTCGCGCTCGACGCGCTCGACCAGTACGACGAGCTTCGCTTCCGACTCACCGGCGTCGACCTGGCGGGCTTCGAGCTCGAAGGCGGACGTCAGACCCTTCGGGGTGACACCTTGACCGTGCGGCGTGAGTCATGGGGCCAGGTAGAGCCGGGGTACCGCTTGCCATACCCCCGCATGGATCTGCGAGACGCCCTGGAGCCCGAGCCGCTCATCCAGAGCGATGACCAGCGGATCCTGGACGTCGCACAGCAGGCGACCGCCCGCCGAGCCCAGTGGCGTCAGGATCCGAAGCAGGTGGCGCGCCAGCTCACCACCGTCGTGTACGGCATGCTGACGAAGGCCGTGACGTTCTCCGTGCCGAATGCCGTCCAGGTCCTGGAGACGCGCCGGGGAGACTGCAACGAGCACACGGTGCTGTACGTGGCGCTCGCCCGGGCCCTGGGGCTGCCTGCGCGGACCGCCGTGGGTTTGGTGTACCTGAACGGGTCGTTCTTCTATCACGCGTGGCCGGAGGTGTGGCTGGGCGAATGGGTGGCGGTGGATCCGACCTTCGGTCAGGTTCCGGCCGACGCGGCCCACATTCGCTTCGTCGTGGGTGGGCTGGCGCAGCAGGTTGAGATCGTGCGCCTGATCGGCAACCTGGACATCGAGGTCCTGGACCTTTCCGCCCCCGCCGCGGACCGCTGAGCGCCGCTGGCCGAGATCCCCGAGCGAGAGCTGCGATGATCGAGACCCGAGCGCCCGCCACGGCCGCCACGAAGGAGCGTGACGGGCCCATGCTGCGGCTGGAGGGCCTGCGCAAGCGATACGGCCGATTCGAGGCGGTGAAGGGCGTCACGCTCGACGTGCCCCGCGGTGAGATCTTCGGCTTTCTGGGGCCGAACGGGGCCGGCAAGACCACGACGATCCGGATGGTGGCCGGGGTGCTCCGTCCCTCGGAGGGGAGGATCATCATCGGTGGGGACGACCTCCTGGACAGCCCGGCCCGCGCCAAGTCCAGGGTGGGCTACATTCCGGACCGCCCGTTCCTGTACGAGAAGCTGTCCGGGGGCGAGTTCCTGCGCTTCGTGGCGGGGTTGTGGGGGCGGGACGGCGCGGAGGCCGAGTCCCGGGCGGACCGCCTGCTCGAGCTTTTCCGACTCTCCGAGTGGAAGAACGAGCTGATCGAGAGCTACTCGCACGGGATGCGTCAGAAGCTGCTCATCACGTCCGCGCTCATCCACCAGCCCGAGATGATCGTGGTCGACGAGCCCATGGTGGGCCTGGACCCGCGTGCGGCACGCGTGCTCAAAGATCTCTTTCGCGCGTTCGCCGACCAGGGCGGCACGATCTTCCTCTCGACGCACACGCTCGAGGTGGCCGAGGCCTTGTGCGACCGCATCGCCATCATCCACGAAGGGAGCATCATCGCCCTCGGAGGCATGGACGAGCTTCGTGCGCAGGCACAGGCCGGAGGCGCGCACCTGGAGGAGATCTTCCTCAAGGTGACCGGCGGTGAGGCGATGGCGGACGTCATCGAGAGCCTCCGCGAGGCACTGGATCCATGAGCGGCGTGGCGGCGCCCGATCGGACCGCTCCCCTGCGCAGCGCGGGCATTCGTTGGCTGCTGAGACCGAAGCTGCGCACCCGTATCAACAGGGCGCGCACGGACGAAGGGCGCCTGTACAAGGCACTCCTTCTCGGCCTGGTCGGACTCTTCTTCTGGGCGCTCATCTTCGCGGGGATCTTCCGCATGCTCCTGTACTTCAGGGGCACTCAGGGGCTCGGGAATCTGCTTGCGGCGAAGCTGCTCGGTATCGCGTTCCTCACGTTCCTGATGATCCTGGTCCTGTCGAACGTGATCACCGCGCTGTCGACGTACTTCCTTGCCGACGACCTGGAGCTGCTCGTTGCCGCGCCCGTCGACCCGTTGCGCCTGTATGCGGCTCGGCTCGTGGAGACCGTGGTGGACTCGTCGTGGATGGTGGCGCTCATGGCCGTGCCGCTTCTCGTGGCGTACGGGGTCGTGTACGGCGCCTCGTGGCAGTACTACGCCCTGGCAGTGGCCACGGTGCTTCCTTTTCTCGCGTTGCCGGCGGTGATCGGGGGCGGTACGACGCTGATCCTGGTCAACGTCTTTCCCGCGCGACGCACCCGCGACCTGCTGGCGCTGGTCGGGCTCTTTGCCACCGCGGGCGTCGTGGCGTTGTTCCGCTTCCTGCGGCCGGAGCGGCTCGTGCGCCCCGAGGAGTTCAGGGACCTGGTCGACTTCATGTCCGTGTTGCGGGCCCCCACCTCTCCCTGGCTGCCCAGCGAGTGGGCGGCCGACGCGCTCATGTCCCACTTGAACGGAACCTTCCAGCCGTTCCCGTTCTTCCTTCTCTGGAGCACCGCGGCCGCGTTCTTCGTGATGGGCGCTTGGCTGCACGGGAGGGCGTTCGCGACTGGTTTCACGAGGGCGCAGGAGGGTGCCGCGAGGAGGTCGGAGCGCCGGCGCTCGAAGCTGCTCGAGCGTGTGACGGCCGGGCTGCACCCGAGCACGCGCGGCCTGGTCTCGAAGGAGGTTCGCATCTTCTTCCGGGACACGACCCAGTGGTCTCAGCTCATCCTGCTGGGCGTATTGGTGGCGGTCTACGTGTACAACATCACGGTGCTGCCGCTGTACACCGGCGAGCGAGTGTCCTTCTTCCTGATCAACGTCGTATCCTTCCTCAATCTGGGCCTGGCGGGGTTCGTGGTCGCGGCGATCGCCGCCCGTTTCGTGTTTCCGGCGATGTCCCTCGAGGGGCGCATGATGTGGCTTCTGCGCTCGTCGCCCCTCGACGTGCGCCGGCTCTTCTGGGCGAAGTATTGGGTGGGGACCATCCCTCTGCTCTTGGTGGCGCTACCCCTCATCGTCGTGACCAACCTGGTCCTGGACGTATCCCCGTTCATGCTCGTGCTCACCACGGCCACCATGGTCGGGGTCACCTTCGCCCTGACCGCGCTGGCGCTGGGCTTCGGGGCCCTCTACCCGAGCTTCGAGACCGAGAACGTGGCCGAGATCCCCACCTCGTTCGGCGGACTCATGTTCATGATGGCGGCCGTCCTGTACCTGGCCGGCGTGGTCATCCTCGAGGCCTGGCCCGTATACCGGTTCCTGGTGGCCGGGGCCGGCGGTGGGGACGCCGGCCCGGAGGGGCTTCCGCTCGTGTCCGGCGTGACGGGGGCGGCCCTGTTCACCGCGGCCACGGTGGTCCTTCCCCTGCGGGCAGGAATCCGGCGGATCCGGTCCGTGGAGCTGTGACCCCCCGCGGCCCGCTCTTGACGCGCGCCGACCGGGCGGCGATTCGTCCCAGGGCCGATGTCGAAAAACCGCGAGAGGACGCATGCTCGAGTCGATCAGGAGGTTCTTTTCTTCGTCCATGATGCCCGAGCCGGAGGCGGACCCCCAGGCCGCGCGGGCGGACCTGAGGCTCGCAGCCTGTGCCCTGCTCCTGGAGCTGGCCCACGCGGACTCGGACTTCACCCAGGAAGAGCGGGACCACCTGGGCGGCGCGGTTCGGCGTCAGTTCGGCCTCGACGCGGGGCAGGCCGAGAAGCTTCTCCGCCTCGCGGAGGAGGCCCGCGCCGAGGCGGTGGACCTGTGGCAGTTCACGAGCCTGATCGCGGACAACTACTCGTTGGGCCAGAAGATGGTGCTCGCGGAGATCATGTGGGGCCTCGTGTACTCGGACGGCGACCTGAGTGGGAAGGAGGACTATCTGATGCGGAAGATCAGCAACCTCCTGCGCCTCGAGCCGGGGTACCTGGCGGAGGCGCGCAAGCGGCTCGAGGACGGCGGCTATCCGGCCATCGAGTGAGCCCATGCACCCGGGGGTGACACCGCCGAGCGCCCCCCTCATATTTCCGCGGCCATAGCCCCGATCATCCGAGGACGACACGACATGCGCGATCTGGTGCCCGGAGGGTATCTCTTCACCCATGCGTTGTTCTGGACCGTCATCGCGATGGTGGCGATCGGCACGAATGCCGTGCCCATCATCCTGTCGGTCGGGCTCGTGCTTCTGGCCCTCGAGTCGATCGGCAAGGGCTGACACCCGCGATCCGACGTGCCGCGCCGGCGAGATCTGCGCCCGGCAGTCGCGCACGGCGCCGGAACGACGGGTGTGCCATGCGGTAGATTCCGTGGCGACGCCGACGGGAGGACAAGGATGCTGACCCTGAAGATCCTGGGCGCGGTGATCGCTCTGGGCATAGGGATCTGGCTCGGATTGCCCGGGCGCTACGCCCAGAGCTACGAAGACCTGGAGCAGAACTTCGATTCCGAGATGCGCCGTCATCGGAAGGTGAAGCGGGTCTTCACACCTATGGCCTGGCTGCAGCGCAAGGCGAGCGCTCGCGGAGCGACTCGGCAACCGAAGCGGGCTTTCAGGATGGAGACACCCGAGGACCGCTGAGTCACGCGCCAAGGCGTGGGCACCGCCGCGAAACGGGTGGTCACGCGGGGTACTCCCTTGCGTCAGCGATCTCCTAACCCAGCATGGCCTGCACGGCGAGGAGGATCACTCCGATGACCGCGCCCAGGACGTAGCCAAGCCGCACGATCAGTCGGAGCTCTCGGTCCGTGACCTTGCGTACGAGCTCCTCCATCTTCGGCGTGGGGAAGTCGAGCACCTTCTGCTCCACCCGTCGAGCGACGTCCAGCCGCTCGACGACGTCGGGGACCTGGGTCTGCAGCCAATCCCACACCGGATCGCCGAGGGCGTGCTCCAGTCGCTCCGGCGTGCCGGGAGGCAGCCAGTTCGCGGGCGTCCCGATGGGTCGGTCGAGAAGCGCCGGGAGGAGCCTCGAAGCTCCCTCGCGGTAGGCCTTCTGAGCGG
This sequence comes from Gemmatimonadota bacterium, assembly GCA_003248075.1. Lineage (GTDB taxonomy): Bacteria > Gemmatimonadota > Gemmatimonadetes > Longimicrobiales > Gaopeijiaceae > SZUA-318. The sequence goes on along the minus strand of QJYK01000299.1, from coordinate 12,887 downwards.
CCTCGCTGCGCGCCGCCGCCACGATCCATTCGGCGACCCGTTGCGGCGGCACACGCTCGAGCACCTCGCCCCAGGTGCGCGCGCCCGCCTTTTCCAGCCCCGAGTGGAGCTTTTCCACCAGGAAGTCCCGAGACGCCGGGTCACGGGCCATCCCGGTCACCCAGTCCGTGAGCGTCCCACGGGCCTCCAGGACGCTGGGGTCCTCCGGCGTGCCGAGCACCTCGGCGACGGGGCGACGCAGGAAGTCGACGATGGCTTCGTTCACGCCCTTCGCCATCGCGTCCTGGACGGCGGGATCCCGCAGGATCTCCGAGAGTCGGTCGGCACCCTCCGACTCGATCGTGTCGAGAACCTTCTCGACGGTCTCCTCGGTCATCACCAGGCGGGCCACCACGCGCTGATGGAACTTCAGGTCGCGGAGGAAGCGGTGGAGCAGGTCGTGGATCGTCGCTTCGAAGCGGGCCCGCGCGCGGCCGTCCTCCAGGAGGCTGCCCAGCCTCTCGATCGCCAGGGGCAGATAGCTCGCGATGGCTTTTTCGACGGCACCCACGAGCCCGAGGGGGAGGATCTCCTCGAACGTGCGGCCCGGCGCAAGCAGTTTGTCGGCTGCACGCCCGAGGTAGTCGTCCACCGCCTGACGGAAGTCGGGGCTCTCCACCGCGCCCACCAACCAGTCCTGGACCGCCGTCTCGAGGGCTTCGCCTCGGGCGGGCGTCAGGACTCCACCGATCGGCTCGTCCGCCAGGGCCGTAACGAAGGCGTCGGTCCGCTCGAGCACGACCTCCTCGAACCGATCCGAATCGAGATAGGCCTGTAGGCGAGCGATGGACATGTCGACGACCTCGGCCAGCACCGGCTCGAGCTCCGCAGCCAGCGCCGGAGGGATCAGGTCGCGGAGGGACCCTCGCTCGCGGCGAAGCACCTCGTCCAGGAAGATCGCCAGCCGCTGGTCGAACGCCTCCCGGAACTCCCGATCGGTGAACGTTCTCGTGAGATCCTCCGCCGTGAGGAGCCGGTTTCCCACGGTGCGTCCGATCGCGGCCGCCAGGCGTGGCTGGTTCTTGGGCACGGCGCCCTGGAAGAAGCGCAGCCGCCACCGTCCCAACGATGGAGGCTCGTAGGGGTGGAAGAGCATCCAGATGGCCACCGTGTTGGTCAGCCCCCCCGCGAGGGCGCCGAAGGCCACCGTGACGAGCATGCGCAGGATCTCGTCGTTCACGGGCGGGTGAGCCGGAACAGGCCGCGTACGGGGTAGGCACCACCCTCGAGCCTGAGCTCCCCCGTGACCACGAACAGCGCCTCTACAGGAAGGAGCGGTCCCGGCCCCTGGCCGGCCTGGATCTGGGCGGATTGGACCGCGAGCTCTCCCTCGACGTCTGCGTCCTCGGATACGACGGTCCAGGACACCGGCACGTCTTGGCGAGCCGGCCGGAACGCGCGCAGCTCGGCCCAGTCGAGGGTCAGGGCCGGCCACTGCAGCTCTCGGAAGTCCAACCGTCCCCACCCACGGAAGGCACCGGGGGTCCCTGGCTCGGAGTGTTCCTGGCTCTCCAGCACCACCTGGAGGGAGTCCCCCGAAGTGAGGAACGCCCAATCGCCGGGCTCGGTCTGGTCGGGGGCGTGCACCCTGGACATGTCGAGGGCCACGCCGGCGACCCGCTGGTCGGAGAGATAGATCGCCGCTTCCTGGATCCGGAACACCTGTCCGCGGGGCCCGGTCCACTCGACCAGCACCGAGGAAAGCTCCAGGTCCAGCTCGCGTGCTCCCTCCGAGAAAAGGACGTGCTCGATCGCGTCCCCCTCCCCCACGATCAGCCTCAGGCTCCCGTGTGGAAGGAGGCGCCAGGGAGTTCGGGTCGGTGCGGTCTCCCAGCCTTCGTCGTAGAACGCATCCCAGGCCGCGCCCCGGAAGATCCATCCGCGGGCGCGACGGTCGACGGCACCGGGACGGGTCCGGGTGTCGATCAACCAGGGGACGAGAAAGGCGCTGTCGCCGCCGAGCGTCGTGAACACGAAGTTCCGTTCGTAGGCCCGGCCCTCGAAGTTTCCGGCCGCGACCGACCCGCCCGTCGACACGGGGCTACGGGGCGGCGCCGACTCGGAATCACCGCAGCCCACGGTCGGCAGGACCCCGAGGGTCAAGAAGAGCAGGGCTTTCACGGCCGGGAAGGTAGCCCATCGACCGGCCGGGAAGAACCACGCCCTGTCGGTACCCCGAGGGATCCGGTTCGGGTGCTCAGCGATGCGCCCTTCCGGTCGTACCCGATGCCCCTCGCACGCCCTCCGCGACCGGGTCCAGGATGTGCTTCGGGTCGGCACCCGCAGCGGTGTCCAGGCGCCGGAGAAAGGCGCCGACGAAGCGTGTGTTGCGGCCCAGGTGCGGATAGCGACCCGTGAGGGCCCGAGCGGTCAGGTCGACGCGGGTCTGCGCGTTGCCGTCGAGACCGACCTCGACGCGGATCGCGCTCCGTCGTCGCAGGATCTTCGAGGTCGCCTCGGCCTCGATCACGCCCGAGCTCTCGTCGGCGCGCAGGAGGCGCCAACCGGCCAGGCCGCCCCCGACGAGGAACAGGGCCGCCCTCCACACCTTCGCGAAGGGAATGGCGTAGGTGCGTCCCCGGAGTCGGGGGTCGCGTGCCCCCGGGTCGGTCGACAGGGGGCGCCGCGGTGCGGGACCGACCGCGTCGGTCAACGTCCCCCCGTCGGGCCACCCAGCGCGAACCGTATGGTCACGTTGGCGTACACCGTCTGTGCCCCCGCCTCGATGGGGGTCTCGGTCGCGAGCTCCATTGCCGCGCGGACCTGAACCGTCTGCATCTGCACGCGGGGCGTGGGGGTCTGCACACCGCCTCGCACCTCCAGCGGCGCGCCGAGCGCGCGGCCGAGGGCGGTGGCCATGGTCTCGGCCTGGAGCCTGGCCTGTCGGACCGCCCGGTTCAGCGCCTGCTGTCCCGCGGCCTCGGTGTCGGCGGCCTCGAAGGCAAGGGACGACACGCGATTGGCCCCGGCACCGATGGCGAGGTCGATCATCCTGCCCACGGCGTCGACCTCCGCCAGCGTGACACGGACGTTGTTGAGCGCGGTGTAGCCCGCGATCTGGCGTGTCCGCTCGGGCGTGGTCGGGGCCGTGGAGTACGCATAGTCGGGCCGAAGCATGTACCCGAAGGTCTCGACCCGTAGTCCCTGGGTCCCGGAGCTCCGGAGCGCCCGCACCACGGCGTCCATGGCGTCGGCGTTCGCGGCGGACGCCTCGGCGGCGGTCCGGGCCTGGCTTTCGACAGCGAAGCTGATCAGGGCCCGGTCGGGGCTCACCTCTACGGAGGCGCTCCCGCTGACCTCGATGAACGGGGGGGCCTCCTGCGGGCTGAGCTGCTCCGCGGCGACCGGGTAGAAATAGGGCCGTGCGAGGCCCTCCGTCGGGGCGGGCACCGGCCCCTGGGCCACTGCGGGCCTGCCGCCGCACGCGGCGGACAGGAGGAGGGGGATCGCATAATGCATCGGGCGCATGGAAGGAGCTCCGTCGTGGTCGGGTGGGGGGTGCTCGGTTTACACCAGACCGAGCTTGCGGGTATCGTGTAGCGGACCGCCAGTCCCCGCCGACGCGAGAACCATGAAAGCCATCATTCCGCTGGCGGGCAAAGGCACACGCCTGCGCCCGCAGACGCACCATACACCCAAGCCCCTCCTGAAGGTCGCGGGCAAGCCCGTTCTGAGCTTCATCCTGGACGACCTCATCGCCGTCGGCGTCACCGAGATGGTCTTCGTGGTGGGGTACCTACGGGACGTGGTGGAGGCCTGGATCGCCCGGGAGTATCCGAGCCTGAAGGCGCACTACGTCCTGCAGGAGGTCCAGGACGGTACGGCCGGTGCGATCGCGCTGGCGGAGCCGTACGTGGACGAGGACGTGCTCATCGTGTTCGCGGACGCGGTGCTCGAGGTCGACTACGGGCTTCTGCGTGAGCTCGGCCTGGACGTCGACGGCGTCATCTGGGCCAAGGAGGTCGAGGACTACCAGCGCTTCGGCGTGATCGTGACGCACGAGGACGGCACCATGAGCCGCATCGTGGAGAAGCCCCGCGAGCCGGTTTCCCGCCTGGCCAACATCGGGCTGTACTACATCCGGGACCACGAGCTGCTCTTCGAGGGGATACACCACACCCTCGAGCAGACGGCCGGGCCGGGGGGGGAGTTCTATCTCACCGATGCCTTCCAGTACATGGTGGACCACGGCGCCCGCATCGTGACGGCACCCGTCGAGGGATGGTGGGACGCGGGCAAGGTCGAGACGCTCCTGGAAACCAACGGGCACCTCCTCGAAACCGGGAGGGGCGGGACCGACCCCAGCGCGCGACTCGAGGACGCGGAGATCATCGACCCCGTGCGCATCGAGGCCGACGTGGTCGTGCGGGGCGGCCGCATCGGCCCCAACGTCACGCTCGAGAGGGGCGCGCGGGTCGAGCGCTGCACGCTCCGTGACACCGTGGTGGGGCCGGCCGCGGCGCTCACGGACTCGGTGCTGCACGACTCCCTGGTCGGTGGGCACGCGACGGTACGCGGGATGCGCGGGGCACTCTTCGTGACTGACCACTCGGTGGTCGAGGTCGAATAGGTCGCCTCGATCGGGGTGATCCACCTCTCTTCGGGTGCCCGACTGGGGGCCCTCAGCCGGTCAGTCGCTCGAAGATCGCGAGGGTGAGCAGCGCGCGCGCGATCCCCTCCGGACCCCGGACGTTCTGGAACCACTCCTCCGTGGTGTGAGCGAGCCCGGCCTCTCCGCCACCTCCGAGAGTGATCGCCTGGATTCCGAGGCTCATGGGCACGTTGGCGTCGGTGGACGACGCCGTGCGCTCGGCCACACCGAAGAGCTGCCGAGTGGCCGCCTCCGCCGCCACGACCAGTGGCGCCTCGTCGGGCGTGTCTCCGGCGGGCCGGTCGCCGAACACCTCCCACGCCGCGGACAGAGCAGGGGTCCCGGCGCGACGCTCCGCGTTGGCCTCGGTGAGCGACCGCTCCATCGCTTCTCGAATCGTCGACTCCAGGCCGGTGATCTGGCTCGTGTCCGCGCTCCGGACGTCGAGCTCGAGGAAGGCATGCTCGGGGATCGCGTTCACGCTGATCCCGCCGGCGAGGCGACCCACGGTCAGCCCGGCGTCCGGCGGCAGCGGTAGTCGGCTCAGGTCCGCCACGACCCGCCCGAGGGCGTGCAGCGGGTTGACGACGCCTCGGTCCGCCCAGGAGTGTCCGCCGGGCCCCTCGAACCCCAGCCGGTAGCGCCTCGACCCGATCCCGCGCGTCACGATGCGCGTGCTTCCCGCCCCGTCGAGGGACACGAACGCGGCGGCATCACGCGCGGGCCCGTCCGGTCTGAAGAGATGTCGCACGCCCCGGAGGTCGCCGGCTCCCTCTTCACCCACGGTACCGACCCACAGGACCGGACGATGGATGGGTAGCTTACCGGCCCGGACCACGCGTGCCAGGGCCAGCAGGGCGGCGAGCCCACGGCCGTCGTCGCTGATGCCGGGTCCCTGGATGTGGTCCCCCGAGCGCCTCACGTCGACGCGGGTGTCGGCCGGAAAAACCGTATCGAGGTGCGCCGTCAGCACGATCGGCGCTGCGTCGTCCCGTCCGCCCGAACGCGCCAGCACGTTGCCGATCTCGTCGGTGCGGCAGGTGTCGGACAACGACTCCGACAAGAGCTGCGCGAAGCGCCGCCCGCGAAGCTCCTCCCCGAAGGGCGGCGCGGGGATCCGTGTCAACTCGATCTGCTCCGAGAGCGTGCGTTCGTCCTCGTCCTCGAGCTGCCGCAGCGCCGCGAGGAAGCCTGGCTGCGCAGCCGCCTCTGCCGCGAGCTCGTCCGCCCGCGGGGCGCTGTGCAACCGGTGATTCGGCGTCGACGTCATGCGCTCCGGCCTTCGGATCCGTGGTAGGGGCTTCATCGGGTCGTCGCGAGGACGTTACCCGGAGGTTGGTCGCTTTACGGTTTCGTTACCGGGAGTCCCAGGGGTCGTTACGGCGAAAAGGTACGGTTGAAGTAGACGATGACGACTCGAACACACCCCGTGAGCCGCCCGAACATGGATCGAGCTCGAGCTACAAGGAAGAAGCAGACAATGAAGCGAACACTCGGACTCATCTGTGCCGCGATGGCACTGGCCCCCTTCGCACCGACCGTGGGGGTCGCCCAGGACGGCGCGGGTCGGATCGTCGGGCGCGTCCTCGACGCCGGATCCGGAAAGGTGCTGTCGGGTGCCCAGGTCTACGTGGGGGAGGGGTCCGCCGGGTCGCTGGCAGGCGTCGACGGCCGCTACGTGATCGCAGGGGTGCAGCCCGGGACGGTTGCGGTGACGGCTCAGCTGATCGGCTATGCCACGAAGACCGTGACGGGCGTGGTGGTGGAAGCGAACCTGGTGACCGCGCTCGACATCACCCTGGAGGAGTCGTCCGTGGCCCTCGAGGGGATCGTCGTCGAGGCTTCGCGTGAACGTGGCAGTCAGGCCTTCCTCCTGGATCAGCGGCGCATCGCGCCCGCGATGGTCGAGGCGGTGGGTGCCCAGGAGATCAGCCGTCGCCCCGACTCGGACGCGGCCGACGTCGCCCAGCGCCTCACCGGTGTCACGGTGACGGACGGAAAGTACGTGTTCGTGCGGGGCCTGGGCGAGCGCTACTCCCAAACCACGCTGAACGGGTCCTCGCTCCCCAGCCCGGAGCCCGAGCGCGAGGTCGTCCCGCTCGACCTCTTCCCCTCCGGCTTCCTGGAGAGCCTAGAGACGCAGAAGTCCTACACCCCCGACCTACCTGCGGACTTCTCCGGTGGCTCGGTGAAGATCGAGACCCGGGATTTTCCCAGCCAATTCGTCGTTCGCTTCGGCCTGAGCTCGAGCTTCAACACCAACAGCCAGTTCCACGAGGGCTTTCTCGCCTACGCCGGGGGCGGCAGGGACTTCCTGGGCTTCGACGACGGCACGCGCGACCAGCCCGAGGTCGTGCGGCAGATCATGGGAGAGGTCACCACCGGTGAACGGCTCCCGGCGGACCCGAGCCAGCTCGTGCAGATCGGAGAGGCGTTCCGCGCCTCGGGGCGCGGCTTCGCGCCGGTGCCGGAATCGACGCCTCTGAATCGCTCCTTCAACCTCTCGGTGGGTGGGCGAAACGACGTCTTCGATGGCGGCGAGATCGGGTACTTCGTGGCCGGGACATACGCCGACGATTACTCGATCCACGACGACGAGGTGGAGCGGAAGTGGACGGTCGCGTCCTTCGATCCTGAGATCTCCGGTGCGGACCCGATGGCGAACGTGGACTACGCGTTCCAGCGGGGCAGCCGGGCCATCACCTGGGGCACGATCGCGAACGTGACCTTCAAGCCCAACCCGGACCAGAAGGTCAGCCTGCGCACCACCGTGAACGTCAACACGGAGGACGAGGCGCGGGTGTACCAGGGGCTGAACAGCGAGGACATCGGCGGCATCGTGCGGTCGGACCGCCTCCGATTCGTGTCCCGCCTCATGCTGTGGAGTCAGCTCTCGGGCGAGCACGCCCTCTTCGCGGGCTCGCGCCTCGAGTGGCGGGCGACGGCCGCGCGGGCCGGTCGCGACGAGCCCATGCTGCGCGAGGCCGTGTACCTCCAGTCCGACGGCGTCTTCCGCCTGCACAACATCGGCGAGTCCGGCCGCTACTTCTGGAGCGAGCTCACAGACGACGACCTGAGCGGGGCCTTGGATTGGACGCTGCCATTCGGCTTCCTGGGCCACGACGCGTCCCTCAAGGTCGGCGGCGAGTACCGGACCCGAACGCGCGACTTCGCCGCCCGGCGTCTCAACTGGAAGTTCCTCGGAGGCGTCATCGAGAGTCTCGACCAGGCGCTCGCCTCGGCGACGATCGTGCCGAATGCGCGCCGGATCGGCGAGCTGTCCATCGACGAGGTGGTTGAGCCGGGCGACCTCTACGACGCCGCCGACGACCGGAAGGCGGGATACCTCCTCCTGGATCTTCCGGTGACCGATCGCCTGGAGGCCATCGTCGGTGCCCGCGTCGAGCAGTACACGCTCGGGCTTCGGTCGCGCGGGAACGTGCTCAGCGACCTCGATCAGACCGACGTCGCTCCGTCCATCAACCTCGTGTACTCGATCGGCGATGCGGTCAAGCTGCGCGGCGCGGTCAGCCGCACGCTCGACCGTCCGGAGTTTCGTGAGCTGGCTCCCTTCCAGTTCACGGAGGCGACCAGTCTGCGGCAGGTCTTCGGGAACGAGAGGCTGGTCCCGGCCGAGATCGTGAGCTCCGATCTGCGCCTCGACTGGTTTCCCAGACCGGGCGAGATGCTCTCCGTCGGGGGTTTCTACAAGGACCTCACCGATCCCATCGAGCAGGTCTTCGTCGCCGCGGCGTCGGCCGCCTATTCGTTCCAGAACGCGAAGGACGCCCGCATCTTCGGCGTGGAGATCGACGCTCAGATGGGCCTGGAGCGACTGGCACCGGCCCTGCGGAACTACGCCGCCCAGCTCAACTACTCGAAGATCCGCTCGAAGGTGAACGTTCGTCAGGGCGTGGCCGGCTTCGAGCCGACCAACCTGACGCGGCCCCTCGAGGGCCAGGCGCCCTACGTCCTGAACGCGGGGCTCAACTGGGCGTCCCCGACGTCCGGCGTCGAGGCAGGGGTCTTCTACAATCGCTTCGGCGCACGTCTCACCGCGGCCGGTGGCCTCGGCATCCCCGACATCTACGAGCGTCCCCGCAACGCCCTGGACGCGACCCTCGGCTTCCCCCTGCCCGGTGGAGCCACCGCCAAGCTGAAGGGCAACAACCTTCTGGATGCCCACTACCGGTTCGAGCAGTCCGCCAACGGCGTGACGCTCGTCCAGCGCCAGTACTCGGTCGGCCGGGTCTTCTCGGTCGGCCTTTCATGGGAGTTCTGATTCCCACTCTGCCCAATTCCACCAGGGAGCACGATACGAAGATGAAGTCCACGCGACGGATCACCGGCGCAGCCATGGTCGCCCTCGCTGCGCTGGGTCTGGGAGCCTGCAACACCGACAGCTCCGGCCCTGAGACACCCACCCTGCCAGGCGCGCCGAGTGCGGTTTCGGCGTCGGTCAACGGCACCACGATCACGGTCTCCTGGACGGCCGGGACCGGCGCGACCTCTCACCGGGTCGCTCTGACCGCTCCGGGTGAGAGCCAGCGCACGGAGACGGCCGCTTCAGGCGTCGGCTCGATGGATTTCGCCGGGCTCACCGAAGGCCAGACCTATGCGGCGCAGGTGTTCGCGATCAACGCGGCCGGCGAGACGGCGTCCGGCGTCGCGACCGCAGAGATCCCCGAATCCGCTCCGACGTACGTGGAGGTCACCGGGGACATCCTGGCCAACACCACGTGGACCAGCGACAAGACCTGGGTTCTGACCCAGCCGGTCTTCGTGGGCGTCGACTGCGGTGGGGACGGCGCCGCGGCAGGGTGCGTCCCGGCCACGCTCACCATCGAGCCCGGCACGACCATCGTGGGCAAGACGGACCTCCCACAGGGCGTGCGTGGGGCGTACCTGGTCGTTTCCCGCGGGTCGAAGATCATCGCCGACGCCAACGCGAACCGCGCCGACAAGACGGCCCGCCCGAACGCGGCCGACGTGATCGTGTTCACCTCGGACAAGCCGCGCGGCGAACGGGACCGTGGGGACTGGGGCGGCATGGTGATCAACGGCCGTGCCCCGACCAACGCCGGCCTCGAGGCCGAGGGCGAGGGGGACTCCGGCTTCTACGGCGGCAACGATCCGATGGACAGCTCGGGCATCCTGCGCGGGGTGCGCATCGAGTTCGCCGGAGACCGGGTGACGCCCACGGACGAGCTCAACGGCCTCGCGCCGCAGGGCGTGGGCGCCGGCACGACCATCTCGTACGTGCAGATCCACTACAACGTCGACGACGGCATCGAGCCCTTCGGAGGCACCTTCTCCGTGGACCACCTGGTGGTGACGGGCATCGGTGACGACTCGGTGGACGGTACGGATGGCTATCGGGGCTTCATGCAGTTCGTGATCGGGCAGCAGCGCGGCGACGACGCCGACCAGGGCTTCGAGCTCTCGAACGACGGCGAGCAGGCCGATCGCGCGCCCCATTCCACGGCCGTGATCGCGAACGCCACCATGATCGGTGCCGACATGGATCAGCAGACCGGCGAGATCGGCGGTCCGAACAGCGACGTCGGTCTCATGTTCCGCGAGGCTTCCCACTACCGGGTGTACAACTCGATCCTGCGCGACTTCGGGGACGCGGGCTTCTGCGTCGAGCACGCGGCGACGGTGACCAACGCGAACAACCGGCTGGGCGGCGCCACCGATCCGCAGACCACGCTGTCCGCTGAAGGCCTCGTGATCTGGAACAACTCGACGGCCGCGGGCGACGAGGGCGGGGACCTGAACTTCAAGGGCTGCTCGGGCTACACGGACGCGCAGAACAAGACGTTCTTCACGAGCGCTGGCTTCCACAACATGGTGGCCGACCCGATGCTGGGCGCCGGGTACAACAACATCGGCTCTCAGTCGAGCCCGCCGAACTTGATCGCGACGGGCGTCCCGGCCGGGTACACGGCCTTCGACCTGAGCACCATCGCCGCCGACAACACGAACCTGTTCGCGCCGACGGACGGACGGTCGCTCCAGGCGACCACCTATCCCGGTGCGGTCGAGCCCGGCACCGCCCTGGCCGACGCATGGTTCTACGGATGGACGGTCTGGTCCGTGGACGGAAGTGACTCCCGCCCCAACCACTCGGGGAACTAGGAGTCGAGCCCTTGCACGAGAGCGTGAGTGGGATGAAGGGGCGGGCGGGCCGTGTGTCCGCCCGCCCCGCATGCCGGCGGTCGGGGCTGGCCCTCCGCCGCATGGCCCTGGCGGCCTCCCTGGTGCTGGGAGCCACGGGGTGCGCCGAGGCGGCCAACGCCGTCATGGAGGGCTTCAGCGAGTCCCCGGAGGACTTGATCCGCACGGCCCTCGTGGCCGTGGCGAATGAAGACCGGAGCGCTCTGGCCGCGCTCCTGGTCACCCGAGAGGAATACGAGACGGTCCTCTGGCCCGAGCTCCCGGACGGCCGGTACACCCCCTTCGAGTTCGTGTGGAGCCTGGCGTCGACCAACAACCGAAAGGGGCTCCGCCAGCTCCTGGCGGAATACGGAGGGATGAGACTGGAGCTCGTCTCCGTTACCTTCGACGGTGAGCCCGAGGTCCACGACCACTTCACGCTCCATCCGGACGTACGGGTCACGGTCCGTCGTATGGATGACGGCGTCGAGGGGACCCTTCCCAGCTTCGACGTGCTGGTGAAAGTTGGTGGTGGTTGGAAGCTCATGAACTACGACGAGCTCTGATCCATGAGCTCGCGTCCACTGCCGTCGAAGGGGATCGGGATTGAAGGAGCAGGAGCTCATCTACGACTGGAACGCCTCGTCGGCGGCCTTCGACTGGACCTCCGTACGGGGGCTTCAGCTCGACGACGAGACCCTCCGCGACGGCCTTCAGAACCCGTCGGTGGTCGATCCCCCGATCGAGGACAAGATCAGGCTCCTTCACCTCATGGATCGGCTGGGGATCCACACGGCCGATATCGGGTTGCCCGGCGCGGGACCGCGAGCCGTGGAGGCCGTGGAGGCCCTGGCCCGGGAGGTCGTGGACGCAAAGCTCGGCATCCGGCCCAACTGCGCTGCCAGGACGGTCATCGCGGACGTCAGGCCCATCGCCGAGATCTCGCAGCGGGTCGGCATCCCCATCGAGGCGTGCACCTTCATCGGCAGCTCGCCCATCCGTCGTTATGCCGAGGATTGGACCCTCGAGCGCATGCTCGAGACCTGCGAGGCGGCGGTGACCTTCGCGGTCCGGGAGGGTCTTCCCGTCATGATGGTCACCGAGGACACGACACGGGCTCGGCCAGAGGTGCTGAAGGCCCTGTACGCCAATGCCATCGGTTGGGGCGCCGAGCGCCTGTGCATCGCGGACACCGTGGGGCACGCGACGCCCGACGGCGCCCGGGCGGTGGTGCGCTTCGTCATCGAGGAGATCGTGGAGCCGTCGGGGGCCGACGTGGAGGTGGACTGGCATGGCCACCGCGACCGCGGGCTGGGGCTCGCGAACGCGCTGGCGGCGATCGAGGCCGGGGCGACACGGATCCACGGGACCGCGCTCGGGATCGGCGAGCGATGCGGCAACACCGAGATGGACCTCCTACTCGTGAACCTGGCGCTCCTGGGGTTGCACGAAGCGGACCTCACGGTCCTGCCGGAATACTGCGAGCTGACCGCCCGGGCGTGCCGGGTGCCTCTCGTGCACTCCTACCCGGTGGTGGGCAGGGACGCCTTCCGCACCGCCACGGGCGTGCACGCGGCGGCCATCGTGAAGGCGGAGCGCAAGGGCGACGCCTGGCTGGCCGACCGGATCTACTCCGGGATTCCGGCGTCCCTCGTGGGGCGCTCGCAGACGATCGACATCAGCCCGATGTCGGGCCTGTCCAACGTGAAGCACTGGCTGGAAAAGCACGGCTACGACCCCGACGACGAAATGCTGTGCCGACGGCTCTTCGAGGCCGCCAAGCACACGGATCATACCCTCACCCAAGAAGAGCTAGAGACCCTCTGCCGAGGCGACTGACCCGCCGGTCCGTCCCCAACGGGGAGCGTGCTCGGCTCGGGACGCTCCTATGAACGGCGCAGTCGCCAGGAGGATCATGGACATGGCTCCGAATACCCCGGGCGTGCCCCGCATCCTGGTCGTGGAAGACGAGCCCGACATCGCCGCGCTCATCGCCTACCAGCTCACGCGGGAGGGCTTCCGCGTCGAGACCGCCGGCAACGGCACCGAGGCGCTGAGCGCGGTGGCCCGGGACGTCCCGGACCTGGTCGTCCTGGAC
>QJYK01000196.1 GCA_003248075.1 Gemmatimonadota bacterium | reverse complement strand
GGTGCGATCTCGAACACCTCCGCATCGACGCGCATGTCCACGGAGATCTCCTCTCCGGAGGGGACCTCCAGCGTGTCCTGCTTGACCCCGTATCCGAGGTGCTTGACGAACAGCATGTAGGAGCCGGGCGGAACCTGTCCGAACCTGAACTCCCCGTCGGGGCTGGTGATGCCCCTGAAGGACGTGCCGCGCAGCCACACCTCGGCCTCCGCGACGGGCCGTCCCGCCTCGGCGTCCACGATGCGCCCGGTGACCCTACTCGGGCGGACCTCCCAGAGAAGGAAGCCGGCCTCCGCGACACCCCCTTCGCTGACCGTCACCTCCCTGCGGAGGCCCTGCCTATCGAGGAACCTCGCGGAAGCCGTGATCGGTACGTCCGCAGGGGCCTCGCAGGTGCGGTACCAGCCCCCTGCGTCCGCCTCGAGCGTCAGTCTGGAAGGCTCCTTGGATGCGCTCGTGCTCCAGGCGAGGTCCACCTGCGCCCGCGGCATGGGCATGCCGGTCTCCCCGTCCCCTACCCACCCAGCGAGCGCACCGGTGCCCGGACGGCGCTCCTCGAACAGGCAGTCGGAGACGATGGAGGTGAAAATCGACGGGGTTGCAAGCTCGACTTCGATCACGGTATCGCCGACCACGCCCACCGGGGTCGGTCCCGGCGAAACGCCCAGCTCCCCGAGGCGCACGTGAAAGAAGTACAGCGTGTAGTCACCCGAAGGAACGTCCGCGATCTCGAACCGACCCACCGAATCCGTCACCGACCGATAGGGTGTTCCCCACAAGAAGACCGCGGCGTCCGCCAACGGCTGTTGTGCGGTCGAGTCGTACACGAGGCCACGGACGATACCCGTGTTCTGGGCACCCCCGTCCACGGCCGTGAGCGCGGCGACCGTGACACTCAGGAGCCCGATTCCAGCTAGTCGTTGACGCGTCATATGGGGGTCGAAGCCGGTGCCCCGCTGGAGGTGGATCGGCTCCGTATGATACGAACGGTAGCCGCGATCCCTACACCCGCTGCGGCGTGTCTCCCGCCGGGGCCGAGGCGTCTTGCGGCGGTCACCCCGATTTGGTTACACCTTGTCGGCCTATCCGGGCAGCGCAGAGACGGAAGTCGGAGGCTTCATGGCCTATATCATTACCGAGCCTTGCATCAACACCAAGGACGCGAGCTGCGTCGAGGTGTGCCCCGTGGACTGCATCTACGAGGGTGATGACCAGTACTACATTCACCCGGACGAATGCATCGACTGCGGGGCCTGCGAGCCCGAGTGTCCGGTCCAAGCGATCTTCCCGGACACGGACGTGCCCCCGGAATGGACGAACTACATCGAGAAGAACCGGACCCACTTCGGCTGACCGGCTCGGGACGGCGCGGGGGGCAAAAAATGCGGCGGCACGGACCTGGGGTCCTGCCGCCGTTTCCGTGACCGTGAACCGGCCGGCGCCGTGCGAGCCGGCCGGGCGACCCGGATCAGTACCCGAGCGCGCGGATACGGTCCAACGAGATCGTGCTCGGGTGAGTTTCCCCTGGGGGGACGTCGGTAGGACGATCCGGGTCCGGGTCACGGGGCTGACGCACCAGGATCAGTCCGGCCGCGATTGCCGCGGCACCGAGCAGACCCACGGTGAGGGTGCGGAGCTGGGACGTGCCTTCACTTCTCGTCATGACCGTCTGGAAAGCACAAATCGTGCCGTCCCGAAAAAGCATAGCGCCTCGGCCGGGAAATCGGGGCTATCCGTAGGTTCGCGTGGCGCTGGCCTTCACAGCTTTGGAGCCAGATCTTTGAAGGGCTTTGCTGGATTTCCAAACCCATTCGACGGATTTCTGAAGCGGGGCGGCGTGTAGCGTGCATACCACGATCGAGAGCGATTTGGTGCGCGCCGGCCACGGGGACCCCGTGGCGCTGACGCAGTGCCTCGTGAGAATCCCCTCGGTCAACCCGACTCTCGCGGCCGGTGGATCGGGTGAGCGTGCCATCGCGGAGCGGTGCGCTGCTTGGCTCGACTCTTGGGACTTCACGACGCGCTTGGACGAGATCGCACCCGGACGGTGCAACGTGGTGGCGACGCGGCCGGGGGTCGGGCCGACGCTCCTGCTCAATGGACACCTGGACACGGTGGGTGTCGAGGGGATGACGGTGTCCCCGTTCGGTGCGGAGCTGCGTGGGGATCGGATCTACGGTCGGGGGGCGTGCGACATGAAGGGCGGGGTGGCGTCGCTGCTGGCAGCGGCGCGGCGCCTGGCACGCTCAGGCCCGGCACCCCCTCTGGTCGTGGCCCTCACCGCCGATGAGGAGCACGCGAGCCTGGGGATGGAGGCCCTTGTGCGCTCCGGAATCCGGGCCGACCTGGCCGTGGTCTGCGAGCCCACGGGGCTCGCGGTGATGCCGACGCACAAGGGGTTCGTGTGGGTGCGCGCCTCTTTTCGGGGTCGGGCAGCTCACGGGTCGCGTCCGGAGCTGGGCGTCGACGCCATCCGTCATGCCGCCCTGTATCTGAGCGCGTTGGACACGCTCCAGCGCGAGCTGAGCGCACGGCCAGCTCACGAACTGCTCGGCCGTGCATCACTGCACGCCGGGACGATCCGAGGCGGAACCGCAGAGTCGGTCTATCCCGAGCGGTGTGAGCTGCTCCTCGAACGCCGCACGCTTCCGGGTGAGGCTCCGCAGGGTGTCATGGCCGAGCTTGGCGCCGTTCTCGCCGGGCTGGAGGAGCGGGAGACGGAGGTCGATGGGACGCTCGAGATGACGCTCGAGCGTCCCGGGACCGAGGTGAGCGTGGATTCCCCCCTGGTACGCGGCCTGCTCGACGCCGGCGCCGCGCACGGCGTGAAGCCGGTGGTCAAGGGAATGACGGCGTGGGTCGACGCAGCGCTCCTGAACGAAGCCGGAATCCCCGCCGTGTGCTACGGTCCGGGGGACATCGCCCAGGCGCATTCGGCGGACGAGTGGATCGGCGTCGACCAGATCGGTCTCTGTGCGAACGTGCTCGAGACGTTCTCCCGTTCGCTGGTGTCCTGACCGCTTCGGCGCGGTCGTCCCTCGAGCGCCGGCAGGGGTCGGGTCGACTCAGCGTCTCGTGGTGACCAGGATCACGCCGTTGAGATAGTTCGTGCCGAAGCGCGTGGTTGCGTCCGTCGCGCTCATGAACTGGATCTCCTGGGTGTCTGCGGCCCGAACGGATCGGAGCGCCTGGGCCGTTCCGACGATGTTCCCGTCGACGTGAGCCATGGGCTCACCGCCGGTCCTGGTGCGGAGCCACGTGGGTCGAAGCCGCTGGATGGCAGAATAGACGTCGAGCTGCGTCACCGTCTGCAGCTCCTCCTCCACGATGCGAGTCGAGGACCCGCGACGCGCTGCGGTCCCGCCCCCACTTCCACCACCGCCTCCACTCGCGCAGCCGGAGAGGCCGAGGGTGACGGCCACAAGAAAGAAGAGTGCGCCTCTTGGCGTGACTGCGCGCATACCGGTCTCCCGATGGAAGTTCCCAGAAGGAGCACATTATGCCCGGGCACGCCGAAACGCGCCACCTCCCGGAGCCCCGGGTTGCCGCACGGCCGCAGGCGCCGGTAACGTCACCCGTTGCCCTTGATGGATCCGGGACGACGGAGGCCAGAGGGCCGTGGACAGGTAGGAGCGAATGAGGACGCGGATATTCGCCCGGTGTCTGACGACGACCGTGCTGACGGGAGTTGTTCTGTCGATTGGAGCCTGTGCGTCAGGGGAGGACGACGTGGCTGATCTCGTGCTCACCGGTGGATCCGTCTGGACCGGCATTCCGAACGCGGCCAAGGCGAGCGCCCTTGCGATCAAGGACGGCCGAGTGCTGAGGGTCGGTTCCGAGGCGGAGGTGAGAGCCGTGATCGGCGCGGGCACCCGGATCATTCAACTCCAGGGAAGGTCGGTGTTGCCGGGCTTCATCGATGCCCACACGCACTTCATCGATGGTGGCCTCAAGCTGGCCAGCGTCGATCTGCGGGACGCGGCAGGCCCTGCCGAGTTCGCACGGCGCATCGCGGAGTTCGCCGCGTCGGTCCCGCCCGGCACGTGGATCACCGGGGGGGACTGGGACCATGAGCTCTGGGGCGGAGAGCTCCCGAGGCGCGAGTGGATCGACTCGCTCACGCGAGAGCATCCGGTTTTCGTGAACCGGCTGGACGGCCACATGTCGTTGGCGAATACCGCGGCCATCAGGGCTGCAGGGATCGATCGGGATGGTCCGACGCCCGATCCGCCGGGCGGCACGATCGTCAGGGACCCGCGAACGGGTGCGGCGGCTGGTGTCTTCAAGGACGAAGCCATGGGGCTCGTGGGTGCGGTCATTCCCGACCCGACCGAGCCCGAGTTGGACCGTGCTCTGCAAGCAGCCGCGCGACACGCCCTGGAACGGGGAGTCACTCAGGTGCACGACATGGCCGGTTGGTCGAGCCTGAGCGCGTACAGGCGCGCACATGCGCGGGGACAGCTGCCGTTGCGGGTCTATTCCGTGGTACCGATGGCGACCTGGAAGCGGTTGCGCGATTTCGTTGCAGAGAACGGCCGTGGTGACCAACGGCTGTGGTGGGGTGGACTGAAGGCCTTCGTGGATGGCTCGCTAGGGTCCACGACCGCGTGGTTCTACGAGCCCTACGCGGACGAGCCGGAGACGTCCGGCTTCATGACCACGGATTCGGTCGAGCTCCGATCCTGGATCGCGAGCGCGGACGCCGCGGGGCTGCACGTCATCGTCCACGCCATCGGGGACGCAGCCAACGATTGGCTGCTGAACGTCTACCGCGACGTCGCGAAGGCGAATGGTCCCCGCGACCGCCGCTTCCGGATCGAGCACGCCCAGCACCTGACGCCCGCCGCGATCTCCCGCTTCGCGGAACAGAACGTGATCGCCTCGATGCAGCCGTACCACGCTGCGGACGACGGGCGATGGGCGCAGAAGCGGATCGGGCCCGAGCGGATCCGGACGACCTATGCGTTCCGCTCCTTGCTGGATCAGGGCGCGACCCTGGCGTTCGGATCGGACTGGACGGTGGCGCCCATCGACCCCGTGCTCGGAATCGACGCGGCCGTGACCCGCCGCACGATCGATGGCGCCACTCCGGGCGGATGGATACCGGAAGAGCGCATCACCCTGGAGGAGACGCTGAGCGCCTATACTTCAGGTGGCGCGCGCGCCGGCTTTTCCGAGGATCGCACGGGGGCCCTGGCGCCCGGAATGCTCGCGGATCTCGTGATCATGTCGGACGACGTGTTTTCGGTGGACGCGAACAAGCTCGTGGATACGCGCGTAGACATGACGGTCGTTGAAGGCGAGATCGTCTTCGAGCGCGGCGAGCGCTGAGCAAGCCTGGCGGTCGAGCCCACCGTGGGAGCAGATCGAGGACCGACGATGAACGACGATACGGACGATCGGCGGCAGCCGCTCAGCCAGACCAAGCAGGTGACCGTCGATGCGCTGTGCGAGCACTTCGCGAACGACGCCATGTCCGTGGAGGAATTCGAGCGGCGGGTTGAGCTGGCACATCGAGCGGCCACAGTGGAGGACCTGAAGCGTCTGCTGGAGGATCTGCCTGGGGCCGGCGTTCCAGCGGTACGGCCGGAGGCCTCGCCGGCACCGCGTCGGGAGCGGGGCGTAACGGCGGCGGCCCACGTGAAGGAGCGCGAGGTCATGGTCGCCATCCTCGGTGGTTCCACGCGCAAGGGCTCCTGGACCCCGGCGCGCCAGAACTATGCAGTGGCGGTATGCGGTGGAGCCCACCTCGACTTTCGCGAGGCCGTCTTCGGTCCGGGCGTCACGGACGTGCGGGTATTCGCCATGTGGGGAGGCGTCGAGATCATCGTCCCACCGGGGATCAACGTGGAGAGTCACGGCATCGGCATTCTGGGCGGCTTCGAGCACCGGTCCGAGCACACGTACATCGAATCGGACGCCCCGACCCTGCGCATCTCGGGTGTGGCGGTGATGGGGGGAGTCGACATCCATACACGCTATCCGGGCGAGACCGCGCGCGACGCTCGTCGTCGGCAAAGGCTCGAGCACAAGGAGCGTCGCCGGCTCGGTCCGGGAGAGTGACCCCGATGCCAGCGCCGAGCCGCCGGGTCGCGTTGGTGTCCGTTTCGATCGATCTGGGAGCCGGACGGCGAGGCGTTGACATGGGTCCGTCCGCGCTGCGTATCGCAGGGATCACCTCCGCTGTGGAGGGCCTGGGATACTCCGTGAAGGAGGTCGGCACCGTAACAGCCGGCGGCTTGGAGACGACCGAACGGGGCAGCGAGGCCCGTGCCCATTTCCTCGCAGAGATCGTCGACGTCGCCGAACGCGCCGGGCGTCTGGTCGAGCTCGGGCTCGCCAGCGATTGGCTGCCCCTGGTGCTCGGTGGAGATCATTCGCTCTCGATCGGCACCGTGGCTGCGGTCGCTCGACACTATCGGGCGCTCGGTGACGCGGTGGGGCTGATCTGGGTGGACGCGCACACCGACATGAATACGCCGGAGACCACTCCGAGCGGCAACATCCACGGAATGGGTCTGGCGGTGCTGCTCGGTCGTGGTCACCCTCGACTCACCGCCCTCAGCGGCGTCGCGCCGGCCGTTCGTCCTACGAATGTGACCGTCTTGGGCGCGCGCGATGTCGACCAGGGCGAGCGGGAGTTGGTCCGGGAGTCGGGAGTGCGCGTCATCACGATGTCCGAGATCGACGAGCGCGGCATCGCGTCGTGCATGGAGGAGGCACTGGACCGGGCCGGGAGCGGCACGGCGGGATTCGTGCTCTCGTTCGACCTCGACGCACTCGATCCCCGCGAGGCGCCTGGCGTGGGCACGCCGGTGCAGGGTGGGCTCACGTATCGCGAGGGCCACCTGGTCTGTGAGAAGGCGGCCCAGGCCGGCACGATGCTCGCGATGGAGCTCGTGGAGTTGAACCCGGTCCACGACCACCGAAATCACACGGCGCAGCTGGGCGTGGGCCTGGTGGCCTCTGCGCTGGGTCGGTCGATCCTTTAGCTTCGCGCGTCGATCGCGGCTAGGCGCCGTTACGCAGGGTCCGATCCAGGTAGGCCTTGAGGCGTCGCCAAGCGTCCAGAGCCGGCGCCGTCAGGACGTCGGGCTCCTGGTCGACGCTGAGCCAGAATCCGTGGTTGACTGCATCGTACACGTGTAAGTCGTTGGCGATACCGGCGGTCCGAAGCGCGGCTTGGAAGGAGGCGACCGCCTCCGGTGGGATGCCCGTGTCTAACGCGGCAAAGGTCCCGTACACCTCATGGGACAGGCCGGCGAGGCGTGCAGGATCGTCGATCAAGTTGCCGTAGAAGATGGCGGTGGCGTCGTGCTCGTCGCCGTCGAGGCCGAAGGAGAGGGCCACCCCTCCCCCGAAACACCACCCCATAGCGCCGACGCGTCCCGTGACGTCCGGCCGAGCCTTCAGAGAGGCGACGGCCGCGTTCAGGTTCGCGATCATCTTCGTCTGATCGGCTTGCACCTCGCGGACCAACGCCATGTTCTCCTCGGGCGAGGAGCCCGTGCGGCCGTCGTACAGATCCACCGCCAGCGTCACGTACCCCTCACGGGCGAAGTCGTCCGCGACCTCCCGGATCCGGTCGACCAGCCCGTTCCACTGGTGGATGATCACCAGGGCCGGGAAGGGTCCCGATCCCTCTGGAACGGCGAGGTAACCCGTAGTCGAACTGTCGTCCTCGACGTACTGCAGGTCCGTGCCCATCAACGGTGGCGCCCGCCCGATGATCGCCGACGGAAGCTGGTCATCCGCCGTGGGCGCGAGGGGTACGCGGGGTCCCGTCACGGCCGCGCCGGTGGTGCCTGCACTTCTGGCGGAATCGTCTCTCGCGCCGCCGCACGCCGCGAGGGTGGCCGCACAGAGAGTGATGACGACGGATCGGTGGAGGAGGGCGCTCATGGGGTATCTCCGGGAGGGTGGGCCATCCGATGCCGGATCGGCGACCGAGTTCGGCGGCGAGCGCTAAGATTGCGACCCTCGCCGGAGGGTGCCAGCTTCGCCCGTCCCGAAAGCCCGAGGACCGTCCGGTCTGGCGGGAGCAGCACCTGGGAGCACACCCGCCAAGCGAGGATGAGATGCCACTCCGCCCCGACGCCATTCGCCGCCCCGCGGTGACAGTCCTCCTCGCGTTCGCCCTCGCCGCACCCGCGACAGGCCGAGTCGCTGCACAGGACATCGATCCGAGCGCGCTCCAGGATGAGGCCGTGCGCTGGCTCCAGGAGTACATCCGCCTCGATACCCAGAATCCGCCCGGCAACGAGATCCTCGGCGCGAGATTCTTCGCTCGGATCTTCGACGCAGAGGGGATCGAGTACGAGATCGCCGAATCGGCTCCGGGCCGCGCCAACATCTGGGCGCGTCTGGAGGGCGGCGATCGACCCGGCCTGCTGCTGCTGCATCACATGGATGTGGTGCCGGCCGATGCCCGCTATTGGAGCGATGATCCACTCTCGGGCAAGCTGGAGAACGGGTACGTGTGGGGACGAGGCGCGCTCGACACGAAGACGAGCGGGATCCTCCACCTGGCGGCCTTCCTCGCGCTTCACAGGGCGGGGATCCGGCTGGACCGGGACGTCATCTTCATGGCCACCGCGGACGAGGAAGCGGGCGGCTTCTTCGGGGCGGGCTGGCTGGTGGAGAACCGTCCGGAGCTCTTCGAGGACGTCGGTTTCCTGCTCAATGAGGGGGGGGGCGGTGAGCAGGTGGGGGAGGAGTATCAGTTCGGCGTCGAGGTGACCCAGAAGGTACCCTACTGGCTCCGGCTCCGAACGACCGGAGAGCCAGGGCACGGCTCTCGTCCGAGGACTTCCTCAGCGGTGACGGAGCTGGTGGAGGCGTTGGCCCGGTTGCGCGCGCACGCCTTCACCCCGCGTGTGATCCCCGCCGTGGACGCTCATCTGCGGGGAATAGCCCCGGGGCAGCCGGAGCCGTGGCGGACCCGCTTCCGTGACATGGGGTCCCATCTCGCGCCGGACGTCCTGCGCGAGCTCCAGGAATACGATCCTGGGCTCCACGGCCTCCTGCGAAACACGTGCTCGATTACCCGCTTGGAGGGCAGCGACAAGATCAACGTCGTCCCGCCGCAGGCGACCGCCGAGATCGACTGTCGTCTGCTCCCGGACCAGGACCCCGACGCCTGGCTGGAGGAGATGGCAGGCGTCCTCGGCCCCGAGGTGCAGATCGAGGTGATCATGGGCTTCACACCGGCCGTTTCGTCGACCGACACCGATCTCTATCGAACGATTCGCGAGGTGACCCTCGAGACCTTTCCCCATGGCTCCTTCGTGCCGCAGGTCCAGGGCGGCTTCACGGACTCCCACTTCTTCCGGGACCTGGGGATCGTGAGCTATGGATTCGAGGCCACCGCGACGCCACAGGCGGACCAGGGAGGCGTGCACGGCAACGACGAGCGCGTCTCGGAGGAGAACGTCCGCCGGGGCGTCGCGATGACCCTCGAGATCCTGCGTCGCTTCCTCAGCCCGAGGAGCGTGATGCAGTAGCGGCGCTCCTCATGAGCTCGACCTGCGACCGCGCGAGATCCGGCTCGACCCAGAACTGGATGACCTCGAGGTCCGCGGGGTCGAGGGCGCGGGTCCGAACCCCGAATTGGTCCCCGGCATTCGACCAAGCGGGCTCCGCCGTATAGACCTTGACCTGCAGGGTACCCGTCGCCACGACCTCCTCGGGAATCTCGAGGAGCCGCACCTGGGACGGCGCCACGCGGCCGAGGCGGCGCATCCGGCCACGGGCGTCTTCGACCCACACCTGCACGGGCGACGTGTTGTTGTTGATGACCCGAACCCCGAGGGCTCCAGAGGGCTCGTGATCGGGCTCCGCGGTTGCGGGCCCGGCGCTCACGGCCGACAGTGTCGCGACCGCGGCCGCGATCCAGAACGTTCCCCTTCCCATCATCCCCTCCCGTCTGACGTTCGTCGACCCGCGCCGACCCCGGGCGCACCGGGGCCGGCACGGGTCTCCCCTCATCCCTTCATCCCTTCCGACGTGAAGCGCGACCCGAGGGTTGCAATCGAGGCTCGCTTCGCATGTCATCTACGTGAGACCGGGCGAGTGGTTACCTACGAAAGGGGCGTCGGCAGTTCAGCCGACGCCCCGGTTGTTCAGCGAGCGTCCGTCTTGTTCAGCAGTGCGCCTCGTAGGCACCGATGATGTCGCTCGCGATGTCCTCGGGGTGTCTTCCCTCGATCCGATGACGCTCCATGAACCATACGAGCTCACCGTCCCTGAACAGCGCGACCGATGGAGACGAGGGCGGGTAGCCCACGATGTACTCGCGCGCACGCTCGGTCGCTTCCATGTCCTGGCCGGCGAAGACCGTCGTGAGCACTTCGGGCTTCTTTTCCGCCTGGAGCGACAGGTACACGGCCGGCCGCATCATGCCGGCCGCGCAGCCGCAGACCGAGTTGACCACGACCAGCGTCGGACGTCTTTCTTGACCCAGCACCTCGTCCACCTCCCCGGCGGTCCGGAGCTCCCGGAAGCCTATGCGGACCAGGTCCTCGCGCATCGGCGCCACCATGAATTCGGGGTAGGGCATCCTTCGTTTCTCCTGCGAAGTTTGAGCCGGATGAAGCGCCTGCTGGGCCTCTTCGAGAGGTCGACTACCCCTGTGCGCTCCGGGGGGGTCCGTTGCTATGGCGCACCGGGCGGTGACAACTTCGATGCCCATGCCCCGAGCTACCGATGTCGTCCGGCTGCGTGTGAACGGCGACCTGTACGAGGTC
>QJYK01000069.1 GCA_003248075.1 Gemmatimonadota bacterium | reverse complement strand
CCGGGGTGCTGTTCCAGCGCGGGAGGGCCCTGCTCGGCCTCGGGGAGCTCGCCGAGGCCCGAAGGGCGTTCGTGGAGGCTCGCGACGAGGACGTCGCGCCCCTGCGTGCTCTCTCGTCCATCGCGCGGACGGTGGTGGACGTCGCGTCGGAGAACTCGGCCGGACTGGTGGACTTCGAGGCGATGATGGAGGCGGCGGCGTCCGACGGGATTCCGGGCGACGAGGAGTTTCTCGATCACGTCCATCCATCGATCGAAGCGCATCGAGCCCTGGGGCTGGCCCTGCTGGACCAGATGGTTGCGATGAACCTGGCCAGCCCCGCGCCCACCTGGAACGAGGCCGTCGTCTCCGACATCACCGCGCGCGTCAACGGCAGCGTGGACGAGTCCGACCGGGCGTGGGCCCTCGCGACGGTGGCTCGCGTGTTGAGCTGGGCCGGGAAGCAGGAGGAAGCGCTGGGTCTCGCCAAGCGCGCCATCGAGATCAACAACGACCATCACACGCTCAATCAGATGCTGGCCGTCCTGGTGCGGAACGAGCGTCATGAGGAGGCGCTGTACTATGCGCAGCAGGCCGCCCGCCTCATGCCCGACATCGCCGGCGTACGGAAGATGAACGGGATCACCCTTTCCGAGAACGGGCGTAGCGCCGAAGCGTTGCAGGAGCTTCAGGCCGCGTACCGGCTCGACCCCGGCATGACCGACATCCATTACCACCTCGGCGTGGTCCTCTCGGACCTGGGCCGGGTCCGCGAGGCAGAGGAGGCGTACCGGACGGCCATCCGCGTCGAACCGGAGAACGCGGCCGCGCTGAACAACCTCGGGATCCTGCACGCGATGCGTGGCGACTACGCGGAGGCGGCCGAGTTGTTCGCGCGGGCGCTGGAGGTGGCCCCGGGTCACCCCGACGCGACACGGAATCTGGAGCGGGCGAGGGGATTGATCGGCCGCTGACCCGCTGGGTCTATCACACTGTGCGACCTGCCGACCTGGTTCGAGATTCTAGCCTTACAGCCGCCCGAACAGAGAGCGCATGTGAATCCTCCTTTGG
Organism: Gemmatimonadota bacterium; assembly: GCA_003248075.1. Lineage (GTDB taxonomy): Bacteria > Gemmatimonadota > Gemmatimonadetes > Longimicrobiales > Gaopeijiaceae > SZUA-318. The sequence goes on along the minus strand of QJYK01000069.1, from coordinate 2,270 downwards.
GGGTGCCCAGATGAACGGCCCCGAGGAGGCGCAACCGACGTGCCGTGTCGAGCCAGGCGGGAGAACATCGTACCGAGTGTCGCCTAGCTCTGGGTAGCTGGGCCCGCGTAACCCTTCCTGCTGTCCGCGACGAAGATAGCCTGCCGTCGACACCCCAAGAATCGGCGTATGCATGGCGTACGGGCCGGTGGCAAGCAACCCAACGCGTTGCACGGGTCGAACGCACCAGACTCAAGCGCCGCTGTTCGGTAGCTCCCAGCGGCAACCCTTGCGACTAGGTGTCTTGCCGGCGGACGCGTGCACCACTGATCGGGCCGCCCAATAATGCGCTAATCAGGCACCAGTCGAGAGTGCCAGCGGCCAGGGGAATCAGTCCAACTACAATGAGGACCATTCCTGGACCACTGCCGCGCTGCGTGTAGCCCCAGCCGACGAGCGCGATTCCAACGATCACGCGCACAATCCGGCCGGCCGGGCTATTCACGAATCGGGCGAATCCTGACCGTCCAAACGACTCCGCGAGGCTCATGGTTACCGCCGGGTAAGGGTTTGTTGGGTAACGTCGGCGTGTCCACTGAGTCAAGTTGCATCGCGGGCCGCCACCCTGAAAGCACTTGGGCTGCATCGAGCAACGGACGTGGTCGGAGGGCTCCAATCGCGGAGGGCAGCGGGCCTGCCGCCAGGGTCACCGGAACGCAAGTCCACCACGGCTAGCTTCCGGCGGTGACTCGAATGTCGATGAGTAGGTCCCTGCCACACCATGGACCCATCCACTGCGCTCGAATGAGTGGGAGCGCAACCGGCCAAATAGGGCGACGCCCACGATCCGCTTCGCGCTCTCCTCGCCGGATCGCCCTTCGGCGTGTACTGTCCCGGGCGTCGCACCGCGGGACGAGCCGGGGATCGGCTCGTGATCTCCGAGCGTCGGGGAAGTCGCCCCATCCGAACGCAGGGACAACCGTGATCCAGGATCTGCGCTTCACGCTGAGAACGCTGCGTACCAGCCCGGGCTTCGCCATGGTGGTCATCGCCACCCTGGCACTCGGGATCGGGGTCAATACAGCGATCTTCAGCTTGGTCAACGGAGTCCTGCTCAGGCCGCTACCCTACGCCGAGCCCGAGCGCGTAATGACGGTCTGGGAGGCGAACCAGCAGCTCGACATCTCGCAGGACCGGGTCTCGGCTGGCACCTACAGGGACTGGGCGGAGCGATCGGAGTCCTTTGCCGCGCTGGGAGCGTACAGCTTTCGCTCGTTCGTCCTGGGCGGCACCGCCCAACCTGAGCAGGTGTCGGGAGCATCGCTGTCCCCGTCCGTCTTCGACGTTGTTGGCGTACAGCCCGCGGTTGGCCGGGCATTCCGAGAATCCGAGGCGATATCCGGCAACGACTTCGTGGTGATCCTCTCCCACGGATTCTGGACTGAGCGTTTCGGGGGCGATCCGACTGTGCTCGGGACTCCGATCGTGCTCGACGGCCAGCCCTTCACAGTCGTGGGCGTGATGCCCCAGGGCTTCGAGTTTCCCCCCGATGCAAAGGCGGTCCGGCTCTGGACTCCGCTGGCCATCTCCCCGCGGCTCTTCGATGTCCGTGCCATGCGGGTCTACAACGTGGTGGGTCGGCTGGACTCGGGTGTCTCCGTCGACCGGGCTCGCTCGGAGATGTCCGCTGTCTCGGCCGCGATCGCCGAGGAGAACCCTGAGACCAATCGGGGTTGGGGGTCGAACGTCACCCCGGCCCTGGAGCAGGTCGTGGGGGACTTCACGACGCTGCTCGTGGTGCTCGCAGGCACCGCGGCACTGGTTCTAATGCTCGGATGCGTGAACATCGCCAGCCTGATCCTCTCGCGTGCCCGCGTGAGCCAGCGGGAGTTCGCGATCAGGGCCGCGCTGGGGGCCGGCCGCGGCAGGCTCTTGCGTCGGTCACTCATGGAGAGCCTCACGCTCGTGGCCCTTGGCGGGGGGCTCGGCGTGCTCGCCGCGTTTGCAGGGGTGCCTTTCCTCAAGCGGCTCCTGCCGCCCGAGTTGCCCCGTATCGGCGAGGTCGGAATCGACGCCAAGGTCCTCGGCTTCGCGGCCGTGGCGTCGGTGTGCGCAGGGGTGTTTTTCGGCCTGTATCCCGCGATCCAGGCCATGCGTCCGAGCCTGGTCCACATCCTCCAAGACACCGGGCGGAGTGGCTCCGGCGGCCGTCGGGCCCGCCGCGCCCTCCATGGCCTTGTCTCGGGCCAGGTGGCACTCGCGCTCCTACTCCTCCTCAGCGCGGGTGTGAT
>QJYK01000298.1 GCA_003248075.1 Gemmatimonadota bacterium | reverse complement strand
ATCGGTACGCGCGCCTTGAGCTCCTCGATGAAGTTGTTCACGAGGACCGCACGGAAGAGGGGCTCCTCCGCATCGGGCGCGTCGGTCGGGTTTACGTCTCGTGCCATCAGGAAGCGTTGCGCACCGGGTGCCACGACGAAGATGTCACCCAGAATGTCCCCGCTCCACCAGCCGTCCCCGCTCTCGAAGAGCTCGACGGGGGTGCCGGCGCGGAACGCAGGCTCCGTATCGACTTCCGCCACCATCATCTCCCTGTTGGGGCCCTGGAAGAAGATCTCGTTGCCCGCCGGGGACCACCGCGGCTGACGCCCGCCGTTCACCGAGATCTGCCACTTCCCCACACCGACGTCGGGGAAGGGGCTCACGTACACCTCGAAGCGGTCGGTCTCCGTCGTCTCGTACGCGATGAAGCGGCCGTCCGGAGAGACGTCCGGGTACATCTCGTCGTACCCGGGCTCGGCCAGGAGGGGCCTGGGAACGCTGTCGACACCGGGCCGCATGACGAGGATGTCGCGGCCGCCCTCCTGGGACCGGGGGCCCGTTGTGCGCAGGAGGAGCCACTCCCCGTCCGGGCTCCACGCGAGGGTCACGATCACCCGCTCCGGGTCGACCAGAAGCTGGGCCTCGGCGGTGGCGTCGGCGCGCCTCGTCCAGACGTCGAAGCCTCCGCCTCGCCCCGAGACGAACGTGACCTCGTCGGTTCCCGGCCTCCAGGTCGGCCAGCGCTCGTCCGCCGCGTCGGCGGTGAGGCGGGAGCGGGGTCCCGCGTCGAGCCGCTTGATCCAGAGGTCCGGGCCGTCCACGCCCAGCTCGCGGAGGACCATGCGGGAGCCGTCGGGGGAGAGAGACCATGAGTCGTCGGGGCCTGCCGACCGCCAGGTCCAGGCCGGGTCCACCGGGGTGGCATTCCCTTCTCGATCGACCCAGATCATCTGGAGCGTTGGGCCACTGTCCCCGCCTCCCCCGAGCGTGTAGAAGAGCTTCCCGTCATCTGCCATGGACCAGGCCGCCAGACCGTCCATGATCGGCACCGGAGGCGCCACGAGCTCCATGGAACCCGGATCGAAGGGCGCCGCCATCATCGTTCCGCCGTCCACGTCCGTGAAGACCAGGTGGCCCGAGGCCAGGTACCGGGCGACGCCACCGGGGGTGATGTCCGTCCGGTCACCCGAGTCGAGGTCCAGCCCGAAGATCCGGCGCCCGCTGCCGTCTGCGTTGAACTCGTTCACCAGGGCTCGACGACCACCCGGCAGGACATGCCAGACGACATGGAAGCGCCCCGCCCTGGAAATCGAGACCGTGTCGACCGCGCCGCCTGCCGCGGGGACCCGCAGCGCGGCACCGGACTGTCGCGTGAAGTACAGTCGTCCGTCCGGCCCCCAGGCCGTGGGGAAACCGTCGCCCAGGTTCTGTACGGGGCCCCCCGCGAGGGCCAACACCTTGATCTCGGACTCCTGCCGGAACGCGACCTCCAACCCGTCCGGCGAAACGACGGGGTTCGTGGCGCCCTGCGTCTCGCGGATGGGTACGGCGGCGAGCTCGTTCCAGCGACGTGCGACGAGGACCGGCGTTCCGTCCACGACGTGGCTGTAAACGAGCATGGTCCCGTCGGGAGAGAGCGCGAAGCCGGTGCCGTCGAGCGACGCCAGCTCGTCTCCCGGCAGGAAGGGTGTGGCGAAGCGCTCCACGGCGCGTGGCGGCGCGCGGGCACCCGCGGCGCGCATCCACGCCGATCCGAAGCCCACGGTGGTCAGGGCCAGCACCGCGGCCACCCAGGGCCACGGATCGTGGCTCGCGGAAGCGAGCGCAGTGCGCGCATGCCCGTGCCGGAAGGCCGGGTCCTGCAGGGCCTTGGCGAAGTCCTGGGCGCCCGTGAAGCGGTCCGCCGGCAGCCGCTCGAGCGCCTTCCGGATGGCGGCATCCACGTGGGCCGGCACCGACGCCCGCAGCGCGGTCGCGGACACGGGGGCGCCCTGGATGATCCGGCCCAGCACCGCCTGGGCGGTCTTCCCCGGATAGGGCGGCTCCCCCGTGAGAAGCTCGTACAGCACGGCAGCCAGTGCGTAGGTGTCGCTGGGCGGGCCCACGGGCATGTCGCCGGTGGCCTGCTCCGGGCTCATGTAATACGGGGTGCCCACGCTGAGCCCGGTCTCGGTGAGCCGCGCGCCCCCGGCCGCCCCCACCGCCAGGGCGATGCCGAAGTCGCCGACCACGGGCTGCTCGTCGTGCATGAGGATGTTCCCCGGCTTGATGTCCCGGTGCACCACCCCCTGACGGTGGGCATAGTCCAGCGCGCCGGCCACGGCCACCACGATGCGCACGGCCTCGTCCACCGGAAGCTGCTTGTCCCGCTCCAGCCGCTCGTACAGGGTCTCCCCCTCCACGTACGGCATCACGTAGAACAGGAACGAGTCCGCCTCACCCGAGTCGTAGAGCGGCAGGATATGCGGATGTTGCAGGTTCGCGGTGGTCTTGATCTCGGAGAGGAAGCGCTCGGCGCCCACCATCGCCGCCAGCTCGGGCTTCAGCACCTTGAGCGCAACCTTGCGCTCGTGGCGGAGGTCGTCGGCCAGGTAGACCACGGCCATGCCACCCTCGCCGAGCGGCTGCTCGATTCGGTAGCGCCCTTCCATTGCTGCGTTCAGGCGCTCAACGGTGTCGGGGCTCATGGCCGCGTCAAGATCGGGGGCAACCATCGAACGTCGCAAGGATCACGCGACGCGCCGGCTGAGCCCCCGTCGCGCGAAGTCCGGTAATCCTCTATGAAGGGTTGATGATGAGGACGACGGAGGAGTGAGCGATGAATCAGGACCTGGGCAGCGCCGGCATCCGGACGCCCGCCGACGCCTGTGCGGCGCTTGCGGTATTGATGGCCGGGGCCGACGGCATGGGGAGCATGGAGGAGGGGCGCTTCATCATGGAGCGGGCGCGCGCGTTTCCGGTGTTCGCCGACCTGGACGCCAGCGCCTTCTCCGACCTTTTGGCGCACATGACCGATGCGGTCTGGCCGAGCCTTGCCGTCCCCGCGGGGGAGTTCGACGAAGAGGCCCTCACCGGCCTGATCGGGCGGATCCGGGAGATGCTTCCCGAGGAGCTGCGGCGAGATGCCCTCAGGATGGCGACGGACCTGGCCTGGGTCGACGGCTACAGCAACGCGGAGCATGCCCTGCTCGGGAAGTTGCGTAACGAGCTCCAGCCGGGTCGCGGGTAGGGGTCCGGTCGGCGACGCCCCTCGCGGGTTTACTCGTCCTCGCGTTCGATCTCCTCCTGGAGCGCCTCGAGCTCCGCAATCGCTTCGAGGTCCTTCGGTCTGCCGGCCGCCCGCTTCACGCGAATGAGCCATGG
>QJYK01000285.1 GCA_003248075.1 Gemmatimonadota bacterium | reverse complement strand
CGCGATTCGTGGTCGAGAGCCGGACGCGGCTGTTCGATGCAGAGGCCTATCGGTCCCTGGACCTGAATACGACGCGACGCTGTATTCCGTGACTCCAGACGACCAGCGGTTCATGATGATCAAGCAGGTACCGGGCGCGATCCCGGGCTGGACGCAGGCGATCTCGTGCTGATCCGGAACTGGTTTCGCGAGATCGATCCAACGTGAGGGCTGGTTTCTCGGGGAGCCGCAGCTCGCGTTCGAGATCGGCCAACGGGACCGGGCCGGCCCCGATGGAGTAACGCATTTCTCAAACGACGTTCTGGTGCCGCACATCTGCGCGGTACTCTGCGCGAACTCCGCAACACCGCACGACGGACAAGCACTTGGACCAAATGGTCGCAGTAGTACCGCGTTCCGATTCCCGATGATTCGGGCCGATCCCGCCTGACCCGCGCCGTCGCTCGATGTTTGGCGCGGATGGAGGCCGTGAAGAGCGGTAAACTGGCCGAGTTCCGGGGGATCGGGATGACGTAAGGTGCTTGACCACGGGTGAGTCCGCACCGGCCGGTAACATCGCGAACACCGGCCCCGAGACCGACCCGAACGGCCCGGCCGGCGCACATTCCTGGCACGAACGGCATTTCCCCCCCATTCTTCGCGGCATGTCCCATCCGACCGACCGCCTCACCGCCGCCCTCTCTAACCGCTACCGAATCGAGCGCGAGCTCGGCGCCGGCGGCATGGCCACGGTCTACCTGGCGGAAGACCTGAAGCACGACCGGAAGGTGGCGGTGAAGGTGCTCCGCCCCGACCTGGCCGCCGTGGTGGGCGGAGAGCGCTTCGTCACCGAGATCCGCACCACCGCCAACCTGCAGCACCCCAACATCCTCCCCCTCTTCGACTCGGGCGAGGCCGACGGCTTCCTCTTCTACGTCATGCCGTACGTCGAGGGTGAGTCGCTCCGGGAGCGCCTCGAGCGGGAGAGCCAGCTCTCCGTGGACGAGGCGGTGGGCCTCGCGGTGAAGGTCGCCAACGCCCTCGACGCCGCCCATGAGCAGGGCGTCATCCACCGCGACATCAAGCCGGCCAACATCCTCCTCTCCCGGGGCGAGCCGCTGGTCGCCGACTTCGGGATCGCCCTGGCGGTGCAGCAGGCCGGCGGGGGACGTCTGACCGAGACGGGGCTGAGCCTGGGAACCCCGTACTACATGAGCCCCGAGCAGGCCACGGGCGAGCAGCGCATCGGGCCGCCCGCCGACGTCTACGCGCTGGGATGCGTGCTGTACGAGATGCTCGTGGGCGAGCCCCCCTTCGGCGGCGGCACGGCACAGGCGGTGCTCGGACGGATCATCTCAGGCGCGCCGGTCACACCCACGGCGCAGCGCCCGTCGATCCCGGCCAACGTGGACGCCGCGATCCGGTGCGCCCTCGAGAAGCTCCCGGCCGACCGATTCCGCGGTGCCTACGACTTCGCCAGGGCACTCCGGGACCCGGGATTCCGGCACGGGGCGGAGGTGCGGGGCGAGGTCGCGTCGGCGGGTGTGTGGAAGCCACTCGCGATCGCCGCGTCGGTGGTGGCCGTGGCCGCGCTCGCCTTTTCCGTCGCCGCCGGCGGTGGAGGGGCAGCCGATCCGATGGATGTGGGGCTCCCGCCCGAAGCCCCGATGGCGGTCGCGGGGGTCCTTCCCTCCATGGCCGTCTCGGACGACGGTCGCTTCGTGGTCTACGAGGCCGAGCGAGAGGGCGCGCGCGAGCTCTGGTACCGCAGTCTCGAGTCGTTCGAGGCGCGGCCGATTCCGGGTACCCGGGGCACGTTCGGAACCCCCTTACTTTCCCCGGACGGATCACGCGTCGCCTTCTTCGTCCAGAACGAGCTCCGGGTCACGCGGATCGACGGAGAGGGGAGCCCGAGCGTAGTCGGTTCGGCGAACGCCGCGGGGACAGGGGGGAGGTGGCGCGAAGACGGGACGCTGATCTACTCCGATCAGGACGGGCGCCTCCTCCGCTTCACCGACCCCGAATCCGGACCGCTTCAGGATCTGGAGGTCGAGTACTGCCTCTATCCGACCTTCCTCACGGAGGAGACGGAGGTCCTGTGCGGCGGCGGCGCCTGGAAGTTCGCCTTCAGCCGAGTGATCGACGCGCCCGCGGGGATCCACTTCTGGACCCGGGGAGACGCCACGAACCTCCCGGGCGCCAACGTGCGCGGGGCTCAGTTCCGCGTGGTGGACGAGGAGTGGCTGGTCTACGTCGCGATCGACGGAACCCTGATGGCGACCCGAATCGAGGACTTCGACGCCCGTACCGTGGGCCGCTCCGTATCCATGGTCTCCGACGTCCGTCGGCAGACGTACACCGGGGCCGGACAGTGGGGCCTCACACGGGACGGGACGCTGGTCTACGCGATCGGACGGAATGCGGAGGTCGGACGTCTGGTCGAACTGCGCCCCGACGGCGAGGTAGTCCCGCTCGCCGTGGAGGAGGCGGCGTACCTCCGGTACGAGCCGAGCCCCGACGGGAGCAGACTGGCCTCGGTGGTGGAGGCGGTGCAGGGGCAGGAACTCCGAGTGCACGACCTGCGAACGGGAACGCGGGAGGTGGTGGACGAGGGGTTGTTTATCGGGTACCCCGCATGGAGTCCGGATGGAGGCAGCCTCGTCTACACTCGAATGGTGGATCGCGACGACGGATACGTGCTGGTTCGACGCGACCTCGACGGAATGGCCGAACCGGTCGAGCTGCTCTCCGCCGGGGACGGCTCCAACTACTTTCAGCCCTCGAGCTGGCTCGCGCCCGATTCGCTCCTTCTCGGCGTCGGCAGGAGTGCGGCGGCAGCGCTGATGATCGACCCCCGTACACCCGGGGCCCGCGTGGACACCCTCCCCTTCAATCCATTCTTCGCCGCCATCTCGCCGGACCGACGCTGGATCGCGTGGGCGCCGCAGGGTGAGGACCGCGTCCTGCTCCAGTCGTGGCCCGATCTCGGTCGTCGCTACACCGTCTCGAATCGAGGGAACGAGGCCCGCTGGCTCGCCGACGGCCGCCTCGTCTTCTACGGTTCGGCGGAGGACGAAGACGTCGGAGTCGGCGCGCCCGGAGCCGTTCCCTTCTTCGTGGTGGAGCCGAACCCCGACGGTGAGGGTCCCCCGGGCCCGGCGGAGGTTCTTCATTTCGACCCCCGCTGGTCGGACACACCCGGCTGGTCGCTCTCGCCGTCCCCGAGCGGAGGGCTCATCTACTCCCAGGGTCCCGACGAGACTCGCATCCACTACCTGCGCGTGATCCCCGGCTGGGTCGACGAGATGAAGGCGGCGGTGGCGGAGGCGAATCGGTGAGCGATTCCCGGCCTTCCCGCACCTTCGCCG
>QJYK01000065.1 GCA_003248075.1 Gemmatimonadota bacterium | reverse complement strand
CACCAGGAGGTCGGCCCCCATCAACAGGTAGATGAGGCCTCCCAGAAGCTCGATCAGCGTGAGGTAGATCAGGGTCCCGCCCGGAGCTTCGCCTCGGCGCGCGCCAGTCGGCGGCTGAGCTCGTCGCGCTCTTCCCGCCCGCGCCTCTCGTCGGTGACGTCCCTGGCGATGGCGTACAAGAGGCTGGTCTCCGGGTCGGGGTAGGACGTCCACGCCAGGATCCGGTAGCTCCCGTCCGCGACCCGATAGCGGTTCTCGAAGGAGATCGTCGGAATCCCGCGTCCGAGCTTCGTCAGCTCGCGCTCCGTGGTCGCCACGTCATCGGGGTGGATGAAGTCGAAGAACGGCTTCGCCACGAGCTCCTCCTCGTTCCACCCCAGGATGCGGGTGAAGGCCGGATTGACCCGCTTGAAGTATCCGTCCGTTCCGGCGATGCACATCATGTCCAGCGACACCGCGAAAAAGCGCTCGAACTCGCGCAGCTGAGTAACGCGCCGCTCCAGCTCGGCGGTCATCTCGTTGAAGGTTCGGGTCAGCTGACCGACCTCGTCTTCGGCCTGGATCTCGGCTCGCGCGTGCAGCTCGCCCTCGCCGACCCTTCGAGCCACCTCGGCCAGGTCGTGGATCGGGCGCGCGAACCGCAGCCCGAGCACCGTTCCGATCAGGATGGCGAAGGCGGCGAGCGAGAGCGCGAGGTTTTGCAGACGGTCGCGGAACGCCATCACCGGCGCCCGGGCCTCGGCCTCGTCCACCTTCACGAGCAACGTCCAGCCGAGCTCGGGAATGCTCCGCGTGGCCACCCAGACGGGGGCCCCCGAAGCGTCGGTCACCCCCTCCGAGCGTGTGCCGTCGATCCCTTCGGCCGCGAGCCGCACCAGGGGATCGCTCCCGGGGGTCACCGGTGCCAAGCCGGCGCTACCCAGGGCCTGGAGGGTCCCGTCCGGGCCGGGCAGCACGAGAACCGTCTCGCCGCTCACACCCAGGCTGGTGCGGTCGGTGGTGAGCTCCACCAGCGAATGCGCATCCAGCACGACCGACATCGATCCCACCGGCTCCCCGGTGAGGCTGAGCCGGCTGGCCAGGGCGACCCGAGGCCTTCCGGGGTCCGCAAGGTCGAGAGCGACCAGTGCAACCTCCCCGACGGGCGGAAGCGCTCGGGGAGCCTCCGCCGGCGAGGCCGAGCCCGGCTCGCCCGTGGCTGCGATGACCCTACCGTCCGTGCCGTAGACCACCACCGATTCGACCACGTCCACGGCCTGACGGACGTCCTCCAGAATGTGCTGGATGCGTCCGGAGACGTCGGCCTGTGGGGAGTGCGCTCGCGTCTGCAGGCTCTCCCGGAGCTGGGTGCGGCTCGCGATCAGCCGCACACGGTCGCGCCACCCCGTGACCATCTGTTGGACGGCGTCCTTGCGCGATTCGGCCAGCCCGTCGAGCTGCTCGAGCCGCCCATCGCGAAGCGCCTCGTCGGCGGTGATGGACAGCACCGTCCCCAAAGCACCCATGCTGACGAGCGCCACCGCGACCAGCGCGAACACGAGCTTCGTCCGAATGTCCACGGAACGACGATAGACGCTGGCGGCACGTCCAGCCAAGGGCCGGGCACCGAGGGTAAACGGCTACGTGCCCGTGGACGCGCGCCGGGCGGCGCTCACGACCGCCCTCCAGTTGAGCTCCCCGCGAATGAGGAAGACCACGTTGCTTGCGGTCACCGCCAGCAGGCTGGCCCAGCCCGGCTCCGTCCCCCGCGACAGATCGAAGACGGCGCGGCCGCCGACCAGGAGCGCCATGATCACGCAGCCGACCGAATTGAGCACCCGGTAGGCACGATTGTGCTCCAGCACCAGGGCATTACGCGCCTCCGCCTGCGACCGACGGTACATGTTCTCGAACGCGACGATCCCCCCGGCATAGAATCCGGCGAGCCAGGCGAGCCAGGTCGCAGGGTTGGACACGGTGAGGATGAGCGCCGCCTGGATGCCACCGATCGAGAACGGGATCACCGCGTCGAGTATGGACGGAACCCATCGAAACATGCAGGCTCCCATCCGATACTCGTTCCAGACCAGGACGATGACCAGAATGTTGTTCACGACGAGAAGCGTCGCCGGGTCCAGCAGGTGCAACTCCGGACGCCCCTCCGAAAGCAGCTCGAACTCCAGGCCCAACAGGACGCCCTCGATGATGCTGATCAGCGTCAGATAGGTCGGAGAGAACGACTCGCGCAGGTCCCTGAGCAACGCCTCGGCCTGCTCGCGACGCGTGTCGAGGCTTGGGTCAGCCGGGTGCGTGTACCCTTCGATCGCCTCGTCCAGCGGCTTGTCGATCACGGGAGGCGCTCAGTTGAACGGCTCCGCCCGCTTGATCCACTTGTCCAGATCCTTCTCCCTTTCGTTCAGCGGGTCTCCGGGGTGGATGATTCCTGCTGGACACCGCTCGGCTGCCTGGACGAGCTGCGCGAAGGTGCCCGCGTGGGGATCCTTGATGTACGCCTGCTTGTTGTCGTCGTACGCGAACATCCGCGGGTTGAGGTTCGTGCACTCGTTGCACGACGTGCAGCGCATGGTCTCGATCCACGGCTCCATGCGCAGGTCCCCGTCTTCCTCCGCCTCTGGCGTCGCCGTGGGCGCGGCAACAGCGGGCGCGGCGCTCGCGAGCCCAGCCGAGGCCACTGCAGCCTCCTCGGACGGGGGCGCCGCAGCCACGCCGGCGCCTCCCGTGCCCTCGAAGCCGGCCACCGGTCCGATCGGCTCGAGCCCGCGCGTGGACTGTGCGCGGGTGAGCAGGTCCGCGACGGTCATCTGGCCGTCGCCGATCGCCAGGAGCCCCTCGGCCATCCGCCGGGCGATGGCTCGCGGATACGTGGCCTTGAGGTCGGCGATCTTGGCCTCGTACTCGGCGCGAAGCGCCTCGAGCTTCCCCTCCAGCTCGGCCTCCGCGGCCTGTCCCAGGGAGTCCTGCACCGACTCCGGCACGTCGAGTCCGGCCATCTCCTTGAGCTGGTGCCAGAACAGGAGGCGGTCCTCGGCGAGCTGAACCATCTCGATGGAGACACGCATGCGCTCGAGCGTCCGGTCCGCCGCGACGGTCCAGATGAAGGGCTTCTTGCCGACGCGCTCCTCGTGGCCAAACCGCACGAACTCGTGGAACGGAACCATGTCCTCGTCCCACTCCACCCGCGACGCCGGAGAGAAGTTCTTGCGGAAACGAACCTCGGTCGCGGCCCAGTCCGCAGTGGTCAACGGCAGCTCCATCGACGCCGGCTTCCCCTCGTCGTCCACGTACTCGAGGGTGTAGCTGGGCCAGACGTCGTCGACGGCCGGGTTGCCGTCCAGCGACAGGCAGTCGGCCAGGTCCGACCCGGCGTCCGGGTCGTAC
>QJYK01000021.1 GCA_003248075.1 Gemmatimonadota bacterium | reverse complement strand
CGTGGGCAAGCCTCTGATCCTGCTGGCGGACGAGCCGACGGGTAACCTGGACTCGAAGAACGGCAACGCGGTGATGGACCTGCTGAAGGAGCTGCACGCGGACGGCGCGACGATCTGCATGGTGACGCACGATCCGCGGTACGCGCACGAGGCCGATCGCTCGATCCACCTCTTCGACGGCCAGGTCGTCTCCGAGGACGATGCGCGGCGGGCGCAGGAGTTGGAGCAGGCCGGATTCGACGTCGCCCATTGACGCGTTCCCGACCGACAGGGTCGGGTAGGGCGGGATACCAGCGGTACGCAAGCGGCCCCGGACATCCTCCGGGGCTGTCTTCGGGGTCGATGTGTCGCGGCGTGATATAGCGCGGGGCGAGAGAGGCATGGGGGAGGACAGCGGCGCGGTGAGCGAGCAGGTGTTCCACATCCTGCTCGCGCTCGTCGACCGGCCGAGACATGGATACGGCGTCCTGCAGGAGGTCGAGCATCGGACCGAGGGACGGGTGTCGCTGGGCTCCGGGACGCTCTACTCGGCGATCAAGCGGATGTTGGCGTCGGGGTGGGTCGAGGAGGCCGAGGTTCCCGATCCCGAGGACTCGAGGCGCAGGTACTATCGGCTCACCGATCGGGGGCGGGACGTCACCCGCGCCGAGGCGGAGCGCTTGGAGGAGCTCGTGAGGCACGCGCGCGTGAAGGCCGTCCTCGGCGGCGTGAGGGCGCCCGGGTAGGGTGGCGTCGTCCCCTCGCCCGTGCTCTTCGGGAGCGCGTCGACCGAGACCCGCGGGGTGCCGGCACGAGGGAGCCTCGGGGCCGGGCCGACGCCGGTGCCCCTTGCGGTGGGGCTTCGCGCTTCCAGTTGCCCTGGCAGGCACGGGTTTTCGGAGTAGCTTGTGAGCCCGGGGCGGGAAACCTGGGGCCCGGTGGGGCCGTCCAAGGGTGTGTGGAGGAAGGTGTGGGGCACCGCCCGGCGGTGCTCCTGGGACCAAGGGAGCGGAAGACAGGGATGATCAAGCTCAGGAACATCGAAAAGTCGTTCAAGACCGGGGCGGGGGAGACCTTCGTGCTGCGGCGCATCGAGGCCGAGGTGGGGAAGGGCGAGTTCATCACCATCATGGGCCCGTCCGGTGCCGGGAAGTCGACACTCCTGTCGATCCTGGGGATGCTCGACGGCGACTGGCGCGGCGAATACTACCTCATGAACGAGCCGGTCCACGCCATGAAGCCGCGGGCGCGCATCGAGCTCAACAAGAAGTACATCGGGTTCGTGTTCCAGCAGTACCACCTGCTGGACGACCTGACCGTGTACGAGAACCTGGAGATCCCGCTCTCGTATCGGAACGTCAAGCGCAAGGATCGGCAGGCCATCGTCGCCGACACCCTCGATCGCTTCCAGATCGTCGGCAAGAAGGACCTCTATCCGAGCCAGCTCTCCGGGGGTCAGCAGCAGCTGGTCGCGGTGGCCCGAGCCATCATCGCCGAGCCTGCCATGATCCTGGCCGACGAGCCGACGGGCAGCCTGCACTCGAGCCAGGGGCGTATGATCATGGACCTCCTCAAGCAGCTCAACCGGGAGGGAACCACCATCGTCCAGGTCACGCACAACGAAGAATACGCCGCGTACGGAGACCGCATCATCCAGCTGAGGGACGGCTGGATCGTGGAGGAGTAGGGGATCGGAGGTCCGCCGTGTCCGCCCGCGTCCTGGTGGCAGACGATCAACCGGACGTCCTCGAGGCCCTGCGCCTGCTTCTCAAGGCGGCGGGCTTCGAGATCCAGACCGCCAGCTCTCCGAGCCGGGTGCTGCAGGCGGTGGAGGAAGGCGACTTCGACCTGGTCCTGATGGACCTCAACTACACGCGGGACACCACATCGGGCCGCGAAGGCCTGGATCTGCTCTCCCGCCTCCGAGAGCTGGATCCGACGCTCCCGACCGTCGTCATGACCGCGTGGGGGAGCGTCGAGGGGGCCGTGGAGGCCATGCGCCGCGGGGCGCGCGACTATATCGAGAAGCCTTGGGACAACGAGCGCCTGCTGACCACCGTTCGGACCCATGTCGAGCTGGGTCAGGCGCTTCGGCGCAGCCAACGCCTTGAGGACGAGAACCGGCACCTCAAGGGAGAGGGAGCGCCCGAGCTCATCGCCGAATCGCGAGCGATGCAGCCCGTGCTCGAGATCATCGAGCGTGTCGGGCCTTCCGAGGCGAACGTTCTGATCGTCGGGGAGCACGGTACGGGGAAGGAGGTCGTGGCCCGCTGGCTCCACGCGGTCTCCCGTCGCGCCCGCAGCCCAATGGTGGCGGTGAACGCCGGGGGATTCGGTGAAGGCGTCTTCGAGAGCGAGCTGTTCGGTCACGTGAAGGGCGCGTTCACCGACGCCAAGGCCGACCGCGTCGGGTGCTTCGAGCTCGCCGACGGCGGTACGCTCTTCCTGGACGAGATCGCCAACGTCCGCCTCCAACAGCAGACCAAGCTGCTCCGGGTGCTGGAGACCGGGGAGATCCAACGAGTAGGCTCCTCAAAGGTCCGGAAGGTCGACGTCAGGGTGCTGTCCGCGACCAACGCGAACCTGGAGGAGGCCGTCGGGTCCGGCGACTTCCGCGAGGACCTCCTCTACCGTCTCAACACCGTAGAGATAAGACTTCCACCGTTGCGTGAAAGAAGAGAAGATATACCGTTACTGGCCAAGCACTTCCTTGTCATCAGCGGGCGGCGCTACAACCGTGACATCGAGGGCTTCTCCGATGCCGCCATGGAGGCGCTCCTCCGACATCCGTGGCCCGGGAACGTGCGGGAGCTCCAGCACGCCGTCGAGCGATCGCTGCTGATGGCGCGCGGCGGCCGCATCGAGGCGGCTGACCTGGGTCTCCGCCGCCGGGAGGACGGCTCGGCGCTCATGGAGGAGCTGACGCTCGACGAGGCCGAACGCCTGCTGATCGAAAAGGCCCTCGAGCGGTTCGGCGGGAACGTGAGCAAGGCCGCGGAAGCCCTCGGGCTCAGCAGGAGCGCCCTCTACCGGCGGCTCCAACGGCACGACCTGGGGGCGTAGGGAAGCTCTGCCCAGGCAGGGTGCCCCGCGCGCATCGGGCGTTCGCCGGTCAGGGGAGGAACGACGACGAGTCGTAGCAGCGCTACGGCGAGAAGGAGAAGACGATGCATCACCGGCGAAACCCCCATGCGCCCATCACCAGGGAGAACATGAGCTTCCGTGCTTGTGGGTTGGGGCGGCACGGCCCTGTCTCCTTCGTTGGGGCTCCTCGACGTAGCTACGGCTATGCCATCGCCCTTACCCCACGCGATGCGTGCATCGCGCGGGGACCCCGGTGCGCCCCGCCTGGGGGGCACCACGCGAAGCGTGGTCGGGGCCGTGGCGCTCCGGGGTACCCATGCGCAGCATGGGTCGCGGGGTGCCATGCCTGGGCAG
>QJYK01000169.1 GCA_003248075.1 Gemmatimonadota bacterium | reverse complement strand
CCGAAGAAGTAGAGGTTCCCCAGGGCGACGGCGGCGAGATCCGCTGCGGAGACACGGCCGACCATGATCGTGTCGACGGTCCCCATCGACATCATCGCGAGCTGCACGACTGCGACCGGCACCGCCAACCGGACCAGCTCCCGCAGATCGCCCGCCGTCGGCCCGAAGCTCGCGAGAGAGCCCGGAGCCGGTGGTCGGTGGGCCGTCACGAACCGGCGCAGCCCTCCGTCCGACGTGTGTCCACGATCTCGAGGATCCGCCAGCCCTCCTGGGTGCGCACCAGGTGGAACGCGTCCACCCCGCAGTGCGAGAGCTCGCCGTCGACGAAGAGGTCGTACAAGGCCCACACCGACGCCAGTCCCTGGTCGACATGGACCTGCACCCCGTGGATCCGCTCGTCCAGCTCACGCTGAGAGGCGCGCACGCTCTCGAGCCAGCGCGTGACCGGCACCACGGATGTCCGGGGCCCGTCCGGTCCCGCCGAGGTCGTCACGAGCCGAGCTTCGGGGTGGAGCAGGCCGGCCATCCGGTCGGCTTCGCCCTCTTTCATCGCACGGAACAGCTCCTCGACCACGATCCGGGGACCGTCCGCCTCCTGCGCCCCCGCGGGGATCGCGAAGGTCAGGAACGTCACCAGCAGCCAGATCTTCCTCACGCCTCCTCCTGTTTCGTGCCCTCGGGGAACTCCGTCTGGCCCCGCGCGAGACGTCGACTCCGGTCGCGACGAACCTCCTCGAGGAGCGCCTCCTCGTCGTCGGGGGGTGGGGCGATCCGCGGCTCGCTCCCCTCGCCGACGGTGAAGAACCACACCCAGGTCAGCGGCATTCCCATCCAGAAGGCGAAGAAGCGGTGCGCACCCCGCGCGCCCTTTCGGCGCGCATCCACATATACGCCGTTGGCCACGAGCCACACCAGCGCGCCCACCAGCTCGTTGATGAAGCCCTGCATGCCCCGTCCCCCCAGTCGTGCGTGGCGGGATTGCACCCGCCGGCGACGTGACCGAAGATAGCCCCTCCGTCCCCTCGAGCCCACGGACCCGTGACCCGGTCTCCGACCTCGCGTCTCTTGTCGCTCTGGGCCCGCTTGTCGCCCCTCCCCGGGGGACGGTGGATCTTCAGCCGCGCCCTCGGCGTCATCGTCCCGTACTCCGGCACCGTGGGCGCTATGGTCACGGAGTTCGGCGCCGGCCGGGCCGAGGTGCGCATCCGGGAACGGAGGAGGCTGCGGAACCACCTGGGCTCCGTGCACGCGGTGGCGCTCGCCAATCTGGGCGAGCTCGCCACCGGGCTCGCCGTGATCAGCGCCCTGCCCCCGGGCTCGCGCGGAATCGTGACCTCGCTCCACATCGCGTTTCACAAGAAGGCCCGAGGCGTGCTCACCTGCCGGTGCGCGACCCGGCTTCCACCGTCGGACGGCGAGCGCGTCGAGCACCGGGTGAGCGCGGCGATCCTCGACGAGGCGGGCGATTCGGTCGCGGACGTCACCGCGACCTGGCTCCTGGGGAGCGACCCGAGGGCGCCGAAGCCGTGAGCCTGTCCCCCACGCCGCTGATGCGGGACGCCGACATCGCCGTGCCCCTGATCTGCGGCGCCATGTACCCTTGCTCGAACCCCGAGCTGGTTGCCGCGGTCTCCGAGGCCGGTGGGATCGGCATCGTCCAGCCGGTCTCGCTCACGTACGTCCACGGGTACGATTTCCGTGAGGGGCTGCGCCGCATCCGGGCGCTCACTTCGAAGCCGGTCGGCATGAATGCGCTCATCGAGTCGTCGTCCCGGGTCTACCACGCACGCATGGAGCGGTGGATCGACATCGCCCTCGAAGAGGGGATCCGCTTCTTCGTGACGTCGCTGGGGAAGCCACGCTGGGTCGTCGACCGAGCCGAGGCAGTGGGTGGCGTGGTGTACCACGACGTGACCGAGCGCAAGTGGGCGCTCAAGGCACTCGACTCGGGGGTGCACGGGCTGATCGGCGTGAATCGCCGCGCGGGCGGACACGCGGGCGCGCTGGGACCGGCCGAGCTCCTCGACCAGGTCGGCGACCTCGGCCTGCCGGTGGTGTGCGCCGGAGGAGTGGGGAGCCCGGGCGAGTTCGCGGATGCGCTGGCCCTCGGGTACGCAGGGGTGCAGATGGGCACCTGGTTCATCGCCACCCCGGAGTGCCGCGCGAGCGACGCGTACAAGCGCGCGATCCTCGACGCCCGCGAGAGCGACATCGTCCTCACCGAGCGGCTGAGCGGTGTGCCCCTCGCGGTCATTCGCACGCCGTACGTGGACCGGATCGGCCTCAAGGCCGGGCCCCTGGCTCGATGGATGCTGCGCGGAAGGCAACGGAAGAAGCTGATGCGCACCTTCTACTGGGCCAGGTCCGTGCGCCACCTCAAGAAGGCCTCGCTCCGTGCGGCCGGTCCGGCCGAGTATTGGCAGGCGGGTCGCTCGGTCGAGCATATCCGCGAAGTCCTCCCCGCCGGAGAAATCGTTCGTCGGTGCGGAGACGCCGTCGACCCGGACCGCGCACCGTCCACCCGTGATCGCCCGCAAGCGGAGCTTCCCCCATGAGAATCCTCGCGCTCACCATCGGCCTCGTCCTCTCGTCGGCTGCGGCGTCGAGTGCCCAGGAGGCCCTCAAGGTCTACATCTCGGCGGACATGGAGGGCGTCGCCGGCACGGTCACCAGCGACCAGCTGGGGCCTTCCGGATTCGAGTATCAGCGCTTCCGCGAGGTGATGACGCGGGAGGTGCTCGCGGCGATCGAGGCCGCGCGGGCGGCGGGCGCCACAGAAATCCTCGTGAGCGACAGCCACGGCAACGGCGAGAATCTCCTGCTGGATCTCCTCCCGCAGGACATCCAGCTGGTGCGCTCCTGGCCCCGCCCGCTGATGATGATGCAGGGCATCGACGACACGTTCGATGCGGTCCTCCTCATCGGGTATCACGCGAGCACGGCCAACCCGAGAGGAGTGAGGGCACACACGATGTCGAGCGCCAACCTGACCGCGTTGCGCATCAACGGGGTGGATATGCCCGAGGCCGGCGTCAGCGCAGCCATCGCTGGCGATTTCGGAGTACCCGTGGTGATGCTCTCGGGCGACGATGCGATCGGTGAGGAGGCCACGGCGCTGCTCGGCGACATCGAGACGGCGGTGACCAAATGGAGCTACGGCTTCCACTCGGCGCGAACCCTGCTGCCCGAAGCCTCTTATCGGCTCATCGGCGAGAGGGTACGGGCCGCGCTCGGTCGCCTCGGGGACTTCCGTCCCTACCGTCTGCAGGGGCCGCTCGCACTCGACCTCTCGTTCAAGAACTACATGCCGGCGGAGCTGCTCTCGTACCTCCCCGGGGTGGAGCGCGTGGACTCCCACACCATCCGCTACCGCGGGCGGGACATGAGCGAGATCTCGGCATTCATCGAGTTCGCCACGAGTTATCGGGTGGACCTGACGCCTTAGGGAGGCCCTCACACCTGCCGGCGACATCCGGCCGGCCAGCGTCCGGTCGGCGACCCTCCGCGTCCGGCCCCGACGCGCACTCCTCAGTGGGTGCCCGCCGACCGGCTCCGACGCTCCAGCAGCAGGACGTCGCGCCACCTGCCGTCCTGGAAGCGGGCGATGCGCTCACGCTTCCCCACCAGACGGAAGCCGGCCCCGCGGTGGATGGCCAGCGAAGCCGGGTTCTCGGGGAAGATGCTGGCCTGCAGGGTCCAGATCCCCGCCTCCTCGGATGCGCTCACCAGGGCATCCAGCAACCCCCGTCCGAGCCCCCTGCCCCGCGTCGACGTGCTCACGTAGACCATCACCTCGGCGACCCCGGCATACACCGGCCGCGAAGACACGGGGCTCAGCGCGGCGAAACCGACCACACCGTCGGCGCTCTCGACCACGAGTCGACAGCACGCCATGCGCGCCGCCTCCCAACCCTCCCTTTCGGGGACCGCGGTCTCGAACGTCGCGTTCCCGCTCTCGATCCCCTCGCGGTAGATGCGGGCCACCTCCGGCCAGTCGGCGCCCGTCATGGGTCGGATTCGCTCCTTCACCGGGCGCGGGCTTCCGCTGGCGTGGCCGCGCCGCATTCCCGTAGGCTTCGGGGACGACGGACACGATCCCATGGGCAGGGGAGCATGGCACCTCTTCGTTCAGGAGGCCTTCCAGGCACGCTTCGGAACCGTACCTACGAAATCATCTTCGAGCATGACACGCGCGCGGGAAAGATCTTCGACGTCCTCCTGATCGGCGCGATCCTGGCGAGTGTCGCGGTGGTCATGGCCGAGTCGGTCGCCCCGGTCCGCTCCGCGTACGGCCCGCAGCTCCGGATCCTGGAATGGGCGTTCACGCTGTTGTTCACCGCCGAATACGCGGCACGCCTCTGGTCGGTGGACCGGGCCGGCGCGTACGCCCGCAGCTTTCTCGGGCTCATCGACCTTTTCGCGGTGATCCCGACCTACCTGAGCCTCATAGCCCCCGGCGGCCAGGTGCTGGTGGTGATCCGCGTGCTCCGCGTGGTGCGTGTGTTCCGGGTGCTGAAGCTGGCACACTACGTCGGAGAGGCACGCATCCTCGCGGCGGCGCTGCGCGCCAGCCGCTACAAGATCACGGTCTTCCTCATCTCGGTCGTGAGCATCGTCGTGGTGGTGGGAGCCCTGATGTACCTCGTCGAGGGCCCCGAGTCGGGTTTCACGAGCATCCCGAGGGGGATGTACTGGAGCATCGTCACGCTCACAACGGTGGGGTACGGAGACATCGCGCCACGGACGCCAGCTGGGCAGATCCTGGCGGCGCTCGTCATGATCATGGGGTACGGGATCATCGCGGTCCCGACCGGGATCGTGACCGTCGAGCTCGGCCGGCACGCGGGTGCGTCCTCGCCCGGGCTCCGGTGCGCGGCGTGCGGCCACCGCGAGTCCGACGCTCGCTCGTCCTACTGTCGTTATTGCGGGAGGCCGTTGTCCCCGGAGGCCGCCTGAGCCGCAACCTCGGCAGCGCGCACCAGCGCGTCCAGCAAGCGGTTCCGCACGTTCCACGGTCGGCGCCCCGATAAAGGCGCGAGCCGGTCGAACGCGGCGCGCGCCTCGCGTGCCCGTCCAGTCTCCAGGTACGCGAGCACGGCCGCGTCGAGCAGCACGGTGCTCCGGACCCAGGTGACTCCGCCCTCCTGCGCGGGCACGAGAACGTCCGCGGCCGATGCCGCCTCGTCGAACGTCCACGAGCCGATCCCGTGCAGCAGAGCGACGCTGGCCCTGGCTTCAGGGGGCGCATCGGTCGCGTCGAGGAAGCGGCTCGTGGCGGCGTAGAGTGTGGTGTCGATCCACCCCGAGGTACCGAAATGGAGGTCCCGCTCCACCCGATCGAATCGCTGCGACCACGTCAGCCAGCTCACGGGCGGTCGCCCGGGTCGCATGTCGTCGAGGAAGTCCTGGAGGTCGACCAGCGCGGTCCCCCATTCGGGGAACCCCGGCGGCGCCACCGCGCCGCCCCGCTCGAGCGCCTCGTGGAGCCAGGTCGACTGGCCGCGCTGCACGGCAGGAGCCAGGCCGCGGGCCGGAACCGCTTCGAACGTGTCCGGCGGCTCCATCCGCGTTCGCGCGAGCGTGCGCCGCAGGTCGATCCGGTTGGCGCCGAAGCTGTAGAAGCCCTCCGCCCAGCGGTCTTCGAACCTCGCGCGTTCCGCCCCCGACTCCAGGATCGGGTGATAATCGGAGTTCGGGCGGACGCCGCGGTCGTCCAGGACGGGCCGCAACAGCGCCTCGTCCAGGACCTCCAACGACTCCATGTGCTGTCGACGCACCGGAGGGACGTCGACGAGCATTTCGCGGACTCCCGGCCAGTCCAGGATCGTCCAGTCCGCCTCGGGGAGAAGGCGGTCCGCCGAGGCTACGAACACGATGTCGTTGTCCCCCAGATGGTAGGCCTTGTAGGACGGGAACACGGAGTCGAGTGCCTGCACGACCGAGAGCACGAGGTCGTCGTCGATCTCGTACAGGTGGATCCACTGGGAGAAGACGCCGCCGGGCGCCATATAGCGCGTGATCCGCTGATAGAACTCCACCGTGAAGAGCGCGCTCACCCCGGTCACCCAGGGGTTGCTCGGCTCGGAGAAGATCAGGTCGAAGCGCTCATTGCCGTACGCGAGGAAGGACTTGGCGTCGTCGAAGACGAAGGTCGCCCTCGGGTCTTCGAACACGCGCCGGTTCGCGGGCATGAAGCTCAACGAGCCCTCGACCATGGCCGGTTCGATCTCGACCGTGACCATGCGTTCCAGGGCCGGGCTCGAAAGCAGGGCGTGGCCCGACATTCCCGACCCGTGGCCGATGTTCACCGCGGTCCGCGCGCTCGGGTGGTGGGCGAGACCCACCAGGGGGCCGAGCACCTGCACGGGGGCGTCCTGTGACTCGGGAATCGGTGTCGGCGGGACGGTGTCCCTCCTCGGGTTGAACCACCGCGAGTCCAGGGAGGCGTCCGGCTTGCCGTTCGTCGCCAGCACCACCAAGCCCTCTTGGGTCTGGAGGTGCACGGAGACCGAGGCGGTGCGGCCGTCCCGATAGTACAGGATCCGTCGGCTACCCTCGGTGGGCAGACGGCCATATCGGTACACGCCGCTCGCGAGCACCAACGGGTCCAGCACGACGAGACGTCCGACGACCATCGCGACGGAGGCCGTGGCCGCGGCCATCCACAGTCCCAGGACAGGACGCCGCCCGGCGCGCGATCCGCCCAACCCCAGCAGCATGACGCCCAGCGCCATGTCGACCAGGGCTCCGGCCACCAGGAGCCCCTTGAGCCCGAGGATGGGGAGAGCCACCAGACCGGCCAGGAAGGCGCCGGAAACCGAGCCGAGGGTGTTGTACCCGTAGACCCGCCCGATGGAGCGCTCGCCGACGCCGGCCCGGAGCAGGGCCGCCGTGATGAGCGGGAGGGTGGCGCCAGCCAGGATCGTGGCCGGCAGCATCATCGCCAGCGCCACGCCGTAACGGGCGAGATTGAACAGCGCATACCCTCCATCGCGCTGCTCGAGAACCGTGACCAGCCTTCCCACCGCCTCGAAGGCGGACGCGTAGAAGGGCAGCGTGGCCAAAGCGGCCGCGCCCATCGCCCATTGGACCCACCCGAGAACCCGCACCGGATCCTGGGCGCGGTCCGACGGACCGCGAACCAACCGGGCCCCGATGGCCAGCCCGAGGATGAACGCCGACAGCATCAGATCGAAGGAGTGTGAGGCGCTCCCGAGCGCCATCGCGAGCAGGCGGATCCAGCCGATCTCGTAGGCGAACGAAGCGAGCGCCGTGCCGAACGACACCCCCAGCAGGAGCGGCCAGAGTCCGCCCCTCCCACGCGCTCCGCCTTCCACCTCCGGTGGGTCCGAGGCGCCGCGCGGGCCCACCACGGGAGCCGCTTCCAGCGCCGGAGCGCCCCGCTCCGCGACCACGACGAGCATCGCGGCCGCGGCATTCAGCGCGCCGGCGACCAGGACCGTGCCGGGCAGTCCGATGGAAGGGATGAGCCCGAAGCCGGCGACAAGCACCCCGGCGGCCCCGCCCACGGTATTGGCCAGGTACGCGTTGGCGACGGCTCGGCCGGGCCGGCCCGGGTCGCGCCGGACCAGGCCGGCCGCCATGAGGGGAAAGGTCGTTCCCAGCACCACCGCGGAGGGAAGGACCAGGAGGCCCGCGAGTCCCCAGCGCGCGGCACCGGAAAGGGAAGCGCTACCCAGGGCGGGAAACACGGTGTCATAGGCGAAGCGCGTCGCCAGAAGGAAGACCAGGTGGAACACCAGGGCGAGCACGCCGAGCGTCGCCTCGGCGCCCGCGTAACCGATCAGGGGCCGTCTCAGGCGACGGGACACCCCGCTCACGGCCATGGCCCCCACCGCCATTCCACCGAGATACACGGCCAGGACGAGCACCTGCGCGTAGGCACCGTGCCCGACGAAGATCGCGAGATAGCGGCTCCACACGACCTCGTAGACGAGCCCCGCGACCCCCGACAGGGTGAAGGCGAGGTAGATCAAGACGTGCCTCCGATGCCCGGGGTACGTCCGCGGCTCGAGGTCGATCATTCCGACTCCGGCGAAGCCGGCACCCTCCGACCGACCTCCGGGTAGCGCCACGCCACCGCGATCACGACCGGGAGAACGAGGACCACGAAGCCGCGCGCCACCAGCGTGAAGAGGTCGGGTAGGAGGAAGGCGCGACGGAGAGGCTCCGCAGCGAGCCAGAGCGCTGTCGCCGCGAGTCCATAGGCCGCAAGCGCCTTGACCAACCGAAGGGCTTTCCCGGACGCGCGGGCGCTCACGGGTCGATTCCGCTCGTGAACCGGGCTACCGCCTCGTAGAGGGCGCCGGGCGCCTCGACGTAGGGGAAGTGACCCGTTTCCAGGACTACGAGCCTTCCTTCCGGCAGGGCAGCTGCGAGGGCCTCGGACATCGCCACCGGCGTCGGCTCGGCGCGCCCGTGTACGACCAGCGTGGGAACCCGGAGCGAGCCGAGCTCGTCCCACCAGTCGGCGCCCTGAAGCGAGCCGCCGAGCAGGGCCGTGACCTCCGACCCGTTCCGAGCCGTCCTCGGCTCCATCGCGAGATCGAGGTCGTCGAGCACGGACGGGTCCGGCACGGTGGCTCGGTACGCGATCCGGTACATGCGCTCCACCGCTTGGGGCTCGCGGGCCTCGAAGGCCGGGCTGTCCACGAGATCCCGGAGGGCCTGGACATCGGCGTCGGTTCGCGCGGCGGCGAACCTGCGGCCGGTCTCGGCCGCGAACCGCGAGCCGGGCTCGACGGGGTCGAGGAGCACGAGCCCCCGCACACGGTCGGGGTGGGCCAGGGCGTACCCCAGCGCCACCATCGTTCCGTAGGAATGCCCCAGCACGAGCACGCGCTCGGCGCCCTGTTCGGCGCGTAGCGCCTCGATATCACCCACGAACGCGTCGAGGTTGATCGAGGCCGTGTCCAGGGGGGCTTCGGAGCCCCCGGTGCCCCGCTGGTCGTAGTAGACGAGACGGTGCGCGGCCCCCAGGGTGTCGAGGCCGGGCCTGAGGTAACGATGGTCCATCCCCGGACCTCCGTGCACGACGATCATGGGTGTGCCGCGCCCCACGGAAACCCAGGCGATGGACACTCCGTCCCCGCGCTGCAGTACGCCCGACATCAAGGGCTCCGCGGGCCCGGTGCACGACGCCAACAACACCGTCGACACGGCGGCGAGCCCGCTCCACCGACCGGGCGGGCCGCGCCTTCCCGTCCTCACGTGGCTCCCTCCGCGTCGGTACCACCCATCGGACCCATCGCCGTGGCCAGCCGATCGAGCTCGTGTACGCGGAGCCAACTCGTCAGCACCCAGGCGCCCAGCCAGGTCCAGGCCAGACCCATCACCATCGGTCCAGGGTGCCCCCAGGCGGTCAGTCCGCGCAGGCCCAGCCACCCCATCACCCAGACCGCGAAGGCGGGTGGGACCACGCCGGCCAGCGCCGCCACGGACATCCATGGGCGGGGCGGCCGCCCGAAGGCCCGCTGGACCGCGCGCAGGCCGTAGGCGAGCGTCGCAGCGCCCGCCGCTGGGGCACCCAACGTCAGCGCCAGTCCTCGCGGGGCGACACCGGAAGACGTGACGGTCAGGGCGACGCCGGAGAGAAAGAGGACCGCGAGGGGAACGAACCCCCGGGCGAGCCGAGCCGCGGCCAGGTTCTGGACCGCCGGACCTACGACGTGCGCCGGAACCGGCCCGCGGTGTACGCCCCCTGGCTCCCCCACGCGCCCCCTGGAATCGTGTGGCTCGCTTCCCCGATCGCACGAAAAGTGTGCGCTCCAGGGCGGCGGCGCGAGGGGTCGCTCGAGGGTGGCGGCCGGCGTTGCCGGTACCCGCGCTCAGTCAGGCGTGCCACCTCCCGGTGGGCAACCGCCTCGTCGATGACGACGCGGAGGCGGGGACGGATCAGACGCTCGCGCGCCTCGCCGTCCCCGCGGCGCGCAGCCTCCAAGAGGTCGTCTTCTCCGGGAGCCCGAAGCGGCTCGGCGCTTGCCTGCCTGGCGAGGTCTCTCAAGGAGCGCCTCCTGTGGGCCGCAACGTCGAACGTCACGACTCAACGGTTCCACACTGGCGGAGTCGCGGCAAGCCTCTTCACACGTTCGTCACGACCTTGTTACAGCGCGCCGCGTGACCCTCGACGCAGGCCCCGCTCCGCGGCCATCCGGCTCCTCTGGAAGCTCGCCACGAGGACGAACCCCGCCAGCACGGCGTTGGCCAGCGCCACGCCTCCCATCAGCGGCTCCGGTGTCTCCCCGGCCAGCACGGCCTCCGGCATCGACCAGATGGGAAGCAGGATGCTCAACAGCAGGAGAAACAGGTTGACCGAGCTCTCGGCCATCCCGACCCACGGGCCCGCCGTCGGCCGGGCCCGGCAGAGAACACCCAGCAGCACGAGAACGCCATAGTAGGCTACGCGCTGCCAGGAAACGCTCAACCCCGCGACGCGCACGGGAAGGTCCCATCCGAAGTCCAGGGCCGCGAAGAGCGGCGTGGCCAGATAGTAGAGGCTCGTTCGGGTCACGGCCCGGCGTGCGTGTCGTCACCCCGGTCGGTCACCCCGTGGGCCGACATCCTCCTCCCCCTCAGCTCGTCTCGGGTCGGGGCACGAGTCCCCGCGGAGTCCCCCGTCGCAACCCTTCCCGGGCCCGACGCGCGCCGACGACCTCGGGTTCGGGGAGCGGGTCCACCACGAATTCACCCTCGCCGAGCTCGGAAGGTCCCAGCGGGGCCGGCGTCTCAGCCGCCTCCTCGTCCAGGCGTCCGAAGTGGGTCCGGAAGAACTTGCCGACGTCGTCCACCAGCGAGTACATGACGGGCACGAGCACCAGCGTGAGGAAGGTGGCGAACAGGATCCCCACGATGACGGCCACTGCCATCGGTCCCCACCACGCCGCCTGCTCGCCACCCCAGAAAAGATCGGGTGAGAGCGAGCGGTACAGACCGAAGAAGTCGAAGTTCAGACCGATGGCCAGGGGCACCAGCCCGAGTGCCGTGGTCGTGGCCGTGAGCACCACGGGCCGGAAGCGCGTCCGCCCCCCCTGCACGAGCGCCTCGCGACGGTTCATCCCGTCACGCTCCCGGAGGATGTCGATGTAGTCGATGAGGATGATCGCGTTGTTCACCACGATCCCCGCCAGGGAGATGATGCCCACCCCGGTCATGATGATCCCGAACGGCATGCGGAAGATCATCAGTCCCAGGAGCACACCGATCGTTGACATGAGCACCGACGTCAGGATGATGAACGGCTTCACCACCGAATTGAACTGGCTGATCAGGATGAACGCGATCAGCATGAGCGCAGTCAGGAACGCACCGATCAGGAAGGACTGCGCCTCGGCCTGGTCCTGCGATTGGCCGGTATACCGCATCGAGTAACCTGCGGGCAGGCTTTCCTCGAAGGGTCGCAGGGTCTCCTGCACCTCCCGCAGGACCGCATTGGAGTTGTTGCCCGCCGCCACGTCCGACGTGATCGTGGCCATACGGACCTGGTCCTTCCTTCGGATCGAGCCGAAGCCCTCCTGGACGGACCAGTCGGCCACGGACACGAGGGGGACCTGGATCCCCCCCTCGGCCATCACGGTCAGTTCCCGAAGGCCCTCCAATTCCTGCCGGTACGGCTCGGCGAGTCGCACCACGATGTCGTACTCGTCATTGCCCGTGCGGTACTTGGCGGCCTCGATGCCGTTGATGGCTCCGCGAATGGCCCCACCGACCTTCGACGTGTTCAGGTCGTACAGCGCCGCCTTCTCACGGTCCACGTGGACCGACAGCTCCGGCCGCGCCTCGTTCAGGTTGCTCTCGAGGCCGACCAACCGGCGGTACACCGGAGCGTTCTCCAGGAGGTCCAGCACCTCCTCGGAGAGCGCCTGCAGCCGGGTCGGATCCTCTCCGATGATCTCGAGGTTGACGGGCTTCCCCTGGGGAGCCCCTTCCGCGGGCTTGTCCACGGTGATGGTCACACCCGCGATGTCCGCACCGACGCGCTCCTGCATCTCGGAGAGCGTCAGGAACGCGTCCCGGGACCGGTCCTGGAAGTCGACCAGGCTGATCGTGACGCGGCCCATCTCCGGACCGGACGGACCCTGGTCCATGAAGTTGGCGCTGCCCGCGGTCCCGACCGTGCTCACGACCGATTCCCAGTCCTCACGTCCCTCCACCGAGGGCAGCTCGCCCTCGATGCGACGGACGACCGAATCGGTGAACGCAACCCGAGTGCCCACGGGAGCTTCCACATCCACCGTGATCTGCTTCGGTGGCATGTTCTCGGGAAAGAACTCGACCCCGGAGTTGAACGCTCCGAACGCGGCCACGGTCACGACGAAGGCCAGCCCCGTGCCCCCGAGCATCACGAGGCGATGGTCGAGCGCCCACCGGAGACCCCTCTCGTACACGTCCACGATGCCCGGGAGCACGCGCTCCTGGAAACCACGGGCCGCGCCAGCAAGGACGTGCCGGTGCAGGGTCCACAGCCCGGCGAACGTCACGGTCAGGAGAACAGCCGACAAGACGTTGCGCGCCGCGATGACGAGGAACACCAGCGCGCCGAGGGCGAGGATCAGCGTGCGCATGGCGGGACGCACCGGCCGGGACGGTGTGCCATCCAGCTTCATGAACATCGCGCACAGCGTCGGCACGATCACGAGCGCCACGAAGAGGGAGCTCGACAGCGTGATGATGAGCGTCATGGGGAGGAATTTCATGAACTCGCCGATCTGACCCGGCCAGAACATCAGCGGCGCAAATGCGGCCAACGTGGTCGCCGTCGCAGCGATCACCGGCACCGCGACCTCCCCGGTCGCCTTCTTGGCGGCCAGGGTGCGGTCCCATCCCTCCTCCAGGTACCGGTAGATGTTCTCCACCACGACGATCGCGTTGTCCACCAACATCCCCAACGCGAGGATGAGGCTGAACAGCACGACCATGTTCATCGACGCCCCCGTGAGCTTCAGGATCATGAAGCTGAGGAACATCGAAGCAGGGATCGAGATCCCGACGAACATCGAGTTGGCCGCGCCCAGGAAGAAGAGCAGGATGGCCACGATGAGGATGAGGCCCGAGAGGATGTTGTTCTCGAGGCTCGAGACCATCATCTCGATGTCCTCCGACATGTCACCCGTCACGCTCACCGCCGTCGTGGGCGGGAAGGACGGCTCCATCTCGGCGATGACGCGGCGGACAGCCTGCGACGTCTCGATGATGTTGCGGCCGGATCTCTTCACCACGTCCAGCGTGACCACCGCATTCCCATTCATGCGCGCATACGACGCGCGCTCCGCGAAGCCGAAGTCGACGGTCGCGACGTCGCGTACGTAGATGGGACGACCCGCCTTGGCCGTGACCACCAGATCCTCGATGATCGACGGGTCCTCGAACTCGCCGTCGACGCGCACCAGGTACTTGGTGTCGCCGACGTCGATGGCACCACCCGGGATGTTGACGTTCTCGTTGCGGACGGCGTCGACCACGTCGTCGAGGCCCAATCCGTAGAACTGCAGCTTGGCCAGGTCCACGTCGACCTTGACCTCGCGCTCGAGGCCCCCGCGCAGGTCGGCGCGCAGCACCGAGGGAATTTGCTCGATGCGGTCCTGCAGGTCCTCTCCGAGCTCCTTCAGCCGGACCAGGCCGTATTCGCCCGAGAGGTTCACCTGCATGATCGGAACCTCGGAGAAATTGAACTCCACGATCGATGGCTCTTCCGCGTCGTCCGGGAGCTTGGCCTTCGCGAGATCCACCTTCTCGCGCACCTTCTGCAGGGCGTCCTCCAGGTTCACCGAGGTCGTGAACTGGACCGCGATGCTCGAGTAGCCCTCCACCGACGTCGACGTCAGCTCGTCGAGCTCCGAGATCGTCGAAAGCTCGTCCTCGAGCACCCGGGTGACCTGGCTTTCCACATCCGCCGGAGACACGCCTGCATAGATCGTGTTCACCGCTACGATGGGGATCGCGATCTCCGGGAAGGATTCCTTCGGCGTCGACCGGTAGGCGAGAGCCCCCATGATCGCGATGATCGCGAGCATGACGAGCATGCTGGTCCTGTGCTCGACCGCGAAGCTCGTCGCCCCGAATTCCTTGAAGCGCTCCAGGAAGCGGAAGTCCCTGCGTCCGTCTCCGGTGGAGCGACCGTCGTTCGTCTGGCTCATCGTCCCTGCTCTCCGCTCGCGACCCGGCGGGTCGTCACCGGTTCACCACGCTCACCCGGTCCCCGTCGGCCACCGACTTCTGGCCGACGACGATCAGGCGATCGCCGGGCTCCACGCCCCCCTCCACCACCACCTGATTCCGACGGCTGGGCCCGAGCTGGACCGAACGGACCTCCGCGACCTCGCCCTGCCCACGATCGGTCACCACGAAGACCACGTACCCGTCCTCCACGCGGACGAGGGCATCCTGTGGAACCACCAACGCCTCGGCGAGCTCACGGCGTGCCAACGACACGTTGGCCACCATCTGGGGCTTGATCACGCCGTCGATGTTCGGGATCACTACCTCCACAGGGAAGGTCCGGTTCTGCGGATTCACGGTGGCCCCGACGTAGGAGATCCTGCCCGTCATCACTCTCCCGGGCAGCACGTCGAAAACGATCTCCGCCTGGGCGCCGACTCGAACGTCCGCGGCGTAGCGCTCGGGAACCCCTCCGAGGATCTTCACGGGATCCAGATCCACGAGCCGGGCGACCTCCTGGCCCGGACCGACCATCGACCCGATCTCGATCAGCCGCTGGTCCAAGACGCCGGAAAAGGGCGCGCGGATCGTAGTTCTCTCCAGGCGCTCCTCCAGGGCACGCAGGTTCGCGGCAGTCTGACGCGCGGCGAACTTCGCCTCGAGGTAGGCGATCTCCGAGCCGACCTTCTCCTCCTCCCACAGGCGTCGTCTGCGCTCCCACGTCTGCTGCGCGAGCTCCGCCTGGGCGCTGGCCTGCTCCACCTGCGCAGAAAGGACGGCATCGTCGATCCGAGCGATGTCCTGCCCCTCCTGAACGCGCTGTCCCTTCTCGGCCAGGATCTCGCGAATCTCGCCGCTCTCCTCCGCCGCGATCATGACGTCGCGATTGGCGGTGGCCACCGCGGTGAGCCTGATGTCCTCCGTGAACGGCTGGGGAGCCACCTCCGCCACCTCCACGTTGATGACGCGAACGAACGTCTCTCCGCTCGCGTCATCGGCCTCGGCGCTTCCGCACCCCGCCACCAGCGCGGCCGCAGCCACCAGCCCCGCACCCCGCATCCAGCGTCCGTTCATCATCGTCTCCATGGTCTTCGATCTATCGTGCTCAAAGGCCGTCCGTGGCACGTCCGTCGAGGTCGACCGCCGGCACGCGGCCTGTCGCCTCGTCGAGTCGCGCCCCGGCGACCAGGTAGTCGTATACGGCCTGCGCGTAGTTGAACTCGCTCTGTCGCAGCGCCACCTCGGAATCCGTGAGCTCGAGCTGGCTGCCCAAGCCCTCGCGGTACTGGGCGCTCGCGATCTCGAAGCCCCTCTGCGCCTGGCTGACCGCCAGCCGTTGGGCTCGTGCCCTCAGCAACGCCTCGTTCACCTCCTCCACCAGGTTCTCCACCTGGAGACGTGCCTGGTCGACGGCGAGGCGCGTCCGGGTCTCTGCCTGTCGCAGCGCCGCCCGCTTCTGGTCGATGCGGGCGTCACGGCGGAAGCCCTGGAAGATCGGCACGCTTACGCGCACACCGATGTTCCGCGAATAGGCACGCTGTCCGTCCCCACGCGCGAAGAAGTTTGGAGACCCGTTGTCCTGCGCGGCGATCACGTAGTTGCCGAAGAAGGTCACGCGAGGCAGATACTCCACCTGCTCCAGACGCATCTCGGTTCGTCGGAGCGACTCGGTCAGCTCGAGCTGGCGCAAGTCGGAGCGGCTCTCCTGCGCCACCCTCAAGGCCTCGTCGGCGGTCCCGGTGTCCCGGAATCCGGTGAACGCGAGCACGCCGCGGTTCTCGTCGGTGTTCGCCGACAGGTCGTCCAGATCCATGGAGGCCAGCGCCCCCCGCACCTCGACCGTCTCCCCGTCGGGCAGGTCCAGCTCCAACCGCATCTGCCGCTGCGCCTGCCGCACGGCATTCTCGGCGCGGAGCAGGTTGGGCTCCAGGTTCGCGAGCTCGACCTCGAGACGCAGCACGTCGTAGTCGGAGGACAGGCCCGCACGGTTCAGCGCACGGGTCTCCTTCAACGATTCACGCACCCGGCGAACCGAGTTGCCGATGAGCCGCAGCTGTTCCTGCTGGAGGAGGAGCTGGTAATACGCCACCCGCACGCGGGTCACCACCGCCTGCGTGAGCCCGCGGACGGTTTCGACCTGGAGACTACGGTAGCGCCCTGCGGCACCCACGCCGATGAAGGCCGCGGCCGAGAAGATCGGCTGCTCGAGCGAGATCGTCGAAAGCCACTGGTTGTCGGCCCCGAACTGGACCCCGATGTAGTCGTCCGGGCCCGCGGTGGGATCGAAGATCTGGGCAGGGAGGAAGTTCACGGTCGGCGACACGTTCCGCGTGTAGCTGGCATCGAAGTCGAGCGACGGGTACACGCTGCTCCACGCCTCGGAAACCCGCTCCTCCGCCTCCTCCAGCGCGAATCGCGCAGCCTCCACGTCCCGGTTGCGCTCGAGTGCGGTCCGCACGGCAGCGTCCAGAGTGAGCGGACCCACGGCGGCCTCCTGGGCGGAGGCGCCCCGCGCCCCTGGCGCAGCCAGCGCGACGAGGAAGAGTGCGACGGTCGTCGACGCCTCCCGCATGCCACGGGGGCGCGAGCCGGCCCCGGTTGCCTGGTACCTCATCCCGTCTCCCCCTCGTCGTCTATGACGTTACGCCGGCGGGCTCGATCGCCGATCCCCGACCGGTCAACCCTTCAGCGAACTCATCGGTGGCCAGCCCCATGCTCATGCGGAGGCTGGACTCTTCGAACAACACGCGGAAGGCCTCCGCGTCCATGCGGAAGTGGCCTCCCAGGTAGAGCGAGATCAGCCCGTGCGCGTGGGCCCACATGGTGAGCGACACCTGGACCGGGTCCCCCGCCTTGAAGCAGCCCGCGTCCATGCACTCGCGAACCCGATCGACCCAGAACTGATGGATGGCACACCCCATCGCCTCCACGTCGGCCGGGAGCTCGGCCATCCCCATCTGCTCGGCAGGGATGAACAGAAGGCTGTACCAGCGCTCCTCGCCCAACGCGAAGTCGAGATAACCCTCACCGGCGCGCCGAAAGCGGTCGACGGGTGTGCGCCCCTCCAGGGCTCGGTAGAGCACCGCGCTGAACGCGCGGTACGCCTCCCTCACCAGGTCCGTGAGCACGTGCTCACGGCTCTCGTAGTGCCGGTACAGCGCCGGGGCTGTGACCCCGACCTGCCTCGCCAGCTTCCGCATGGAGAAGCCGTCGAGCCCGTCGGTCAGGTACAGCTCGCAGGCACAGGACAGGATCTTGTCGCGTTGGTCAGACATGGGTGAACACTGTAAACAGAACCCATGATCAGGTCAATCCCAGCGCCCCTACGAGGCGTAACAGTGTTTAGTTCCAAACGGTGCTTTCCGGTTCGGCGGTCGGAACCTCGGCGTGCGGGGTGACGGAAATGAGGGCCCGCCCGGGGGCTCGGGTCGGCCTCGGCGAGGCAGCCATCCGAGGCGCCTCAGGAGACCGGGCGGTCCTCAGGCCAATCTCCCCGACGTACGACCACGCGGCCGTCGGAGATCACCATGAGGACGTCCTGGACGGCGTCGATCGCCGCGAGGGGATCGCGCTCGAGCACGATCAGATCGGCATCCAGACCGGGCCGTATGCGGCCCGTGTGGTCCTCGACGCCGAGCAGCTCCGCGGCCGTCGTGGTGGCGGCGCGGAGCGCCTCGGCGGGCGACAGCCCGACGTCCACGAGCTCGATGAGCTCGTGGGCCAGCGTGGTCGTGCTCTCGGGCCCGTACCCCGTGTCGGTGGCCGCGACGATCCGAACGCCTGCCTGATGGGCGTTCCGTGCCATCTCGCGGACTCGGGGCAGCATGTGCCTTCCGCGGATCGCCAGGAGCGCGTTGTCGTAGTCGCCTCCGGGAATGGTCAGATCCCGCACGATCGCGATGGTCGGCACCAGGAACGTGCCTCGCTCCGCCATCATCGCCAGCGTCCGGGGACTCAGGTACGTTCCGTGCTCGATGCTCCGTACCCCGGCCGCCACGGCGGCCCGGGCTCCCGCGTCCCCGTGGGCGTGGGCCATGACGCCGATCCCCCTGGCCGCCCCCGTCTCGACCAGCACCCTGAGCTCGGCCTCCGAATACAGCTGCTTGCGCGGGTCCGTGGTCGGCACCCCCGCCCGTTCGGTGGCATTCACCTTGAGGAAGTCGACGCCACGGTTCAGCATCGCTTCGGCCATCGCACGGATCGCCTCCGGTCCACGGATGCCCCCCGCCATGAACGGGGCGAGGTCCGGATGATCGAGGAAGAGCCCCGGCGCCGGGTCGGGCCGCACGTGGTATCCGGTGGCCCGCATTTCGGGGAGGTCCAGGGCGCCGCGTCTCTGCAGCTCGCGCATCCCCACGTCCACATAGTGGGAGACGCCGGCGCTCCGCACCGTGGTCACGCCGGACTCGAGGGCGCGCCGCGCCTGCTCGGTCGAGCCGACGTGGACGTGCGCGTCGATCAGTCCCGGGGCGAGGTACATCCCCCGAAGGTCGATCACCGTGGCCCCGGCCAGCGCCGGCCCGCTCCCTGCCTCGATCGACACGATGTGCCCGTCGCGCACAGTCACCGTGGCCTCGGGCCGCACGGAGCCCGCGTCGACGTCCACCACCTTCGCGTTCACGAGCACGAGCTCCTGGCCCGACACCGGAGAGGCGACCGCAGCGGCCAGCGCGAGCAGGAAAACGAAGCGATGCGTCATGGGGCACCTTCCTCGGAAGCAGGGGCGTGCGCCACGATATCGTCCGGCGCCCCGGTCATCCAGGGTTCGGAGCCGGGGCTCCCGGCGCTAGCGCACCGGGTGCACGCGCACGAGCAGCAGGGTGCTCGCCACGATCACACCGGCCCCGATCCACGTCCACAGGTCTGGGGTCTCGCGGAAGAGCACCCACCCCCACACCGCGGCGAAGACGATCTGGAGGTAGCCGACCGCCGAGGCGCGACCCGCCCGCTCGAGGCGGAAGCCCCAGGTGACGAACCACTGCCCGAGGTGCGTGGCCACCCCCACCCCCAGGAGGACGAGAGACGCCCCGGGACCGGGGAGCACGGGATCACGGAGCACCAGCGGAAGGGAGAGCACGGTACACACGAGGGCGAACCAGAACACGATGAGCATCGGGGGCTCCTGACGGAGCCTCCTCACCGCCACGTAGGCGCTCGCGGCCAGGATCGCCCCGGCCAGCCCGACCCCGACTGCCACCGGGTCCAGTCCGCTGGATTCCCCGACCAGCCAACCGGGTCGTGCGACGAGGAGGACCCCGCCGAGGCTGGCGGCCACCAGAAGGGACTCGATCAGCCCGATGCGCTCCCGCAGCAGGGCCGCCGCCATGAGGGCGGTGAACACGGGGTTGGTGAAATGGATCACGGTGGCGTCGGCCAGCGGCAGCGCGATGACCGCGTAGTAGAAGCACGTCAGCGCGGCGAACCCCAGGAAGCCGCGGAGCACGAGCAGACCCGGTTCCCGCCCCCATAGGGGGGTGCCGGAGCGGATCAAGGAGGCGCCCGACAGCACGCCCACGACCAACGACCTCGCCAGCACGATCTCGAAGAGGGGCACGCCCTTGCCGGCGAGCTTCGCGAGCGCCGCCATCGCCGAGAAGAAGAGCGCCGAGACTGCCATCGCCTGTAGGCCCGGAGGGAACGCGGTGAGCGGCGCCGCGATCCCAGGCCACGGGATGCGGGGTC
Organism: Gemmatimonadota bacterium; assembly: GCA_003248075.1. Taxonomy (GTDB): domain Bacteria; phylum Gemmatimonadota; class Gemmatimonadetes; order Longimicrobiales; family Gaopeijiaceae; genus SZUA-318. The sequence continues at coordinate 16,670 of QJYK01000169.1, read as the reverse complement.
CCTCAGTGTCCACGTTGGATCTGCGCGCGCAGGATGCGGTCGCCTACCAGGATTCTGTCCACGACGTCGATGCCCTCGACCACCCAACCGAACGGCGTATACCCGCCATCGAGGTGGGGCTGCATCGAATGCGTGATGAAGAACTGCGAGCCCTCGGTGTCCTTGCCCGCAGAGGCCATGCCGATCGTCCCGCGCAGGTAGGGCGTCTCGCTCAGCTCGCTTCGGATCGAGAAGCCCGGGCCCCCCGAGCCGTCGCCCCGGGAAAAGTCTCCCCCCTGGATGACGAAGTTCGTGACGACGCGATGGAACGCCACGTCGTCGTAGCGTCCCTGCTCCGCGAATCGGGCGATCGTCTGGACGGTCTGCGGGGCTCCCTCGGGGTCCAGGCGTACGACGACACGGCCCCGGTCCGTGTCGAGCACCAGTCGGGGCGTTTCTCCGAGACCGGACAAATAGCCCCAGTCCAGACGTGCCTCGCTCGCCAGCAGCGTCGACGGCTCGTCCGTCGCCGACGTCGGATCGGGCTCCTCACCGCGGAGCTCGGAAATCGCCCGGGACGCCGCGTCCAGGAGCTCGGGATCGTCGACCGCGAGCAGGATACGCTCGACGCGCGGGTTGCCGCTCCGCCCCAGGACACGCAACACCGTACGCATGCGCTCCACGTCGTCCGGAGCGCGCCAGGTGGCATATGCGCCCTCCAGCGCGTCCAAGCCCGCATCCCCCAGAACGGAATCCGCCAGGACGCCGGCCGGGATGGCCGCGGACCGCGGCTCGCCCCGCCTCAGCGCGAGGGAGAAGGCGCGGACGTAGTCGTCTTTCAGCAGCGGATCCCCGCGCTCGCGTCTCCATCGGCTGCCCAACGCCCGGATCGCGTCGTCCGCCGTCCGGTCCGACGGCGAGGAAGCCGCGTCCGTGAGTCGCTCGAACGCCTCTCGACCGGGAAGCGCCGCGAGCGCGCGCAGGGCGGCGGCGTAGGCCCAGGGCTCGACGGGATCGCGCGCGTCCACCCATGCCAGCACGGCCTCGTGGTGCCCCGCGGCGGCGAGCAGCCCGACCAGGGGCTCCGAGACCTGCCAACGGTCACCTCGGGCACCGACCCACGCGGCGATCGTGCGCACGGCGTCCTCCGGTCGCTGATGGCCCGCCAGCGCCTGGGCGGCAGCGATGGCCACGTGATCCGATGGATCGTCGAGCCGTTCGATGAGTCGGTCCACGGATCGCGGGTCCAGCCTGGGAAGACCGCCCACGGCGACCGTCGCGTTCGCACGGGTCCGCCAATCCTCTGCGTGCTCCGCCCAGTCGAGGAGGAGGTCCGCGTCCCGATCGTCTCCGAGCCGGCCGAGGCCCTGGGCGAGGTACATGGCCGCGGGGTCGTCCCCACCGCGGCGACGCAGGGCCTCACGAAGTTGCTCGGCAGCGGACGCCCACGGCGCCGGTGACTGCGCACGACCGAAGAAGTACGCCGCACGCTCACGCGTCCGCGGGTCGGCCGCGTCCAGCAGGGCGACGAGCTCCTCGACCGACTCGCGCGAGGTGACGCCTCCCACGGCGCCGAGCCTGGAAAGCGCCAGAGCCCGTATCGATTCCTCCGCGGGATGGACCCGCGCCGCCATCAGGGCGTCCAGGCTCTCCGGGACCCCGAGCTTGCCCAGCGCCTCGAAGATCTCTGCACGAACGGCGCGGTCCTCCTCGCTCGAAAGCGCGGTCTCCAGCGCACGGGCCGCACTTCCCACCCCGGCCTGGCCGAGCGCGAACGCGGCGTCCCGGCGCACCGACGCGCTCGGGTCGGAAAGGGCCCTTACCAGCGCCGGGACCGCCTCCGTGCTCTGAAGGGAGCCGAGGGCGAGGGCGGCCCGGGCCCGGACGGGCACGCGCGAGTCTCCGAGGCGGGCCAACAACGCCGGTGCGTCGCGCTCGACCTGACGCTCGACCACGGCTTGCAGCGCCGTGTCGGCGAGCAGGCCGTCGCGGCCCCGGAGGACGGGCGGGTCGGCGGGGGGTCCGCCGCGTCCCGGCGTCTGGCAGCCCGCCGGCGCGCACAGCGCCAGCGCGAGCGCCCAGGCCGGCGTTCTACCGCCAGCCATGGACGATGCGAGCCGCGCGCCAGACCCCGTCGGCGGACTGCAGCACCTTTCCGCGAAGGCGCGGCGGCAGATCCGGGCGCTCGTCCAGGAAGCGCCGCACGGTCTCGGCCGCCTCGGGCTCGCTGTGGCCGCCCAGCGTCGCGTCCAGCCACCGCCCCGGAAAGAAGATGTCTCCCGTGCGCTGGATCTCCTCGATCATCTCGAGGGCCGGGCGGACCAACGGCAGCGAGGCGCGCGCCCGAAGTGGATGATGGAGGTTGTCGAGGCCATCCAGCACCCAGGGCTCCCGCTCCCGACGCGCGGGATCGGCGAGCGATTCGAAGAAGGAGCGACGCACTGCGGGATCCGCGTCGAGGGACGGACGGACGAAACGGAAGCGGGCGAGCCGGTCGGGGTTCGTGATCCGGCGTTCCTCTTCGTCGAGGATGCCACTCCATCCCTGAACCTCCCGCAGGGCGAGCCCCTGTGCGAGGCCGGTCCGATCCGTCTCGGAGAGGGGCAGCGCCCGGACCGCCTCCTCGCCGGCCCACAGGCGACGCAGCCGGGCCGTTCCTTCGCTGCTGATCGCGATGGAGCGGTAGGTCCCGAAGAATGCGGCGCGGGCGGTGGGGGGTCGGGTCGAGGTCACACCCGCCCAGAGCACCCCCTCCACCTCCGGTGCACGGCTCGTGCGCACCTCTTCGGACAGCAGGTCCCAGAAGGTGCGCGACACATAGCCCAGGAGCGTGGCGAGGTTCAGCTCTTCGTCCTCTTCCGGCAGCGCATCCAGGGCACGGGTCAGGAACTCGTCCGGTGCGAGCCTCCCTTCGAGGACCTGGTCCCAGAGCGTCACCCAGGCGGCGCCCCGGGCCAGTGGCGAGGCCAGGCCGTGCGCGTCGCGCTCCAGCGACTCGAGGCTCGCGTCGTCCGGCAGGAAGAGGCCGTATTCGAGCCCTGAGCCGTTGGGGAGCGCGAAGCGGAGTCCCCCCGAGGCCGCACCCTCGATCCGGACCGGTGCCGCGCCCAGCTCCACGGTCACCAGCGTATCCCGTGCCCCGTAGGCCAGGAGCACGTGCAGGGTCTGCGGCCAGACGCGCCCCCGGCCCTGTGGGTCTTCCTGGGTCAACACGACGTCGTCCCCGTCCCGCCGCACGCGCACCGTCGGACGTCCCGGCTCCTCGACCCAGACGTGGCTCCACGCGGAGAGGTCGTCTGGCGAGCGACGGTCCAACAGCGTCACCAGGTCGGGCCAGGTGGCGTTTCCGTAGGAATGCGTCGTCAGGTACTCGCGAAGGCCGTCACGGAACTCCCCCTCGCCCACCCGGGCCTCCAGTTGCCGCATCACGATCGGCGCCTTCTGATAGATGATCGCGCCGTACAGCGTGCCGGCCTCGCGCAGGTTCTCCAGCGGCTGCCGGATGGCGTTGGCGCCCGAGGTACGGTCCACCCCGTACGCCGCGGGATGGTGGGCGGTCAGGAACCGCAGCTCGTGATCCACCTCGGGAAAGGACGGGTGCACGATCTTGGCCGCCATGAAGTTCGCGAACACTTCCTTGGTCCACACGTCGTCGAACCAGTTCATGGTGACGAGATCCCCGAACCACATGTGCGCCGTCTCGTGCGCAATCACGCTGGCCCGCCCCAGGATCCGCGCCTGCGTCGGACTCTCGTCCAGCATGAGTCCGGACGCGTTGTAGAGGATGCCTCCGGGGTGCTCCATGCCCCCGTACTGGAAGGAGGGAATCAGCACGAAGTCGAACTTCTGGAATGGATAGGGGATGCCGGTGTAGTCCTCGAGCCACGCCAGCGCCCGACCGTGAAGCTCGAAGATCGCGTCCCGGTTGCGGGCCACCTTCGCCGTATCGGTCTCCCGGTGGAACATCCGGATCGCCCGACCGTCCACCATCTCGTAGTCCTCCTGGAACCGGCCGGCCGCGAAGGCGAAGAGGTACGTCGGAATCGGCCGCGAAGCGGCGAAGCGCAGCGTCCTCGTGCCGTTCCTCTGGATCTCTTCGGCCACCGGTCCGTTCGCTACCGCCTTCCACGTGGCCGGAACGGTGAGGGTCCATTCGACCGTGGCCTTGAGGTTGGGCTGATCCAGGACGGGAAGACTGAAGTGCGCCCGGTCCGGGACGAAGAGCGTATAGAGGAAGTCTTCGTTCCGGTTGAGTGCCTCGTCGCCGGCGCGGTAGTCGAGCCGCACCTCGTTGAGCCCGTCGACGAGCGCCGACGCGGGGACCACGATGTGGTCGTCGGACGGGCTCCACGCCGCGTCCGCGCGGTTCACCTGCACCGCGCTCACCCGCGCTCCGGGGTCGAGGAAATCGATGACCAGGTCCCGGTTCTCCGGATCCGACCGCTCGAAGAGCAGAACGGTGTGGCCCTCGATCGGAGCGGAGGAAGCCTCGGGGATGGTCAGCTCGACGCGGTAGCGAACCTCCGAGAGCGTGGCGGCCCGATCCTGCGCGAGTTCCCAGGACACCCCCGGACCGGGGGGCGGCGCCGGGTTGGGCTCGCAGGACGCCAGCAGCAGAGCGAGCGGAAGCGCGCGGAGGGGTGACACGAATCGCGAAGACATGGGCATCCGACGGGTGCACGGATCGTGGCGCGGCCCGGGCCGTGCCGAGAGGCAACCTATTGTGTGGGGCTCAGAGGATGCCGTCCAGATACGCCTCGAGTCGGAAGCCCCTCTGCACCCGCAGCGCCCAGGCAGCGTCGAGCCGGATCAGCCCGTCCACGAGCGACAGGCCCAGACCGGCCGCCGCCAGCGCCCCGTCGAGGCGGATGTCGTCCCTCGCGCCCGCCCAAGCCAGGTCGCCGAAGAGGGACACGGCGCCGAACGCGTGCTGGCGCGCGAGCTCTCCCCGCGCCCTCCAGTAGGTCTCTCCCTCCATCGCACGTGGCCCGTAGCCGCGTAGCGTGCCCGCACCTCCCATGAGCCAGAGCCTCTGTGGCGGCGGGCTTCCCCAGCTCATCCCCGCCCCCCCCTCCAGTGCGACGCGCAGGTCCGCGGGAAGCGGAATGGCCAGGCGTGACTCAAGCGAAGCGCTGGCGTACTCGAAGTCACCGCCCGAGGCGCGCGCGGACAGCTCGACCCCGCCCTGGGCCGACCGCGGATCTCCGCCCCAGTACGGCGACAGGGTCACGAGTCCGCCGAGCTCCCACCCTTTCTCCGCCTCGAGGTTCGGCCGGAACGCCCAGGCATCGTCGGCCACGTGCCAGAGGGCGAATCCCGTCCCCGCGTCCACGGGTCGGTGATGCTCCGCCAGCGCCCGCACACGGAACCACGTGCGATCGGCGGAAGGAGGGCTCCACTCGAGCCACGCCCCGGAGCGACGGAAGTAGTCGCCATCGTCGCGGCCGAAGAGCGCCGCGGTGATCGAGTTGCCGAGGCCGAGCGCCCTCCGCTCCTCCTGGACGGCGGCGAGCTCGTGGAACACGCTCCACGTGAAGCGCCGCCTCAACCCCTCCCGCGTGACATCCAGGCGCACGTTGGGCACGCGGTCGGCCGTCCCGAGACGCGCCGTGAGCGTCAGGGACAGCGGACCCAGGGGCGAGTTCGGCCGCACCTGACCCCGGGCGCCGACGGACAGGGCTTCGACGCGGTTGTACCGAACCAGGTCGGGGCGTTGGAGCCCCCAACGGAAGGTCGTCGGCATCCCGGCGAGCGGCGGCGCAGGGAGGTCCGCAAGACCTCCGAACAGCTCGTCGATCTCCTCGCGGGAGGCGAAGCCGGGACCGTCCTGCCACACCGGCGGGGGAAGGTCGGGGCTGGTCGCGAGCACCGCCGGATCCTCGGGGACGAGATAGCGCACGATCCGGCGACCTCGCCCGTTTCGCCTCTCGGTCCAGCCTTGCTCGACCACGTAGGGAACGTCCTGCTCACCTGCGACCCGCTCCAGGTATGTCATCGCCTCCGCCAGGGTCTGGAAGCGGACGTCCGCGACGGTGCCCCCGTCGTCCGCGCCCGCGGCCAGGTCGGCCTCGGTGACGACGTCCTCGATCTCGTAGGAGAGATCCACGGCCGCGGGCGCCTTGAGGATGCCCGCCGTCGCCACCCCTTCGGCGCGCATGGAGCGCGGCAGCCACACGTCGAAGTCCCACAGAGCGTAGTCGACCGCGATGAGCGAAAGGTCGAAGGTCCAGGGCTTGAGCAGGCCGGGCATGAACTTGAGGTCCCGGTCCTCCTCCATCCGCAAGTCGGCGATGTCGCGGAACGCGTCGAAGGTCTCGGAGAGCCGATAGGCGGCACGCACCAACGCACCCGACTCCGGTACGATCCACAGGGATCCGGACATGCGATGGACGTCGGCGACGACCGGTACCACCTGAAGCTCGACCGCCTCCAGCCGGCGCCCGTCGGGCAGGGTGAGGACGAGCGTGTCCCCCGTGGCGAAGCGATAGGAGTCCCGGTACTCCGGCATCAGAGGATGCTCGAACCAGAAGTCGTCCTCCCCGGGGCGACCCATGTCCTCGTCCGGATCCACGAACCCGAACAGGAGCCGGTCGTTCCCGGGATCGAAGGCTTGGTCGAAGAGTCCCTGGTGGGTCTGTCCCCTGCTCACGCCGAGGGGCGTCTGCTCGCGGAGCGCCAGCACCTGCACCAGCGTCTGCCCCGACCGACTCCAGAAGACGCGGTACGCCGCCTCGCTACGGAACAGCGTCCGGTCTTTGAGCGGCATGCGTAGCGCGGCGCCGATGCGTTGGCGGACGAGCGCCGTATAGCGGACGACCGAATCGCTGCGACGCTCTCGAGCGGCGAGGGCCGCCTCGTGCAGCGCCCGCGCGGCCGCGTCCCGGTAGGGACCCTCCTGGGCGCCGCACCTGCTCGGCGATCCCGTGACCGCTACCAGCAGGACGAGCGCAGTTCGTGCGACGAGCCCCGGCCCGCGGACGAGCGGCGGCATCAGCGGCGTTCGAACGTGACCTCCCGGAAGTCGCGCCAGGCGACAAACAGGGTCTCGCCGTCCTCCGTGGTCACGAAGACACCCTTGTTGCGATCGTCCACGTCGTTGGACCCGTTCAGCTCGAAGGTCCGGCCGTCCAGGAGCGTGACCTCCGCGCCCCAGGAGCCCAGGTTCCGGATCGAGGCAACGTGGCCCAGCTCGATGTCGAAGTCCACGTCGTGGTCGCGACCGTCGAGGATCTCCCAGCTGTATTCCTCGTCGTTGTCCCACCGGAGCGTGCCGCTCAGCAGCGCGCCGTCCTCGGTCTCCACGGTACCGTACAGGCGCCTGCCCCCGTCGAACGCGCGGTAGGGGGCCGCATCGGCGGGCGGCGGCTCGAACACGACCGACTCCAGATCGTCCCATCCCACCTGGACCTGCCCCAGCGCGGGGTCGGAGATCGAGACGCCCCGGTTGGACCGGTTCACGTCGTTGGACCCACGGAGCTCGACCTCTTCGCCGTTCTGCAGCACGACGATGGCGGCGGAGGGGCCGGCCCGCTCGATGGCGGCGATGCGGTCGAAACGGATCTTCCGGTCCCTGCCCCTCTCCTCACCATCGAGGATGTCGGACCCCAGGATCTCGTCGACGTCCCACGACACGAATCCCGTGAACTGCAGTCCGCCCCGAGCGGTGAGCGTTCCGTACAGCCTCGGAGACGAAGGCACCGCCTGCGCGGGAGCTTCCATGAAGTCGATCACGTCCAGGTCACGCCAGCGCAGCTCGACCTCCCCTCGCTCCGGGTCGTCCACGACCAGCCCGCGCAGTTCGTCCCCAAGATCGGTGGAACCGCCTTCCAGCTCCAGCTCCTGGCCGGACTTGAGCAACAGCCGCGCCCGGTCCCCGGAGATCACCTCGAGCCGTTGAAGGTGACCGAAGCGGATTCCGGAGGTGGCCGCCGACGGATACGCCTGGTCCTCCTCGGACCACGAGATTCGAAGGCCGAAGATGCTGATCCCGCCACCTCGGTCACGACGGTCACGGTCCGGGTCGAGTCGCTCGGCATCGCGCTCGTTCTCCCAGGGCATCTGCTTGCTACCGTTGAGCAGATCGGCCCAGCTCCCCTCGTTCCGGTCCCAGCGAAGGAACCCCTCGTAGACCGCGCCTCCCGCCGTGACCACGCGGCCGTAGAGCCGGTCGCCTCCGATCTCCTGCTGGCGTCCCGAAGAGACCGACGCCGCCACCAGAACCGCCCACACGATCGAACCCATCGTCATCATCCTCCCGAGTCTCGTTCGGTGTTCCCGACCCTACGGCCGGGCGGAAGGCGCCGTTTCATGCGAACCGCCGATCGAACCCTCCCTGAGCGGCCCCCCAACCGCCGCTCGATAGAAAGGTCCATGCCACGGACTCACGTCGTTCGTAAACGATTATCTCGCTGGTGGTTGGGGGTCGTGACCGCACGCGTTCTCGTGGCGAGGTCCGTGGCCGTTGGACACAGCCCCGTGTCGGAGGCGGACACCCTCCGGTTACCTTGGGAGCCAGTCCGCGCCCGGCAAGCGCCGCGTACCCTGCCCTCCCCCGCCCACGACGATGACGCAGGCCGCCCGACCCATGCAGCCCTGTCCGTTTCGCCCTGCCCGCTGGGCCTCGGGTCCCCACGGGCAGACCCTTTGGGCGAGGGTGCTCAGGCCGTCGTCCGCACCTCCCATGGCCCGGGAGCGCTGGACGCTCCCCGACGGCGACTTCCTGGACGTGGACCTCGCCGTCGGCGCCGCGCCGGGGGCCCCCGTGGTGCTCATCCTGCACGGACTGGAGGGCTCATCGCGGAGACGCTACGTCCAGTCGGCGTGCAGCGAGCTCCTGCGGGCCGGTGTCCGGCCCGTGGCCATGAACTTCCGGGGCTGCTCCGGGGAGATGAACCTCCTTCCCCGCTTCTACCATTCGGGAGAGACCGGCGACGCAGGCCTCGCGCTCGAGCGGTTGCGATCCCGCTTCCCGGGGTGCGCCTTCGGGGCGTGGGGCTTCTCCCTCGGCGGCAACGCGCTCCTGAAGCTCATGGGCGAACGCACGGACGGGGGCCAGGCGGTGCTCGACGCCGCCGTGGTCATGTCGGTGCCCTTCGACCTGGCGGCCGGATCGGCGCTCCTCGAAAGCACACCCATGGGCCGCCTCTACACCGGGTACTTCCTGCGCTCGCTCAAGCGGAAGATGCGGGCGAAGCGGCACAAGCTGTCCTCGCTGGTGGACGTGGACGCAGCCCTCGGCTGCCGCACGCTCTGGTCCTTCGACGACGTCGCCACGGCGCCGCTGCACGGCTTCGGCGATGCGGCAGAATACTACCGGGAATGCAGTAGCGCCGCCTTTCTCGACCGCGTCGGCGTGCCCACGCTGGTCCTGCAGAGCCGCGACGACCCCTTCCTTCCGCATGAGGCGCTTCCTGAACGCGCGCTGCGCGCGAATCCGACCTTCTCGGTGTGCATCTCGGCCCGCGGCGGGCACGTGGGATTCCTGGAAGGCACCCCGGTGCGTCCGGCCTTCTGGGGAGAGCGGGAGGGCGCGCGATTCCTGGCTCGGGAGCTGGGCGCCACGACCGGCGCCGCAGGGTGAGCGACCCGGATCAGCGGCCGGAAGGAACTCCGAAGAACGCCCTTCCGTGCCAGGTTTCATGTGCCGGCCGCTCCAGCCCGCGCGACCTGAGATCGGAGAGCCGCGTCAGGGAAGTGTCGTAGACGGGGGTCGCTGCATCGAGAATGCCCTCGCGCGCCATGACGCGCATGTCTCCGCGCGACACCACCCGGACGGCATCGCCTTCCCGATACCAGACGGGGTCGTGCTCCACGAGTGTCACTCCCATCTCGCGGCCCAATGTCCGCAGGCTCCTCACGAGGGCGTCGATCGAACAGCCGGACGGCGCCTCTGCGTCTTCGTCGACCCCCACCACCAGGAAGTACCCGTGCCGGAAATCCCGCGCCGAACGGAGCGGCGCGCCGTGTGCGGCCCAGCCGTCGAGAAAGGTGTCCACCTCCGACAAGAGGCGCGACGTCTCGGACGCCGTGAGCTCCCGGCTGGCGGGGAAGACCCAGATCCGCGAGGGCTCGGGCAGCGTATCGAACGGGACTCGGGGCATGTGGCTCCTCGGTGGATGACCTTCAGGCGCCCAGCTCGGGCTCGGCCAGGGGTGCTCCAGCAGCCTCGGGCGGGCGCGGAGCCGGCGGGGCTTTGTCGAGCAAGACCGCGAGCCACCTGAGATCATGGGTGTGCTCGAGCCAGATCTTCACCACGACGGTGAGGGGCACCGACAGGAGCGCGCCCACCGGGCCCCAGGTCCAGCCCCAGAAGAGCAGCGACAGGATCACCACCAAAGTCGAGAGCCCCAGGCGTCTCCCCATCAGGCTCGGCTCCAGGATGTTCCCGAAGACGGTGTTGACGACAAAGTAGCCGGACATGACCAGGAGGGCGTGGCCCACCGTTCCGTGCAGGATCACCGAGAAGAAGAGCGCCGGCACCGCAGCGATGATCGAGCCGACCGTCGGTACGTAGTTCAGCACGAAGGCCACCAGGCCCAGCGCCACCGGGAAGTCCAGCTCCATCGCGTAGCACCAGGAGCCCAGCAGGAGCCCCGTCGCGAGGGAGATCACGGTCTTGATGCCGAGATACGTCTGAATCTCGCCCACCACGCTCGCGATGCGTCGCTCGTCACCCTTCTGCCCCCCTCGCAGGTAGCGGACCTTCTCGGGGAAGACCATGGCCTCACTCAGCATGAAGGTGAGGATCAAGAGGACGACGAAGGTGGTGGAGACGAACTGGGCCACGCGGCCGACGACGCTGCCCAGGTAATTGACCACCGCCTGGGGATTGACCACATCCGTGGCGATGTAGTTGCCGAGCGGGACGTTGAAGCGCGACTCCAGCGCCGCGATCCAGGTCGCCTGCAGGTCCTGGAAGCTCGCCGCGTACCGCGGAAGCCGATCCTGCAGCTCCGACACGGATTGGCTGGCCAGCAGGATCACCAGCCCGAAGACCGCCATGACGAGAACCACCGTGATCCCGATCGACAGCCAGGGCGGCACCTTGCGATGGCGCAGGAAGATGAGGACGGGCAGCGACAGGATGGTGAGGAACAGCGCCAGCGACGATGGGAGCAGGATCGGAGCCGCGAACTTGAGGCCGTAGACCACCACGACCAGACAAGCCAGGTTGAACAGGAGCCTGGCGCCAGGATTCTGTTCAGTCCGGTCGAAGAGCATCGCGCGATCGTGTGGGAGTCGGCGTCGACGCCCCCTCCGAAGGCCTCGACGCGGTGCGCGCCTGCAGGCGCGACCAAGTGTACCCCGAAGCGTCTCGTTGTGCCATGGCCGGGGAGGCCGCTGCAACATGTCAGAAGACCGCTCCGCGGACGCCACGGGGGACACGACCCCGGAGCGGTTCGAGATCCCGGACTCGGACGACGAGCTTCTGGCCCAGTGCCGCGTCGAGACGTTCCGGGCAGGCGGTCCTGGCGGACAACACCAGAACACCGCCGAGACCGGAGTGCGCTTGGTGCACCTGCCGACCGGATTACGCGTGACGGCTCGCGAGGAGCGCTCCCAGCTACGGAACAAGCGCATCGCCCTGGCCCGTCTGCGGCGCCGCCTCGAGGAACGGAACCGACGCAGACGCCCCCGACGAGCCACGCGCGTTCCCGCACGCGAACGGCGGAAGCGGCGCGAGGCCAAGCGCAGGCGCGCGGAGACCAAGAAGCGGCGGAAGCCGCCCGAGCCCGACCACGATCCCTAGCGCGCCGGCTTCTTTCCCCGCAACCGCTCGGAGCCTACAGTAGCGAGCCGGCACGAAGCCTTCCCACGCGAGGCCCAATGACCCAAGACCCACTCATCCGGGTCCTGCTCATCGACGACGACGAGTCCGCGTTCCTGTTGCTGCGCTCGCTGCTCGACCAGATCCCCTCCACCCGATTCGACCTCGACCACGTTCGCTCCAGCTCCGAAGGCCGCGCCGAGATCGCCCGAGACGCGCATGACATCTACCTGATCGACTATCTGCTCGGGAACGACTCGGGCATCGAGCTCGTTCGCGAGGCGCGGGAGAACCGGAACCTTGCGCCGATGATCCTCGTGACGGGCAAGGGACACTACGACGTGGACCTGGCTGCGATGGAGGCGGGTGTCTCGGACTACCTCGACAAGACCAAGCTGGATCCGGACATCGTGGAGCGAGCGATCCGGTACGCGATCGAACGCAGTCGCGCTCAGGCGGCGCTGCGCGAAAGCGAGGCGCGTCACCGCTCGATGTTCGACCACCTCCCCATCGGCCTCTATCGGATCAGTATCGAGGGCGAGCTGCTGGACGCGAATCCCGCGCTCTGGCAGCTCCTCGGCCGCCCGGATCGGGATTCTCTGGAGTTCGTGTACGCTCGCAACATGTTCGTCAACCACACCCACCGGCAGAGCTTCCTCAGTCAGCTCGAGCAGTTCGGAGTGGTGCGTGGATTCGAGAGCAGGCTGGCGCGCCCGGACGGCCAGATCGTGCGCGTGCGAAATGCGGCGAGAGCGCACCGGGACTACGATGGCACGCCCCTCTATATCGAAGGAGCCGTCGAGGACGTCTCGGAAGAGCACGAGGCCCGGGACCTGCACGGGCGCGCGGCCCGCTTCTCCTGGATCTTCAACGGTTCCGGGCTGGCGATCGTGCTCCTGGACCTCGACGGTCACGTTCTGGACGCGAACCCCGCCTTCCTGCGCGCCTTCGGCTACGACCTCGACCAGCTGAAGGAGCGACCGCTACACGACCTGGCCGACCCCTCGGACCGGGCCGCCGTCACCCAGGAGCTGCGGCGGGTCGCGACGGGGATGGCGGAGCTGGCGGAGGCCCACCGAAGGTTCGTGGCGGCCGACGAGGAGATCATCTGGGCGCGCACGCGGACAGGACTCGTGCGCAGCGCCAAGGGGCACCCCGACCACGTCATGATGCTCCTGGAGGATCTCGCCGAGGCGTGAGGCGGACGGTTCCGGACGCACTCGGGTCCCGTCCGGGACCGTGCACAGGGGCGCGGCTCCGACGCTGACCCGAGTCCCACCACCTGGTGAGATGGGCTCAGAACGTCACGCGCAGGTTCATCGAGACCACGCCCTCCGATTTCACACTCGGAACCAGGTCCACCGATTCCCAGCGGCCGGCGCGCTTCCCGATCTGGTAGCCGATGATGCCCCCCAACGAGGCACCCAAGACCGCGCCCGCCCAGGTTTCGCCACTTCGCGAGTTGGATTGGGGCACCTCACAGTTGTTCATGGCGCACACGAAGGCGTCCCCGATCGAACCCAGCTGGTACTCGGGCTCGAAGCTCAGGTTGGCCACGAGGCCAACGATCGCCGCACCGGACAGCGCACCCAGGACCGCACCGCGCCCGCGATGGTCCCGCCCGGTCGGTCGCCGGATCTCGGCGTCCGTCACGGCCATTTGTGCCAGCCCATCGTCGGTCCGGTACCACAGCGTGTCTGGGGTGACCCGGATGACCGTAGCCGTGGTCCAGGGCCGCTCCACCCATTTGGAACTCGGGCTGCGCTCCGGCAACACGGTCTTGGTCGGCCTGACGCCGATCGAGTCACCGACGGCCACCTGCCGTGCGTCCCCACGCCTCGGTGTGATCGCGGAGAAGGCCAGGAGCGTCAGCAGGATGGGCGTACGCATGTCACCGCGCCTTCAGGAGTGGAGGTTCGTATGAACATGCGCGACGACGGCCGGCGTCGCCCTACGTAACGTGACGTAGGGGACGCACTCTCGCTACGTAGGCCCCGCCTTCACTCCAAGGCACCCGTCATCCGGTCACCTTCCCGATCCGCTCAGCGCCTCCACCACCGTGCGCCGCCAGCCCGTTACTACCTCGACTTCGCTTTTGGGGAATTCTACCCGTTGACCAGCCCGGAACACGAGGAAGCGGCGCGTCGACTCGTCCAGACCCCACACCTGATCTCCGGGCTCCAGGTTCACGAGTCCGGTTGTCACAGATCCCGGCACGAGCGCCCCGGCCGACGTCGAGAAGGTCACCGAACGGATCTCATCCGCCTGCACGAAGTACAGCGTCCGCGAGTCGGACGACCAGATCGGGTCGCTCGCGTCGAGCCTGCCCCCGACGGGCTCTGACCCGGATACCATCACCTTGTAGCTCCTCAGCTCCGGCCAGCTGCGGACGTACGCCCGAAAGTCTCCGTCTTCATCTGAGATGTAGGCGAGCCAGCGGCCGTCCGGCGAAACGCTCGCCGACTGCTCGACCCACCCGGGCGCAGCCAGGACCGGGACCCACTCGGCATCCGGCTCGGAGAGGTCCTGGGTGAAGAGATCTCCGTCGCCCGCGCCCACGAGCAGCGTTCGGTCGTCGAGCCACTCCCAAACAAGCGCGCGCCTCTCTACCCGGCCGATGAGCCCGGACCCGTCCGCCGCCACGACGACGATCGACGCGTCCTCGTCCTCGACGACGTGGAATGCGATTTGCGACCCGTCGGGTGACCACACGGGATTGTGCGTGCCATCGGGTACAGGCGTCAGGTCTCCGGTCACGTCCACATCGTCACCGAGATCCATGTCGAACACGTGGACCCGGTCGGCCGACACGTAGGCGAGGCGCCGACCGTCGGGAGACACCTCGGGATCCGCGTGCGTCACGAGCGGGATCGGGATGCGCTCGACGCTGCCGTCCTCCCCCATCCACACGACCGGAAACCACGGGTACTCCGTTTCCGTTCCGTCCGGGCCCTCGGACTCGACCCACCGCACCAGAAGGAGATCGCCCCCGGGGCCGACGTCGAAGGCCTCGACCCGGTCCGCGACCAGAAGATCTTCCCCCACGAGGCCGCGTGACTCGTCCCAGCGAGACCCCCGGAGTAACCGACCGACCCGGTAGAGGAGGAGTCCCGGCGCGATCTCCTGAGCGGCGGCGAGGCCGGGCACGAGCGTCTCGACCCGGCCGGTGCGGAGATCCACCCGGCCGAACCCCTCGTCACTGGTCACGTACCACTCGCCGGGCTCTCGGGTGGGGCCGGCGAGATCCCTGAGCCGCACGGTGGAGGTGGAGAGCGTGTCGATCCGTCGCCGGTTCGGGTCGATCAGAAGGAGAATCGTCGGAACGCCCTCCGCGCCGGTGGCGGCCTCGGACCGGATCGCGAGGATCGAGTCGGGGCTCCACCACAGCAGTCCCTCGACGAACGGCACGTCCGGGAGCCGCACCGGCTCGCTCCCCCCGTCCGCATCGACGATGAACACACCGTCGCGGCGACTGAAGACCAACTGTTCCGCATCCGGCGAAAAGTCCGTGTCCTCGGCGCCGACCGTACCGAGAAGAAGACGGAACCCCGCGTGGTCGGAGCGCTTGATCAGCACCGAACTCTCGCGCGAAGGTGCCGTGAAGGGCACGTACGCGACCGAGCCGTCGCTCGCGAGGGCCGTCGCGGAGGCGTCGATCGGTTGGGGTGGCACGAGCGCGTAGGTCACGGTGGGCGTCACCGCGGTCCCGGCCTCGGGGCCGCTGCGGCCGATCGCCCACCCGAACCCGAGGAGCGCGATCGCAACCACGGCGAGGGTCACTCCGTCCCGCGGACCGAACCGGCTCCCCATGCCCAGGCGCCCCGGCCGGATGCCGGTGGTCCTGCGTCGATAGCTCGGGTCGGCCAGCGCATCCGCGAACGCCTGCGCCGACCCGAACCGATCCGCCGGTAGCTTCTCCAGCGCCTGCAGGAGCGCCGCCTCGACGTTCGGGGGAACCGCCTTCCGGACCTCGGTGGGTGGCCGCGGCTCCCCCGTCAGGATGCGGCCGAGAATCGCCTGCGCGGTGGCGCCCGTATGGGGCGGCTCACCCGTCAGCATCTCGTAGAGCACGCATCCGAGCGAGTAGAGGTCCGAACGGGCGTCTGGGTCGCGGTCCGCGGTGGCCTGCTCGGGGCTCATGTAGTAGGGCGTACCCATCGAGAGTCCCGTCTCGGTGAGGCGCCCGCCCCCGGCCTCCTGCACGGCGAGCGCGATCCCGAAGTCGGCCACGACCGGCTGACCCTTCTCGATCAGGATGTTCGCCGGCTTGATGTCGCGGTGGACGACGCCCGCGTCGTGGGCCGCCTGCAGGGCTCCCGCAACGCGGGTCGCGATCGCGACCGCCTCGTCGATGGGTAGCTGCCGCTCGCGGTCGATCCGGTCCCGCAGGCTCTCGCCCTCGACCCATGGCATGGCGTACCAAACGAATCCGTCCGCCTCCCCCGAGTCGAAGAGCGGCAGGATGTGGGGGTGGCGGAGGTTCGCCGTGGTGCGGATCTCGGCGAGGAAGCGCCCCGCCCCGACCATCGCGGCCAGCTCGGGCTTCAGCACCTTGAGCGCGACCTTTCGCTCGTGCTTCAGGTCCCCGGCGAGGTACACCGTCGCCATCCCGCCCTGGCCGAGCTCGCGCTCGATGCGGTAGCGGCCCTCCAAGGCGGAGTTCAGGCGGCGGATGGGATCATCGGACATGGGCAGGGTCCTGCTAGCCTGGGCAGCGGTCCACCAACCTAGGGCGGATCCGTCAGGTCGCACAGAAGCCCGAGGGCCAGCGCGGGGCTCTCGACTTCTCGGCAATATCTTCCGCAGCATCCGCAACCAAAACGGCCTCCCGGGCCGTCCCGGGAGACCGTCGAGTGCTTCGTCCGCAGGAGAGTGGGCCCGCCAGGGCTCGAACCTGGGACCTACCGATTATGAGTCGGCTGCT
>QJYK01000093.1 GCA_003248075.1 Gemmatimonadota bacterium | reverse complement strand
ACAGGATGTCTCCGCCGGAGCCCCAGCTCCCACCCAGGGAGCGGGCGTCCACGCTGGTGACGGGGAGCGGCGCTCCCCCGGCCACGGGAATCCGCATCATGGACGCGCCGAGCCCGACAAAATAGCCGATCCACGCTCCGTCAGGCGAGAAGAAGGGCTGTTTCGCGGCTTCGGAGACGAGCTCCTGGGACACGTCCGAACGTTCCATGGACCGCACGGAGAGGACGCCTCCGCGTGGTGCGTGTGCGAGGTGCCTCCCGTCCGGGGAGATGGCGAGCACCCGTCCCTCCGACCCGATGTACGAGCCTTCGATCCTGAAGCGAACCGTGCGCTCTGAGCCCGGCTCCGGCGCGCGTCCCCAGGTCTGGATCCCCGCCCAAGCGAGCCCACCCAAGAGGAACGCGATGATGCCGACGGCGACTCGGCTCGGCCGGGTCCGTTCTGGAGGCGGCGCGTGACCCCGGTAGGTGGGGTCCGCCAACGCCTGGGCGAACGCCTCGGCCGATCTGAAACGGTCCGCGGGCACCTTCTCCAGCGACGTCGCGATCGCCGCGGCGACGTGGGTCGGCGTCGTCGGGCGACGCTCGTTCACCGAGGGCACGTCGCTCGCGATGATCTTCCCCAGGACAGCCTGGGGCGTTCCTCCCGAGAAGGGGCTGTCGCCAGCCAACATCTCGTACAGCAGGCATCCCACGGCCCAGATGTCGGTGCCCGGTCCGGGAGCTTCGTCACCCGTCGTTTGCTCCGGGGACATGTATTGGGGCGTGCCCAACCGGATCCCCGTCTCCGTGATGCGGTCGCCGCCACTCCGACTCACGGCGAGCGCGATTCCGAAGTCGGCCACCACGGGCTGTCCGTCCTGGAGAAGGACGTTCCCGGGCTTGATGTCCCGGTGCACGATCCCGTGACGATGAGCGTGGTCGAGGGCCCGCAGCACACCCACCCCGATGCTCACCGCATCGTCCACGGGCAGCTGGCGCTCGTTGTCCAGGCGCGATCTCAGACTCCGCCCTTCGATGAACGGCATCACATAGAACAGATGGCCCTCGGCGTCGCCCGAGTCGAACAGGGGCAGGATGTTCGGATGCTTGAGGGCGGCGGTGGTCTTGATCTCGCTGAGGAACCGCTTCGCTCCGACTGCCTCGGCCACCTCGGGCGTCAGGACCTTGAGCGCCACCATGCGATCGTGGCGCTCGTCGCGGGCGAGGTAGACCGTCGCCATCCCGCCCCGGCCGACCTCCTTCTCGACGCGGTAGCGCCCCTCGAGGGCGGTGTTCAGGCGTGGGATCGCGTCGGTCATGCTCGGGCCGGGGCAAGAGTGACGGCCGAGCGCCCAACTTCCGTCGACGTTCGCCCACGGCGCAACCCGCCCGGGCAACCCCCTCCCTCTCCGACATCATCTACACGTGTCGGAGGTACCCGACGGAGGTCGGGTCGAGGTGGGACTCGTCCGGTGAGGTGGATCGTGATTCGACTCTGGGTTCGCGGCGTTGTCGCCGCCGTGCCGGCGCTCGCGACGGCTCTGTCGGCGTCGGGACAGCAGACGGTGGACCTGCCGGCCCGCGACAAGCCGCTGACGGTCGAGATGGAGGACGTCTTCACCATCGGGGCCTTCGACGGGGCCGCGTGGGAGACGTTCGGGGATATCGGCGGCGTCGGCTTCGACCAGGCCGGACACCTGTACGTGTTCGACCGACAGAGCTCCCGCATCGTCGTCGTCGACGCCATGGGGGGATTCGTGCGCGAGTTCGGCCAGCCCGGGGAAGGCCCTGGCGAGCTACGCATGCCCGGCGCCTTCGTGGTCATGCGGGACGGCTCGGCGGTCATCGCCGACGCCGGGCATCGCGCCTATACCATCTTCGGTCCCGACGGCGAGTACGACCGCATGGTTTCCATGGGCGGTGAGGATGGCGTGGTCCGCATCGGTCAGATGCAGGCGGATCCGGTCGGCCTGGGCTTCGTGACCGGTGGTGGCAACCAGATGATGATGAGCATGCGGGGCGGGCCGGGTGGGGAGGGCCCAGCGGCGCCGACCACGCGGCCCGTCGAGCACGTTTCCCTCGACGGCGAGACGGCGGGTAGGCGGGTCGTGGCCGAGGGATGGCTGCCTCCGCGGCCACCGCCTGGTGAGATGAGCGGCGGCGGGATGACCTTCCGCATGTCGATGGCCGGCCCCAGGGCCTTCGAGCCGGGCCTGCTGGTGGGCGCCCTCCCCGGTGGGGCCGTGGCCTATGCCGACTCGAGCACCTACACCGTGAAGGTGGTGGCGGCCACGGGCAGGCTCGAGCGCGTGATCCGGAGGCCCTTCGACCCGAAGCCCGTGAGCCGGGCCATCGAGGACGCCGAACGCGAACGGCGCCTGGAGGACCTCGAATCCGGCCAGGGTCCGCAGATGCGGATCATGGTGGCGGGGGGAGGGGGCGCAGCTCGCCCGGTGGACCCCGACGCGATCAGGGAGATGATGCGCAACCAGATCCAGCAACTCCAGTTCTACCCGGAGCTGCCGGTGCTGCTGAACATGGCGACCGGCTGGGGTGGGAAGATCTGGGCGGTGCGTCGGGGCGCGAAGCCCAACGAAGCCGGCCCGATCGACGTGATCACCCCGACGGGTGAGTATGTGGGATCCTTCGCGGCCGGCGCCACGGAGCTGCCATCCGCTTTTGGACCGGACGGCCTGGTGGCTTTCGTCGAGAGGGGGGAGCTCGATGTGCCGATGGTGGTCGTGAAGCGCCTGCCGGCGGCGCTCAGGTAGCGCACGGTCGCTCCCGGGGGTTCAAGGCGTCCGACCGTGAACTCCCGCAGGAGACCGACCTCCACACCCACCTCGCGGATGCCGCGCACGCCGCCGGCCCCCTGGCAGCTTCCACGTCCGAACGAGTAGGCTGATCCCCCTCCGGCCCTCGCCCTGGAGCGTCTGGGTCGCCGGTGGGTACGCACTCCTCTGCCCGTCCGGTCGGGCGCGGGAGGTGCCGAGGCGTCGCTCGTGGCTTCGGCCGCGCACATGAAAGCAGAGGGGAGCGCATGGTTTTCGGTCGCCGCGGGGTGGTCCTGACGTGCATGTCGATTCTTGTGGCCTCGCCTCCGGTGGCGGGGCAGGCGCTCGAAGAGAGCGGGCTGGTCGCCACGGGCCTGCTGTTACGACAGATGGACGGGGTGAAGCGCGTCCTCATGATCGGTGCGCATCCCGACGATGAGGACACGAGCCTTCTCGCGGCCCTGTCGCGTCGCTACGGTGCGCAGACCGCCTATCTGGCGCTGACACGTGGAGAGGGCGGACAGAATCTGATCGGGCCCGAGCTCTGGGACGGTCTGGGCATCATCCGGACCGGCGAGCTGGAGGCCGCGAGGCGGCTGGACGGTGGCCGTCAGTTCTTCACCCGGGCATTCGACTTCGGCTACTCCAAGCGGGCGGACGAGGCGCTGACCTTCTGGCCCCGCGACAGTCTGCTCAGCGACGTGGTATGGGTCGTCCGGACGTTCCGCCCCCAGGTCGTGGTCGCCGTCTTCTCGGGCACCCCACGAGACGGGCACGGTCAGCACCAGGCGTCCGGCATCCTCGCGCGGGAGGCGTTCGAGGCCGCAGGGGACCCGGCACGCTTCCAAGGCCAGCTGGGAGACGGAGTCGAGCCCTGGACGCCCGCGAAGCTCTTCGAGCTGACATGGCGGAATCCGGAAGCGACGACGGTCTCGGTGCCGACGGGGAATTACGATCCCCTACTGGGTCGCTCCGAGCTTCAGCTCGCGATGGAGAGTCGGAGCTTCCACCGCTCCCAGGACATGGGCGCGTCGCGGCCCCTCGGCCCTCGCGCCTCCGGGGTCCGACTCGAGCGCTCGAGGGTCGACGGGACCGACGACGCCGGGATCTTCTCCGGGATCGACACCACGCTCGTCGGTGCCGCGGTCGGCCTCGAGGGGGCGGCCGCCGCCAGGGTGCGGGCCTCGTTGGAGGCCTATCGGGGCGCGCTGGCCAGGGCGCGGGGGAGGTTCGGGGGTACCGACCCGTTCGCCGCGGCCGCGGACCTGCGCGAGGCGCTCCGGGAGCTGCTCCGAGCCCGGGAGGCCGCTGGAAACGGGGCCGACGCGGAGCTGCGCACGGTCCTGGCACACAAGATCGAGGTGGCGCAGCGCGCGGTCCTCGCAGCGTCGGGGATCGTCCTCGACGTGCGGGCGGACGACGACCTCGTGACACCCGGCCAGAAGCTGCGCGTCACAGCCGAGATCTGGAACGGCGGGCCCGCCGTCATTCCCGCCGCCGAAGCCCGGCTGCGCGTTCCCGACGGCTGGTCCGTCGTGGGCGTGTCCGCGGGGGGCATGACGCCCGGCGGCGGCTTGGGCCCGCAGTCGTTGGGGACCTGGACATTCGAGGTGACCGTTCCCGAGGACGCGCCCCGGACCGAGATGTACTACCTGCGGCGCCCGCGCCAGGGGAGCTGGTATTCGTGGCCGGCGGATCGGAGCTTGTGGGGCCTGCCGCGAGACCCGGTGCCCGTGTCGGGCGTCTTCGACCTCGGCCTCGGTGACGTCGACGTCCAACACACGCGCGGGTGGGCCTACGTCGGCGTGAACCCGGCGCGCGGGGAGTACCGCCGTCCCGTGCTCGTGGTACCGGCGCTCTCGGTCGCGGTCACACCCGCTTCCTTGGTGTGGCCTTCTGCCCGCGACGGATCGCAGACCGTCACCGTCGCCGTGCGTAGCGACGTGGACGGTGGGGCCCGCGGCCGGGTCGCTCTGTCGGCACCCGTGGGTTGGGTGGCGACGCCCGAGGCGTACGACCTGGAGCTCGACGCCGCGGGCGCCGAGCGCTCGTTCGCGTTCGAGATCCGCCCGGTTGTGGCTCCGGAGGAGGGAGATCACACGTTCCGCGCATCCGTGACCGACGGGAGGGGCCACACCTTCGAGGACGGCTTCTCGATCATCGACTACGAGCACATCGAGCGGGCCGCGCTGTACGCGCCCGCGCGGACCGAAGTGTCCGTCGTGCCCGTGAGGATCGCCGCGGGGTTGCGCGTGGGTTACGTCATGGGCACGGGGGACGCCGGACCGGAAGTGGTCCGCCAGCTCGGTGGCGAGGTCGCCCTGCTCGATGCCGAGCGCGTGCGGGCCGGAGACTTCGCCGACCTCGATGTCCTCGTCCTGGGGGTGCGGGCCTACGAAGCTCGGCCGGACGTGCGCGCGGCCAACGCGCAGATCCTCGACTTCGCGCGTGCGGGAGGCACGGTCGTCGTCCAATACAACCAGTACGATTGGGCACGCGGGGGGTACGCTCCCTATCCGCTGAGCATCGGTCGTCCCGCCGATCGGGTGGCCGAGGAGGATGCGGCGGTCACGATTCTGGCGCCGGATGCGCCCCTGTTCACGACGCCCAACCGGATCAGCGCCGCGGATTTCGATGGATGGACCCAGGAACGGGGCCTGTATTTCCTGTCGGAGTGGGACGACCAGTATGTGCCCCTCCTGAGCATGCACGACGTCGGCGAGGACCCGAAGCTCGGCTCACTGCTCGTCGCGCCGGCCGGAGAGGGGCTGTACGTGTATGCGGCGCTGTCGTTCTTCCGGCAGTGGGCGTCCAGCTCACCGGGACCGTATCGCCTGTTCGCCAACCTGATCTCGCTGAAGGCCGCCGACTGGCGCCGATTCGCGGCCGGCAGGGCCGGCGCGCCCTGAGGCCCTGAGGCTCCGTGATCCGAAGGCCGGGGACGGGTGCGCGCGGTGCCGCGTGCACCGCCGCCGCGCTGGCGTGCCTCGGGTGCGCGGACGCGCGCACGTCCCTGCGCGTGGTCTCGCCCCTGGATCCCGAGGTGCTCGAGTGGGCGGAAGCGGCTTTCGAGGCCGAGCACCCGGACCTCGACATCCTCTGGAGCGCGGCTACCACGGGGGACGCGCGGGAGCGACTCGCCGGTGGAGACGTCGACGTCTGGTGGGGCGCGCCCTCCTGGGCGCTCGCTCGCGCGGCCTCGGAAGGCGCGCTGCGGTCGCCGACCCCTGTCCCCGCTTGGGCCGCCGTGCTCCCCGCGGGCATGGGCGACCCCGAAGGCCTCTGGCTCCCGACCCTCGCAGATCCGCTCGTGCTGGCCTTCAACCCGGACTCCCTGTCGCGGGGGAGGGCGCCGCGGGATTGGATCGACCTGCTTCATCCGCGCTGGGCAGGGGTCATCGCGTGGCCCGATGCGAATGCCACGGAGTCCGGTGCGGCGATCGTCGGGACGCACGTCCTGGTGGACGGTGCCCAGACGGGGGACACGCTCGCGGGCCTCGATTGGATGGGGCGGGTCGACCGTAATGTTCGCGACTACCTGCCGGACGACCGTGCGGTCGCACGCCGCGTCATGGAGGGCTTCGCGTCGGTCGCTCCGCTGCCGCTCTCCGTCGCCGAGCGCTATCGCGCCGCGGGGCGGAGCCTGGACTACCGCATCCCGGAATCGCCGACCCCGGCGATCGTGCGCGGTGCGGCCATCGGCGCGAGCACGATCCACCCGGACGCGGCCGCCATGTTCCTGACATGGCTCGGAGCGCCGGAGCAGGTCCGAACCATGGCCGAGCGCTTCGCCCTGGCGCCGGCGGATCCGGTTCGGGTGACGGCGCCTCCCGGCAGCGCCCTGGCGATCCTTCTCGCGGGCCTGCGCTACGAGATCGTGCCCGCGGGCGCGCTCGCCGCGGGCCTCGAGGTGTGGGTCGACCGTTGGCGGACCGCGGTGCAGGGACGGGCTCCACGGGTGTCCTCCCGTACACCTCGCGCTGCACCGCCCGCGCCATCCGAAGTCCGGTCCCTATCCCGCTCCGTGGCTGGGTAGGGGCCTCGAGCCGGACGCGGTAAGGGCGGAGCGGTGCCGCGGGTATGTTCGAGGGCCCCGGGTCACTGGCGCGCCCACAAGGAGACGACCGAGCCGATGCATCCGCCCGACGGACCTCGTTTCGGGCCCTATTCGCTCGATCGGAGGCGCCTCGTCCTCTGGCGGGGGGACGAGCTCGTGGGGCTGCAACCGCTCCCCACGCGGGTTCTCCTCTACCTGGCGGACCGGGCCGGTCAGGTCGTGACGCGGGAAGAGCTCCACGAGGCGATCTGGGGCCGTGACTACATCGGCATCGACGACCGGCTGAACACGTGTATCGCCGCCATACGGAGCGCCGTCGGCGATTCCGCTTCGGAGCCGAGGTACATCGAGACGCTGCGCGGGCGAGGGTACCGCTTCGTCGCGCGCACGGGGGGCCCCGGGAACGCGGTCGCCGATCGGGTCCGGTCCGCGACAGCGACAACGGGTCGAGGCTTCACTGCCCGAAGGGTGGCGGCTCTCGGAGGCTGGGCGCTGGTCGGCGCGCTGACCGTCGCGCTCGCGGTCCAGGGCGTCCGCCCGACCCCGCCGGAGCCGGCGCGTGGGCCCGGTGTCCCAGGGGACGCGATCGACGTGGATCCAGCGGCGTGGGAGCTCTACGTGCGGGCGTCCATGCTCGGGCGCTCGGGCCGGCGAGCCGACCTGATGCGCGCGGGCGACCTCCTGGAGGAGGCCGTCGCGTTGGCGCCCGGCTTCGCGCGGGCTCAGGCGGCACGCACGGCCGTCAACGCCATTCTGTACCTGAAGGAGGGGGACGGAGCCCGGCGTGAGCGTGCCATGGAGGCGCTCACGGTCGTCAACGAGCTCGCGCCGGGTGCCCCCGAGACGATGTGGGGTAGGGGCATGGCGGCCCTCTACGCCGAACGAGCCTTTGCGAAGGCCGCGGCGTTGCTCGATACCGCCAGCCTGGCCTGGCCGGACGTGCCGGACGTGCTGAACGCCCGCGCCGAGGCGGCGCGGCGGCTTGGCGACTGGACGTCCTCCAACGACTTCTTCTCCAGAGCGCTGGAGCAGGATCCGTTGAACGCGGTGGCCGCGGCGGGCCTCGCCGCCAACCACGACCGCCTCGGTGACTTCGAGCTCGCGGATCGCTACTACGCCCTGGCGACCGCCCTGTCGCCGTTCCGGGCGGATCTGGTGCTGCAGCGGGCCCGCCTACAGCTCCGCCACGGTGCCGACCCGGCCCAGGCGCTCGTGATCCTGGAGGAGCACGCTCCGGAGACGGGCCTGGAGCCCGCCTACGCGGTACACCTCGACTCGGAGCTGGCCCGCGTGCTCGGACCGCTCACACGCTGGTGGGAGGCGGACAGCCTCGACGTCGGAGTTCAGGACCGAGCCTTCTTCGATCTGAACCGCGCCTGGATGGCGCGCGGCGCGGGTCGGGACGTAGAGGCGCTGGAGCTGCTCGGTCGCGCCGCGGTCCGCTTCGGGCGTGACGCGGAGCTCGGCGACGACCCCGCGCGGGGCATCCACCGGGAGCCGGCGTGGCTCGCGCTCACGCTCGCCCTGTCCGGTGACGAGGAGGAGGCGCGCAGGCTCGCCCAGTCCGTGCTCGACAGGCGACCCGGCGATCGCGACGCGGTCTTCGGGCCGTACGTGCGTACCGTTCTGGCCGAGACTTTCGCGACCCTGGGCGATACCGACCGCACGGTCATGATCCTCGAGGGGCTGCTGACCACGCCGTCCGGACTTACCCGTCGTCAGCTGTTCGTCGATCCCGTGTGGGAGCCGGTCCGGAACGATCCCCGCTTCCGTCGGCTCGCGAAGCTCCATCCCTGAGAAAGCGCTTCGACAGGCCTCAGCTTCGGTTCATGGTCCCGGCCCAGGTGCCCACCCATGGTGGGAACGCTGGCTCGCGCGTGTGCCACAACCTGGACGGGGGAGCTCGATGAGGGTGGATTTGGGGGCGTTCGTGGCGTGGGCGACCGTGTTCGGGTGGGTGCTCGCTGCGCCGGGCGGCGTGCTCGCGCAGGTGCCACCCTACGATCTCCTCGTGTCGAGCCGAGCGACCAACTCGGTCAAGCGCTACGACGGCCGGACGGGCGCCTTCGTGGACGACTTCGTGCCTCCGGGTGGCGCGGGCCTGAGCGAGACGCAGGAGATCCTGGTTCGTGGGGACGACGTCTTCGTGGTCGGGATCGGCACTCCTTCGGTGCTCCGCTTCGACCGGAGGGGAGGGCCCGGCTCGTCGTTCACTTCCGGCTATCTCCTGCGCGGGCCGACCAAGGCCAACTGGGGCCCGGACGGGGACCTGTACGTGAGCCAGTGGGGGAGCGGTCAGACGTCCGTCGCGGTGTTCGACGGGGAGACCGGGACCTTCGTCCGCGAGGCGACGCCCGACCTGGACCGGCCGATGGACCAGGCCTGGGACGCCCAGGGGACGCTGTACGTGGTCAGCTTCGGGACGCGGGACGTGCGGCGTTTCGACGCCGATGGCAGCCTCATCGACGTGTTCGTCCAGCCGGACGAGCACCTGCTCGGCCCCGTGAACCTCTGGCTCGACGAGGCGGGGGACCTGATCATCATCGACTGGACCGGCGGCAGCATCCAGAAGTACAGCGGGGCGGACGGCACGCACGTCGCGCAGCTCGTGTCCGGCCTCACCAACCCGGAGGGATGGGACATCGGGCCGGACGGACGACTCTACGTCGGTGAGTGGAACGCCCACCGCGTCCGAGCGGTCGACCTCGAGACCGGCGAGGTCGGCCCGAACTTCGTCACCGGCGGCGGTCTGGGCGACCCGAATGGCCTCGCCTTCCTCCAGCGCCCGCCCGACTTCGCGCTGTCCGCGGCTGCGACGAGCGCTACGCTCGTCGCCGGCAGCGCATCCGTGTCGCTCACGCTCGCTCCGCTCCGCGACGTGGACTTCGAAGAGCCGATCGCGATCCGCTGCGCGAGCTCGTCGTCCGCCGTGACGTGCACCCCGTCGCCGTCGACCGTCACGCTCGGCGGTGCCCAGGCGGTCGTGGAGCTGCGCCTGTCCCGGGCGGCCACGGCCGGGGTCCCGTGGGGCTTTTGCGCGCTCCTGTTGCTCGTTCTGCCAGCCCTGCTCTTGAGGCGGCGCGCGCCGATCCGGGCGCTGGCGCTCGCGGGTCTGGTCGCGGCCTCGGGGTGTGGGAGCGACGGCACGGAGCCCGTGCCCGACCCCGGCGTGAACGCGAGGGTGACGGTCACGGCCGAGGCGGGGGCGCTCGTGCGCTCGCTCACCATCGACGTGAGCGGAGGCTGACGTGAGGTCGGCGCGGCTCACGGCACTGGTGGCGGTCGGACTGGCCGCTGCCGCCGCGGCCGCGTGCGGGGATGGACCGACGGACGCGGGACGGGGGCCGGGAGCGGTGCCGGACCCCGTGCCGCGGGACACGACGCCCCTCCAGGGCCTCAGTCGGGCTCGACTGTACGAGCTCGTGGACCGTCTCGCCTCGGGGGAGTTCGGCGAGGTGCATAGCCTCATCGTGCAGAGAAACGGCGTGCGCGTCGTCGAGGCGTACTTCCGGGGGCAGGACGAGCTGTCGCAGCACTCCCTCCAGTCGGTGACCAAGAGCTTCGCCTCGGCCATCCTGGGGATCGCGATCGACAAGGGCTACGTCGCAGACGTGGACGAGCGCGTCCTGGACTTCTTCCCGCAGTGGGAGGAGGAGCTGGCGCGCAGCGCGCTGCGCTCCAGGATCGAGATCGAAGACATCCTGACGATGCGGACGGGCACCGATTATCACGAGGTCGGCCCCGACGCGCCCCACTGGGAGCT
The DNA here is from genome assembly GCA_003248075.1 of Gemmatimonadota bacterium. Lineage (GTDB taxonomy): Bacteria > Gemmatimonadota > Gemmatimonadetes > Longimicrobiales > Gaopeijiaceae > SZUA-318. The sequence goes on along the minus strand of QJYK01000093.1, from coordinate 7,376 downwards.
CAACAGCCTCCCCACGGGGTGGGACTACTACTGGCTGACCCGTCCGATGATCAGGGAGCCGGGCACCTTCTGGCAGTACGACTCCGGAGGCGTGATCGCGCTGTCGAGTGTGCTCAAGGCCCGTACGGGCGAGCACGCGAACGTCCTGGCGGACTCGTGGCTCTTCGGACCGATGGGAATCCTGGACCGCCGGTGGTTCGTCAACCAGGAGGGGCACCCGCACCTCGGTGGTGGTCTGTTCCTCACGCCGCGCAACATGGTGAAGCTGGGCCAGCTCTATCTCCAGGGCGGGATGTGGGAGGGCCAACGGCTCGTGTCGGGGGAGTGGGTCGAGCGGTCCGTGCAGCGCCACGTGGACTTCGGCGTCCCCGAGCCAGCGGATCCGGTGGTACGGTTACCTGTGGTGGATTCTCGAGCCCGATCCCGACGGCGCGGGTACGCAGGACATCTACGCGGCCGTGGGAGCGGGTGGACAGTTCGTGTTCGTCATCCCGGAGCACCAGATGGTCGTGGGCGTGACCAGCGACGTGCAGCGGGGCGAGCAGTGGACGCCGGTCGAGTGGCTGTACTCGGAGGTCCTGCGCTCGGTCATCCGATGAGCTCGGGCGCACTTCGGCTACGAGCCGCCACACGGGGTGGCGCGGGCCTGTTCGCGGCTCAGGCGCGCTCTGGTGTCATCGCGCTCACGGCCATCCCGACCACGAACACCGTGACGGCGCCGATGACGTTGTGCCAGAGCCACGAGACCGAGGGGTAGGCGTAGGCGACGAACCCGACGGCCGTCATGCCCGCGATCAATCCTGCGAATGCGCCCGACCCACGCGCGCGCCGTGCCATCGCGAGCAGGAAGACGCCCAGGATCGACCCGTAGAAGAACGAGCCGAACCGATTCACGGCGACGATGAGTGAGTCGAGGGTTGCGGCGTAGGTGGCGACGGCGCATGCGAACAAGCCCCAGAACGCGGTTGCCCACTTGGACACACGCAGGAAATGCGCATCGGGCGCATCATCTCGGATCCATCGCCTGTAGAAATCGATGACCGTGACGGACGACAGCGAGTTGAGCTCGGCAGCGATGCTGGACATTGCTGCGGCGAGCACCCCGGCGATGAACAGACCGGTCAGCCCGATCGGAAGCTCGGACAGCACGAAGCGCGGGATGATGTAATTCACGTCCCGGCTGTTGCCGCCGGTCACCTCCGCGGCCATCGCGAGGGCGTCGTCGCGTATCGTGCCGACCTCGGCCTCGCGAGCGAGGAACGTGGTCAGGGCCGGCCCGGCCGCCGCCGCCCCGGCATCCGCGACGGTCCGGGCCGCGATCTCGCGACTCTCGAACGCCGCCGCGTAGCGTCGCTCCAGCTCCTCGTATTCAGGGCCCCGCGCCGCGCGCACCTGGGCCTCGTGCGCGGGGTTGTAGAGGAGCGGCGGAGTCTGGAACTGGTAGTAGACGAACACGAGAACACCGACGAGCAGCACCAGCGCCTGCAGCGGGATCTTCCAGTAGGCGCTCATGAGCAGAGAGCTGCGCGCCTCGTCCACGGAGCGGGCGGTCAGGTAGCGCTGGACCTGACTCTGGTCGGTGCCGAAATACGACAGCATCAGGAAGGTGCCGCCGATGATGCCCGACCAGAACGTGTAGTCGTTGGTGAGCGTGAACGAGAAGTCGAAGACGTCCAGCCGACCCGTGGAGCCGGCGATTCGCAGCGCGTCGTCGGCACCGACAGGCATCCGCACCAGGAGCACGATGACCGTGGCGAGCAGCGCCAGGACGATCAGGGCCATCTGCTTCACGTCGGCCCAGGCGACCGCCTGCACACCGCCGATCATCGTGTAGAGCACGGTCGGGATGCCGATCAGCGCCACCGCCCAGGTGACGTCCCATCCGAAGACCGCAGAGAACACCACGGCGGGGGCCGCCATGATTCCGCCGCACGACATGCCGCGCGACAAGAGAAAGAGCAGGCTGGTGAGCGACCGCGTCTGAGGGTCGAATCGGCGCTCCAGGTACTCGTACGCCGTATATACCTTCGCGCCATGCAGGAACGGGACGAGCGTGACGCCGAGGACGACCATCGCCAGCGGAAGGCCGAAGTAGAACTGCACGAACCGAAGCCCGTCCGTCGCGCCCTGGCCGGTCGTCCCGATCATCGTGACGGCGGAGAGCTGGGTGGCCATGACCGACAGCCCGACCGCCCACCAGGGCAGGCTCTTGTTGGCGAGGAAGTATCCGTCGACGGTGTCCGTCCCCTTGGACCTCCGCAGTCCGTCGAAGACGACGTACGCGATGTAGGCCACCACGATGATCCAGTTGATCGGATGCATCGGTCAGCCTCCGTAGCGGGCCTGCAGGAGCCATAGCAGGACGAGCGCGACGGCCTGCACCGCCAGGACCCGGATCAGGACGGTCCGGAACGGGGGTCGGCCGGACTCCAACGAGGTCTCGGGCGTCGGCATCGGGTCAGCCTCGCGGGAGGGGGGTGAGCGAACGGGTTACGTTCGGCGCACCCCTGCCGCGACGCAAGCGGGTCCCCTCCCGAGCCACCGGCACCGGTAAGTGCCTCTCGACGCTCCACGTATTTTGCGTTGATGAACGCGTTACGACGTCGCCCGCCGGAGAAGTCGCTTCTCGCCCGCATGGCCGCGCGTGTGGCCGGCCTCGCGGTGGCGCTGCTCCCGCTCGTTGCGGCTCCGTCGGGGGTCGTCCCCGAGGGCGCCTCGGTCGCCGTTGCGCCGGGCGTCTCGACCGAGCCCCGCGGGGTACGCCCGGCCGCCCTCGGGCCGCTCGGAGGGGGGCCTGCGGAAGCGGTCGCGTTCGCCGACACCCTCGAGTCGGGCGACAGCGTCGACGCGCGACGGGACGGGCCGGCCGCTCCGGGCACCGTGCGTATCGAGGGGGGCGCGGTCCGCGTCGTGCAGGACTGACGCGAACGCGTAGCTTCACGGCCGGGTCCTTCTGGAACCCCCGAGCCCCGAGTCACGTCCGGTAGGACGTCGCGTCGCCCCTGACCAGTCGCCCATGTCCGGATCCCGAAGCTCCGCTGTCTGCGGCCCCTCGCTGCGGCCCCTTCTCGCGCTCAGGCTCGCGCTCAAGGGTCTGCGACGCGCTCCGGGTCCCACGGCGCTCGCCGTCGCCATCCTGACGGTCGGGCTCGCCGCCCCGAGCACGTTCTTCAGCCTCCTGGTCGGGGCGGTCCGGCCGCTGCCGGTCCCGAGCGGCGAGCGGGTGGTCCGGGTGGACGTCGTCCAGCCCTCCCGGAACGGGCGGCCCCTGCCGGTGTCGTCCGCGGATCTGGCGGCGATGCGCGACGTGTCGAGTCTCGAGGCGCTCGGGGCGTACCGCTCGTTCGGGGGGACGCTGGTCGACCCGTCGCGTGGCGCGGTCCGGGTCGCGTTCGCGGCACTCACACCCGAGGTGCTGCCGCTGCTGCGCGTGGAGCCCCAGCTGGGCTGGATTCCCGGCCCCGCGGAGGCGGACGAGTCCGTGTTGCTGTCGGGGTCCGTATGGCGGGAGCTGTACGACGAAGACCCCGGGGTCCTGGGTCGCTCGGTCACCATGGACGGCGTGGCGCGCACGGTGACGGGCGTGCTCCCGGACGGCTTCGGGTTCCCCTTCAACCACACGGGTTGGATCGTGGAGCGCCCCTCGCCCACCGATCGCGGCGTGTGGGAGCTTGTGGGCCGCCTCGCGGACGGTGGCACCTTCGAGGCCGCGAGCGCGGAGCTGGGGGCTCGATGGGCTGCGGGGGAAGCGGACCGGGACGCGTCCCTGGCCGGGGGGGTGCTCGAGGTTCGGGGCTTCACCGGGGGACGCGGCGAAGGCGGCGAGGCCGTCGCCTTCCTCGGGCTCGTGCTGGTCGCGCTGTGCCTGCTGGCCATCGCCTGCGCGAACGTGGCGAATCTACTGCTTGTACGGGCCACCGAGCGGGTGCGGACGCTGGCGGTCCAGTCTGCGTTGGGCGCGGGACGGGCGCAGCTCGCGGCGCAGCTGGTCCTCGAGTCACTGCTGATCGCCGCCACGGGCGGAGCGCTGGGCCTGCTCCTGACCTGGTGGGCCATCGATGCCGTTCAGCGGGGCCTGGCCGCGGAGCACTTCGGCTACTTCTGGATGCGCATGGCGATCGATGGTCGCGTCGTGGGCTTCACCGGCGCCCTCGTGTGCGGCGCGGCGCTGATCGCCGGAGGGCTGCCCGTGCTGCGCATCCTGCGCGTGGACGTCCAGCGGGCCCTCAAGGAGGACGACGCTGGGGCCTCCGTCGGGGGCGGTGGTGCGTGGAGCCGTGGCTTCGTGACGGCGCAGCTCGCGCTCTCGTGCGGCGCGCTCGTGGCGGCCGGGCTGACCGGAGCCGCCCTTGCAGGCTCGGGTGAGTACGGTGCGACGTTGCCGGCCGACGAGGTGCTGATCGGCGCGCTCACGACGGGCGAGGCGCCGGGTGCACCGGGCGCGTTGGCGACGGAGCTCGAGGCGGCTCTGCGCGCGATCCCGGGCGTGCGGGACGCGGCATTGGCGCTGGGTGCACCGGGCTTCATGGAGCCCGCGACGTCCCTCGAGGTGGAGGGTGTGACGTACGATCGTCCGGAGGATCGGGAGCGCGCGGCGTGGAATGCAGTCAGCCCGGGCTTCTTTGCCGCGTTCGACATCCCGGTCCTCGCGGGCCGGGGGCTCGAGGCCGCCGACGAGAGCGGTGGTGCGCACGTGGCCGTCGTGAACGAGAGCTTCGTGCGCCGCTTCTCCGCGGACGTCGATCCACTGGGCCGACGTTTCCGACTCGCCTCGGCGGACTCGTCGGGCTGGTACACCGTCGTCGGCGTCGTCGCCGACGCGAACGCCGCCGAGGGGGCGCGGATCCGCAACGATCGGGTCTACGTGCCGCTCGGCTCCGTGGAGACCGGAGATCTCCTCGTGTTGGCGCGCGCCCGTGGGGACGCAGGGGCGCTGGCCCAGCCGGTCCGGAGAGCGGTCGCGAGCGTCGACCCCACGCTGCCGCTCTGGAACGTGCGCACGCTGTCCTCCGCGTACGAGTATCTGGTCCGCGTCCCGCGCGTCATGGCCACAGTGGCCGTCGGGGGAGGGGTTTCCGGGCTTGTGGTCGCGGCGGTGGGCCTGTATGGGCTGCTCGCGTTCCGTGTCCGCCAGCGCCGACGCGAGCTGGGCGTGCGGCTGGCGCTGGGCGCCGATGGGCGCCGTCTGGCGCGGGAGGTGATGGGGTTCGCCCTTCGCCAGCTCCTGCCGGCCCTCGCGCTCGGCATCGGGACCGCCTGGTTGATCGCGCCCGTCCTGTCCGTGCTGCTGATGGGGCTCGAGCCGCGATCGCCGGGCGTGTTCGTGGGTGTGGCCGCGAGCTTCCTGGCCACGGGCCTGATCGCCGCGGCCGTGCCGGCGCTCCGGGCCGCGAGCCTGGACCCGTCCCGCACGCTACGGAGCGAGTGACGCGAACACCCGGAGAGATGGGGCAACGGCGACCCTCAGCGAACAACCTCTCTGGTATTCACAGCTAGCCGCCCAGGGGCGCCCAGAAGAGACGGATCTCCTCGACGCGGACGTCGGTCTTCTCCAGCCCCACCTCGAGCGTCTCCACGGCTTCGGCGACCGACCTCCACTCCGCCCAGATCTGCTCGAGCTCTTGGGCCAGCTCGTCCTCGAGCGCGCGAATCGCGTCCTCATGTTCGTCCAGCCTCTCCTCGGCGCTGCGCAGGCGCTCCTGTGTACGAACGGTCTGCGACCTTCGCGACGCCGCACCCGAGAGGCCGCGGATACGACGGCGACCGCCCAGGAACATGCCGAGGAGCTCGCCCGCGCCGGCGACCACTTCCTGCTGTCGCCTCTGGCCCACGTCCACCTCGAGCTCACGCACCCGCCGCTCCGCCTGGGCCTTCTGGTCCCGGGCCCTCTCGAGTCTCGTCTGGTATCGGTCCCGTAGCTTGGCAGCCATCTCGTCCGCCCGGTCCTCCGCCACCTCGAGGCATCGCGCATCGAAATCCCGTCGGGACTCGCCGACCCGCCCATACAGCTTGAGCTTGGCGTTGCGCAGGACTTCAACCGTGCGCGATCGGAACAGGTGATCGGTGAAGGCCTTCTCCAGATCCCGGAAGTACTCGGCCTTGCCCACGGGGGCGTCGGGGAGGGCGTAGGGCACCTCGACCATCGGGGTGTCGCGGAAATCACGCTCGTCGTAGTCCACGGTGACGGCCTCGTCGGGCCGTGGCGTCGCCTGCAGCGGTAGGAGCACGGCCTCCCACGCTTCCTCGTGTCGGACGTCCGCGCGGGCCTCGTCGAAGAGCAGGCGCACGCGGAGAGCGATCCCCGCCTCGAGCCTGCGACCGGCGGTGCTCACGCCCAGGGTGCGGGCCCAGGGGGCCGCCGGGTCCAGGTAGGCGACGGCGAACCCGTCGGCGACGGCCGGCGCGACCGGGCTCTCGTCCTCCCGGAGCGGCGGCTCGCCCTGTGCCTGCGGAGCGGCGGATGTCCTCGTTCCGGGAGCGTCGTCCTCGGGGGCCGCGCCTGCCTCACGGAGGCGCACGAGCTCCGCCCGGGTCATGGGACCTCTGAGGAAGGACATCGCCCAGCGGGTCGCGAAAAGCCTGGGCTGAGTCGACGAAGCGGTCTGCAGCACGAACTGGCGCTTGCCCAGCGCCCCGATGGTCTGGTCCCAGGCCGCGACGTCCACGTCGCCCGACGCGGAGCGCAGCGCTTCCACGATGCGCGCCTTGTCGCGCTCGGTCTGCAGGCGCCCGACCATCCACGTTCCGGCGTTCGACATGAGCTTGTAGTCGAGATCGACCGGATTCTGCGTGGACACCACCATGCCGACGCCGTGGGCCCTCGCCTGCTTGAAGATGGTGAGCATCGGGCGCTTGGACGGCGGCTCGGCCGACGGAGGCGCAAACCCGAAGACCTCGTCGATGTACACGAGCGCTCGAAGCTCCGACGTGCCGGGCTGGCGCCTCATCCACGTGACGATCTTGGACAGGACCAGGGTGACCACGAACTGGCGCTCCACGTCGGACAGGTGCGCCATGTGGACGATGCTCGCACGGGGTCGGCCGTCGGGCGCCCGGAGGAGGTCGGCGACGTCGAGCGGTGCGCCCTGCATCCACTCGGCGAACGACGGGGATGCCGCGAGCCCGTTGAGCCGCATCGCGAGCTGGAGGCGCTCCCTGGCGGGGAAGAACGTCTCCACATCGAATACTCCGAGTCGTCGCAGCGGCGGATCCTGGATCCAGCCGAGCAGCGTGGCCAGGTCGAGGTCGCGACCGTCGCGCCATCCCTTCTCCACCAGGTTGGCGAGCAGGATGTGCTCTCGGGACGGACGATGCGGCGCAAGTGCTCGGTCTGACTCCGACCGGCCGGGCGACCGTCGTGCGACTGAAGCTCAATC
>QJYK01000293.1 GCA_003248075.1 Gemmatimonadota bacterium | reverse complement strand
ATGGCGTGACGAAATGTCCCTGGAACGCCACTTTTACGCCCGGGAGCGGGCAGTTAGGTTGGCACCTCGGCCTTCCCAGCGCCACCGGTGTGGAGTCCGCGATGAGCGACATGCTGGACGGAGTGACTTGGTTTCGGGGCTCGTCGATCCGGATTCGCCGGAACGGGCTCGAGATCCATGTCGATCCCATCGGGCTGCCCGACCATTCGGAGGCGGACTACATCTTCTTGACCCATCCGCACTTCGACAACTTCAGCGAATCCGACATCGACCGGGTGCGCACGCCTTCGACGGTCCTGGTGGCGCCGGCAAGCATGAAGAAGCTCCTGTACGACGCCGACCACCTGATGAAGCCGGGCGACCTTCTACAGTTGGATGCGTTGGACATCCTCGCGGTCCCCGCCTACAACGTGAACAAGCGGTTCCACTCGCGAAGCCAGGGCTGGCTGGGGTACGTGTTCACGCTGGGCGGCGTTACCTACTACCACGCCGGGGATACGGACTTCCTACCAGCGATGCACGGAATCCGGTGCGATGTGGCGTTCCTTCCGTGCGGGGGCCACTACACCATGGGACCCGAGGAGGCCGCCCGCGCAGCGGAGGCCTGCGGCGCGTCCGTGGTCGTCCCGATCCACTGGGGTGAGCCGCACGGAACCAGGGCGGACGTCGAGCGTATCCGCGATCTCTTCGATGGGGAGGTCCAGATCCTGGAGCGCCAGGCCTGAAGCGGCAGGCGGCTGGCCCATCCCCTCCACTCCGTCTCGGAGCGGGACTCATGAGAACCGTATTCGCCGCCCTTACCCTCGCGCTCATGCATCAGCCGCTGTCGGCACAGGTGACCAGCCCCGCCACCCGCTCGGGTCGTTCCACCGTGTATGCACCGCGGGGCGCGGTCGCCACGAGCCAGCCGCTGGCGACGGGCGCCGGCCTCCAGATCCTCGAAGCAGGCGGGAACGCCATCGACGCGGCCGTGGCCGCCGCGGCGGTGCTCAACGTGACCGAGCCCTACATGACCGGGATCGGCGGAGACATGTTCGCGATCCTCTGGTCGGCCGACGAGGGACGGCTCGTCGGCCTCGACGGGAGCGGTCGATCGGGCTCCGGGGCAGATCCGGCGGCGCTGGTCGCCGCCGGCGACACGCAGGTGCCGTATCGGGGGCCGCGTTCCGTCACGGTCCCCGGCGCGCTCTCCGGATGGGACGCGTTGCTGGACCGGTACGGGACCATGACGCTCGGCCAGGTGCTGGCTCCCGCCATACGCATCGCGGAGGAGGGATTCCCGGTCACACCCATCATCGCGACCGATTGGGCCGCCACCGCCGACGTGCTCCGTGAGGACGAGGGCGCGGCGGCCACCTTCCTGATCGACGGCCGCGCGCCGGCCGCCGGTGAGTGGTTCCGCAACCCGGACCTCGCCCGGACCTTCCGTCGCATCGCCGAGGGCGGCTCGGCGGAGCTCTACGGCGGCTCGCTCGGGCGGGACGTGATCCGGGGGCTGAGCAGCATGGGCGGTTGGTTGACCCTGGAAGATCTGCGTGCCCAGGAGGTGCGTTGGGTCGACCCGATCTCGGTCGATTACAAGGGCTATACGCTCTGGGAGCTACCCCCCGCGGGCCAGGGCGTCGCGGCCCTCGAGATGTTGAAGATGCTCGAGGGCTTCGATCTGAAGAGCATGGGACACAATACGGCGCCGTACCTGCATACGCTGATCGAGGCGAAGAAGCTCGCCTATGCGGACCTCGAGGCCTACGTCGCCGATCCCGACTACATGGAGGTCCGTCCCGAATCGCTTCTCGACCCCCGGTATACGGGCTCTCGGGCCGCGCTCATCGACCCTCGTCGTGCCGCGGACCGACCGGCGCCTGGACGGTTGGCCACCGAGAGCGAGACGATCTACCTCACGGTAGCGGACGAGCGGGGGAACATGGTCTCGTTCATCTGCTCCATCTACGAGTATTTCGGGTCGGGCGTGGTCGTCCCGGGAACGGGCTTCGCGCTCCAGGACCGCGGGGCGGGGTTTACCCTGGAGGAGGGCCATCCCAACCGGCTTGCTCCCCGAAAGCGACCGCTCCACACCATCATCCCCGCGTTCGTCACGCGAGACGGGGAGCCGTGGCTGTCCTTCGGCGTGATGGGCGGATCGATGCAGCCGCAGGGACATGTGCAGGTCCTGCTCAACCTGATCGAGTTCGGCATGGATCTGCAGGAGGCGGTGGATGCGGCGCGCTTCCGACACCTGTCCGGCACCACCGTGGCCATCGAGGGCCTCCCGGAGGACGTGGCGTCCGAGCTCCGCTCGATGGGCCACACGCTGCGAGACCCCACCGGGGTCGCCTTCGGCGGGGCGCAGGCGATCCTGCGCCTGCCCCGGGGCTGGGCGGCTGCCTCCGACCCGCGCAAGGACGGCATGGCGGCCGGGAGGTAGCGGCTCCGGACATGTCTGACCCCGAGTTCGTCATCCCGTTCGCCCGCCTACCCGAGGGCTTCGCCGAGTCGGTGGGGACGCCTCCAGCCAATCCGACCGCGCCGCTCCCGGCCGCCACGATCGTCCTCATGCGGGATGCCGGGCCGGGTCTCGAAGTGCTGCTCATGCGGCGCAATCGGTCAGCCGGCTTCGTGCCCGGTGCATACGTCTTTCCGGGGGGACGTGTCGATGCGGCCGACGCCTCGCCCGATATCGTGGCGCGCGTGGACGGCCTGACGGCGGACGACGCGGCGGAGAGGCTCGATCTCCATGGAGCGGTGCCCTCCGCCCTCGCGTACTACCTGGCGTCCGTTCGCGAGGCTTTCGAGGAGACCGGCGTCCTGGTGGGTCGCGCGCTCGCGGGTGGCGCCCCGGCCTCGGCCGCCGACGATCCGGAGGTCGACGCCGTGCGGGACCTGGTCATGGAGGATCGACTCGGCTTCGCGGAGGCCCTCGACCGGATGCAATGCCGCATCGACGGGTCCGCGCTCGAGTACCTGGCGCATTGGATCACCCCGGAGGTCGAGCCCAGACGCTACGACACGCGCTTCTTCGCCGCACGGGTCCCCCCTGGTACCCGTGCCATCGTGGATCCGCGCGAGATGTCCGACGCGGTGTGGCTCGCTCCTCACGCAGCGCTTCGCCGTAATCGGGAGGCCACGCTGCCCATGGTCTTTCCGACGGTCAGGACCCTGGAGCAGCTCGCCGCCTACGAGACGGTCGACCAGGTCCTCGACGACATGTCGGGGCGAGACATTCCGACCATCCTCCCGAGGCTCGTGCTCACCCCGACCGGGGTCGGCCTTCGGCTCGACTGATTCCAGGACGTCTGGCGCAGGGGCGGACCCCCGTCGAAGGTTGGTCCACGTGTCCGCAACCATCCGGAGGCATCGATGAGAACCGCACGAGCCGCATGTCTATGCCTCGTGTTGACGGCGTGCGCAGGTACGGCGGACAGACCCTCGCCGGTGGTCGCTCGCAACGAGGTTCTGGCGCGCACGCTCATGACGGTCTGGGAGTCGGGCGACGCGAACGTGATCCGCGATCTCTTCTCGCCACAGGCGGTCTACGACGACTTCCCCAACCAGACCCAGTACCAGGGCATCGAGGAGATTGTCGGCTATCTGACACACGTCAGCGATTGGGCGGACGCCGTGAACGTCGGCGTGACGGATGTGCACGCATCCGAGGACGGCGCGGTCGTGGAGTGGACCTTCTCCGGGATCCAGGCGGCTCCGATCGGTACACGCGTGCCCGTGGCAACAGGACGTGAGGTGGTGCTGCAGGGCGTGACCGTCCTCGAGATCGAGGGCGGGCGTGTCGCGCGGGCGGCGGACTACCTGGATGTGTTGACGTTCGTGATCCAGCTCGGCGCGGAGGTTCACATGCCTGGGGGATCGGTGCTGCGCCTCGACGACGTGACTCCGGGCGCTCCGTGAGCGCGCGGCCGTGGGTCCTGGCCGAGGCGAGCTTCGCCATCGCGAGGCAGAAACCGTGGGAGGTCGCCGTGCTGCCGTGGGCAGCCACGGAGGCGCACAACCTCCACCTCCCCTACGGAACGGACTACTACGAGAGCACCGCGGTGGCCATCGAGGCCGCACGCAAGGCGTGGGAGGCGGGCGCACGCCCGGTGGTTCTCCCTACGGTTCCGTTCGGCGTCAACACCCAACAGCTCGACATCCCGCTCACGATCAACATGAGCCCTTCGACGCAGGCGGTCGTTCTGGCAGACGTCATCGAAAGCCTGGGGAGCGGGGGGGTGCGCAAGCTGGTGATCCTCAATGGCCACGGCGGAAACGACTTTCGGCAGATGATCCGCGAGGCCCAGGCCACCACGAACCTCTTCCTGTGCACGACGAGCTGGTTTCGGGTGCCGGGCACGCGGGATGCCATCGAGCGCCCGGGCGACCACGCCGACGAGACCGAGACGAGCCTCATGATGTATCTGCACCCAGCGCTCGTGCGCCCCCTCGAGGAGGCTGGACCCGGACAGGCACGGACTTGGCGCGTGGACGCGTTCCGCGAGGGCTGGGCCTGGGCGCCGCGCCGCTGGACCGAGGTCACGGCGGACACAGGGGTCGGAGACCCCTCGCGCGCCACCGTCGAGAAGGGGCGCACCTGCTTCGAAGCCGTGACCTCCCGCATCGCGGCCTTCCTGGTTCAGATCGACACGATGAACCCCGACGACCCGTACGAGGCCGGACGATGACGCTTCGCAGCTGGGCGGGGCCGGTTGCGCTCCTCGTGCTCGTGTGTGCGGGAATGCCAGGGTCGGCGCGTGCCCAGGCGGCGCTCGAGAGGGTCGCCGAGGCGACGCAGGTGACCGGCGTCGTCTTCGATGACCGCGACGGGGACGGCGTCCAAGGGCCCCGCGACCCCGGGATCGCCGGAGTGGCGGTCACGGACCAGATCAGCGTGGTGGTGACGGACGCGGCAGGCCGGTTCGTCATGACCGCGAGGGGCTACGGTCTCGTGTCGGTCGATCGGCCCGACGGGTGGGACGTGGTGGGCCCCTTCTGGAGGAGTTTGTCGGGAGCGGCCGTGGAGCTTGCATTCCCGTTGCGTCGAGCAGCCTCGCCCCGCGCCTTCACCTTCGTGCACGCATCGGACACGCACGTGAGCGAGGCGAGCGTGGATCGGTTGCGCCGCCTGCGTCAGGTGGTGGACTCGTTGCAGCCGGCGTTCGTGCTCATCACCGGCGACCTGGTCCGCGACGCTTTGCGGGTCGGCGAGGAGGAGGCCAGCGGCTACTACCGCATGTTCGTCGAGGAGATCGCGGCGTTCCGCGTTCCGGTGTACACGGTGCCCGGGAACCACGAAAAATTCGGCATCGAGCGCCAGAGCTCCCTCGTGGGTCGAGAGCATCCCCTCTACGGAAACCGGATGTACCGCTCGTTCCTGGGACCCGACTACTACGCGTTCAGCTACGGCGGCGTGCGTTTCCTGGGTCTGAACTCCGTGGACTACGACGACCTTTGGTACCACGGTCACGTGGATTCCCTTCAGGTCGCCTGGATCCGTGCCGAGCTGGGCCGCGCGCCCTCCGACGAGCCGATCGTCACCTTCAACCACATTCCCTTCGTGAGCGGGGCGGAAGCCCGCGTCGGCTACGACGAGGCCGGCCCCGCGCCGAGCGTGATCCGCACCGACGGGAAAGCCCGCTTCCGACACACCGTGTACAACCACGAGGAGGTGCTCGGTCTGATCGGGGGGCGTCTGGAGATCGCTCTGGGCGGGCACATCCACATGCGCGAGACCCTGGAGTATCGGACCCAGGCCGGGGTTCAGCGCCTTCACCAGGCCGCCGCGATCGTGGGGCCCGGGCCGGGCCAGGCGAGCCCGTACGGACCCTTGTCCGGCTTCACGCTCTACCGGGTCGAGCGGGGGCGCGTCGACGAAGGGACCTTCCTGGCCCTCGACCCCCCTCGAGGGTCTCGACGGCCCTGAGAAAGGCGCCGCATGGACGTCGCCGGGAACGCTTCCCGGTTGGACCGCAAACTTGTGTCTTGCAGTGCGTGGCCCTGACTTCACATGTTGGAAGTACGGGGGGGACGCAACCACAGTTCGTTGGAGCCGCAGGCTACGACCTCGGCTCGAACGTCGGGTTGTGCTTTTTGGACGAGTCGTCGCGAGGGACGACAGGTACGTAGGGACTCCTCAACAAGCACGCCGCGCTCCGGGCAAGCATGGTGCTGCGCAGAAGAAAACGCAGCCGTTGAACGTCGTGGATCGCAGGAGATTCGGAGTTCTACCCCCTGAGGTGGAAAACGCCGCTTCGCGCTTCGGCGATGAGTGCGCCTGGCGGCGTACCGACATGCCCAACGCGGTTCGTGCGTTGGAGACGGCGGGGCTCGCGATCGTCGGTGGCGAGGCATGGGTGGTGCGTCACAAGTCCGAGTGCGCCCCCAACGAGCCTTCGGCAAAGCAGGACAATCTAAACCCGGAGAAGCGCGCGCTCGGGCTCGTGCTCGACGAGACGAGCGAGTGGGTCATCTACGGCGTCCTCCCTACCGGCCAGGGAGAACCGCTGTCGAGCTTCACGTGGGACGTGAAGCCCAAGGCGATCGACGAGACCTGGGACATGTTCGTCGCCAGGTCGGCAGCGGAGATCCTGGACTGGATCGAGACCACGAACGTCGAGGATCGGGTTCCGCCTCACCTGTCGCGATCCGTCTTCTACAACGTCGTCATCGAGCCGCGGAGCGCAGCCACCTTGGTTTGAGGCGGCGGAGTGGCCGCGGAAGTGGCCCCTTGCCGTCGCTCATCCCTCTTGCTCCATCCGTGGCTTCTCTCCCGGCTCTTCGTCCTCGGGGGCCGGCTCGGGTATCGGGTAGCACCCTACCACGAGCCGGTAGGACGGCCCCGGAAGGGGCTGACCGTCACGGTCGAGCGCCGGGGCGGAGTGCCCACCGACCACCCCCGCGACCGCTCTTCGCAGCTCGTCCGCGAACTCCGCCCGTTGTCGCGGCGAGTCGAATCGTATCTGGACGTCGAGCGACAGGGTGGACGGGCCCTTGCGGCGTCCGACGCCGGGCTCCAGCCAGCTCGCCAGCTCGTCCTGCAGCAGGGCCCCGAGCCGGATCAGGTGGGCGGCACCGAAACGGTCCGCGTCGCTGGATGCACCCGGGCCCATCGCGCCCAAGATCCCCGGGAGCAGCACATAGGACTGCGCACTGGCCCGGTAACGCTTCTCGATGAGATTGCGCTTTCGTGCCTCGCCAGCCGGCGTCAGGAAGCCGGCCTGGGCCAGGGTCCGGACGTGATAGTTGACCTTTTGCGGGGGGAGACCGACGCGACGCGCGATTTCGGCGGCGGTCGAGGCCTGGCGTGCCTCCGAGAGAATCCTCTGTCGCAAGGGGTGAAGCAGGAGCTCGGCCCTGCTGGCGTCATCGACGGGTTCGAGCGCTGGCAAGTCCGGAAGAATTGGCATGAAGTAAAATTTTACGCAAAAAAATAATTGTCAACGAGACATTCCACTCGTGAAGTCCGACACGGGAGTGTCAGGCCGACCCACCATGGTCCACGATCGCATCCACCTCGACCTCGACCAACCATTCGGAGTTGATGAACCTGGCCACCTGCATCACGGTGTCGACGGGTCGGATGTCCTTGAAGTACTGGCCGCGCACCTCGGCGATTGCCGGCCAGTCCTCGATCCTCGTGAGCAGCATCCGGGTCCGGACCACGTCGTTCAGGGACGCACCAGCCTCCGCCAGCGCCCTCTCGACGATTTCGAGGCACCGACGTGTCTGGGCCGCGGGGTCACCCAGTCCCACCGTCCGGCCATCGTCGTCGATCGGCGCCGTGCCGCCGACAGATACGAAATCGCCCACTCGGACGGCCCGGGAGAAGCCGATCACCGGGGCGTAGGGACTCGAGCTGGGGACGAGACGGCGCGCCATGAGGATCCTCGGTCAGCGGTGGCGTTCCCCAGTCTAGGCCGGGCCGCGCATCGGGAACAGCATGTCTTGCGCCCGCGCGTGCTCCGCCGACACCGTTCTCGATCCCGGAGACCATCGGGGCTCACGCATCGCTCCAGGTACCCGCTCGCAGCGGAGGCACCGCTGAACCTCCACCGATCGCGCGACCCGTCGCCTCCCCTGCCCCCCGCACCGCCGGTCCGCACCGCGCGTCTCTCCGATCGCGCGGAATTGTTGCGGATGCGACAGGCGTTGTGGCCGGACTCCACCGCGGCCGAGGTGGACGCACTCTTGGGACGGAGCGACCTCGACCGATACGCCGTGTTCGTGGTCGAGCGCCGCGGCGCGGGGCTGGGAGGGTTCGCCGAGGTCGGCCTCCGGACCTACGCCGAGGGGTGCGCGTCCTCCCCGGTGGCATACCTCGAGGGGATCTGGGTCGACCCCGACCTACGACGCTCGCGCCTGGCGTCCGCCCTGTGCCTTGCGATCCTGGGCTGGGCGCGGCGGACCGGCCTCTCCGAGCTGGCGTCCGACGCCGATCTCGACAACGCCGTCAGCCAGGCCTTCCACAGGTCCGTGGGCTTCCAGGAGACCCAGCGCCTCGTCTGCTACGTACGACCGGTGCCCCGTCCCCGGGGCTGAGCTCCGTTCACGACGGCGCTGCAGCCCCTATCTAAGCCCCCTGGGAGACACGAAGCGCATCGAGGGTCTCCCAGCTTTGGGGGCGGACGCCGGACTCGACCTCGTGAACCAGGTCCACCAGGCGCGAGACGAGCGGAGTCGGGACGCCCACCTCCGCACCCAGCTCGGCGACGGGTGCGATCTGCGCATCCACCTCGGTCTTCCGCTTGCGAACGGCGAGATCCCGCCAGACGCCGCTGTGGCTCTTGGCCGACGCCCGATTGAACGTTACCAGGTCGTCCAGGCTCGCGTTGGCGGCAGACAAGGGCGCACCGGGTGCGAAGGCGAGGGGGTCGAACCCGTCGAACGGCTCCGGCCGCACGCCCCTGACTCCGGCGACATGCATGACTTCCCGCCCGAGCGCGACCAGGACCGGGCGGTGCCGTTCGGACGAGAGCACCTCCGCTATGGACGCGTCCGTGAGCGCGGTCGCGAACAGGAGGGCTCCGTATGCGAGCTTCGCCCAGAGAAAGCCCCAGATGTTGTCGGTCGTCAGCGCGCGCGGCTCGAAGTCCGTGAGCGTGGCGTGGATCTCCTCGATCCGAGGGCCCGAGGCGCCGTCGAGCTCGCCTACGATGACCGCGCCCCGGTTCCCCCTCATGACGACGCCAGGCTCGAGGACATCGGCTCCGAAGTTGACGAAGCACCCGACCGTGCGCCGAAGGCCGACCCGCTCCGCGATCGTTCGCTCGTTGAGCCCGTTCTGGACCGAAAGGACGTATCCGTCGGCGTCCAGCAGGGGTGCAACGTCCTCCAGCGCGGCCTCCGTGTGGTGTGCCTTCACCGCCAGGTAGACCCTGCGCAAGGGCCGGGGAACCTGGTGGGGCAGGGCGGCCCTGGGCTGGACGGTGAACGTGTCGACCGGACCCTCGATTCTGAGGCCCCGCTCCCTGATGGCGCGCACGTGCGCCTCGTCCGCGTCCACCAGAAGGACGGGGTGCCCGGCACGGTGCAGCCAGGCCCCGATCGATCCACCCATGGCCCCCGCACCCCACACCACGATCGGATCGGCCTCGCGATCCATCGCATCGGGACGCTTCAGGCGCTCTTCTTCCAAGCGGCACGCTCCGGCGGCATTGGTCCGTCCGGCGTGGGTGCCGCCAGCGGATAGGACGCCTCCCCGCTTCCCCCACTGTAGCGCAGTCGGATGCCCCGCCGGGCAAGCAGCGCGGCCATTCCCCGATTCTCGCCGGAGACGGTGAACTGCATGGTCTCGATGCCGGCCGTGCGGGCGTGCTCGACGACGGCGTCGACGAGGTGCCGTCCGAGACCCCGACGCTGGTAGGCGTCGGCCACCGTGAAGGCGCCTTCCGCCGTCGTCGAGTCCCGATGGAGGCGGGCCCATCGCCCCTCCGCCACCAGTGACCCACGCACGAACACTCCAACCGCCGCCCGCACCCGTCCGTCGAGGTCGGCCAACTCCCGCACGGTCCGCTCCGAGAGCCTCGGCATGGCAGCGCCGAATCGGAGCGCCCTCGAGCGCTCGCTGAGCCCCTCGTAGAGCGACCGGATTCCGTCCCTGTCGAAACAGGTCAGCAACCTCGTTTTCATCGTCTTCACGGCTGCGTCGCTCCAGGCACCTCGGCGAGCATGCAATCTACACGAGGGGGTACCGAAGCCCGAGCCCCTCCGGCTCATCCGTGCCCCAGCGGTCCCGTCGTGTCGGCACCTGCGGAAGCGATGGCCTGGGCGACGAGCTCCACGACGTGTCGCACCTGCACCGGGCGCTCCATGAAGCCCTCCTGCGCCTTGAGGCCGTCTTCCAGCATCGCCATGCAGAAGGGACACGAAACCGCGAGCGTGGGCGCCCCGGATTCCATGATCTCGGCGGCCCGGTTCCAGGACACGCGCGGCTCTTTCTCCTCGCGCCAGAAGTTCCCGCCCCCGGCCCCGCAACAGAACGCCTGTTCACGGCTCCGCCGGAGCTCCACCAGCTCGCCGCCCCCGGCCTGCACGAGCGCGCGCTGCTCCTCGTAGATGCCGTTGTAGCGCCCGTAGAAGCAGGAGTCGTGGTAGGCGACCTTTCCCAACTCCGATCGTCCAGGCAGGCCATGCCAGCGAACCAGCCTCGCGACCTCCTCCTCGACACTGACGACCTCGAAGGGAAGACCACCCCACCCTTCGGGAACGAAGTCCTTGTAGTCCTTGCCGAACACCTGGTGACAGTGCGGGTTCGTCACCATCAGCCTGTCGAAAGAGACGCCTCCCAGGAGCTCCAGGTTCGTCTGGGCGTTCATCTGGAACTGAAGCTCGTTTCCCATGCGCCTGTAGTTCTCTCCGCAGCACACCTCGGTGTCTCCGAGGATGCGGTAGTCGACCTCGAAGTGGTCGAGCACTGCCAGCGTGGCACGGGTCGTCTCGACCGAGCGGTCGTCGTACAGGCCCCAACATCCGACCCAGAAGAGCAGCTCGAAGCGCTCGCCCGGCTCCGCGATCCGCGCCCGGTCCCCGAGCTTTCCGATCGTCTCGGTCTTCCGGTGCTCCCCGTAGCCCCAGGGGTCGCCCGCGCGCTCCATGTTCGTGAAAACCCTCTGGTATTCGGGCTCGATGTCGCCAACGTCGAGCACCTGGTAGCGACGCAGGTTCAGGAGCATCGACATGTGGTCGATGTCCACCGGGCATGCCATCACGCATCCGAGGCACGTCGTGCATTCCCATAGCGTTCGGGAGGCGACGACGTGGTCCACCAGCGGTTGTCGCCCGAGAGGCACGCCCTCGACGCTGCCGCCCGAGGCGACGAAGGTCTCACGGGCGACCGCGGCCTGGGCGCCCGGGGGGGTCATGCCCTTGGCGTGATACTTCAGATCGACGATGAAATCGCGCGGGTTCAGCAGCTTGCCGGTGGCATGGGCCGGGCAGGCTTCCTGGCACCGGCCGCATTCGATGCACGTGAGAAGGTCCAGCCGGTCGGTCCAGGCGAAGTGGTCCAGCGTATTGGCGCCATAGGCCTCGCCCTTCGCCTCGTCGGGCTCGGCCTCCAGGTCGAGAAAGTCCATCTTCTGGCGGTCCTCGAGCTGCTGGAGGACCGAGTTGAAGGGGGCGCCCAGGATATGGAAGTGCTTGGAAGTGGGGACGTACGCCAAAAAGGTGAACGCCACCACCAGGTGACCGTACCCGAAGTAGGTGCTCGCCTGTCCCGCAGCGTAGCGCTCGCCCAGGTACGTGAGCGCGATCAGCGCGATGACCCCCAGAACGACGGCGGACTCGATGCTGTGGTATGTCAGATAGGGAGGCCTGAGGACGTAGCGCCGAAGAGCGAGCACCAGGACGCCGAGGAGGATCAGGAACGCGAAAGCGGTCACGATGGCGGTGACGGCGCCGAGAGGCCCCTGCAGGAAACCGTCCCCGCCCGCCGCCAGCCTCCAGAGCAGGTCGAGCGTCGCGACGCTGAAGGCCAGGAAACCCCAGAAGACGAGGGCGTGGGCCCATCCGGCCGTGAGGCGTCTGCGGACCTTCGATTGGCCCAGGACTTCGCTGAAGAATATCGCCACGCGTCGGCCCGGCTGATCTGAGCGACGCTCCGGCTTCCCCCCGCGCACGAACGCGACCTTGTCGGACACGAGGTGAGCGAAGATGGCCAGCGCGCCGACGATGTAGAGGCCGACGAGCAGTCGGATCATCTCGTCTTTTTCCATGCCGGAACACTAGCCCGATTGACGGAGCCGCGCACGATCCTCCAGACCCCCCGGACCGGTTGCGCCGCGCTGGGCCCCATGGGAGGTTGCACGTCCCATCTCCTCCTCGTGGAGGCGTGACGCCATGATCCGGTCCCTCGCGCCCTCGGTCTCCCGGCGCGGCTTCGTCGGGGCCAGCGCCGGCACGCTCGTCGCGGCGCTGGGGGGGTGCTCTCGGCAGGCTCCCCCTCCGTCGTCGCCCCCGCCCCTCACCCGGCCCGAAGGCGACACGGACGCGGACTGGGCACACGTCCGAGCCCAGTTCCTCCTGGACGAGGGCGTGGCCTACATGAACAACGCGAGCCTCGGCATGCCGCCGCGCCAGGTGTTCGAAGCGGTGGCGGACGGATACCGGGCGCTCTCGCGAGAGCCGCTTCACGGCAAGCACGACCTCCAGGACGCCGTCGCCGACGCCGTCCTCCCGGCGCTCGCCGGGCTCCTGGGCGTTCGTCCGGGGGAGCTGGCGCTGACCCGCAACGCCACCGAGGCGCTGCACCTCCAGGCCATCGGGTTGGTGCTGGAGCGCGGCGACGAGGTTCTCATCACGACCCAGGAACACCCTGCGGGGCGCCGGCCCTGGCAGTTCCGAGCGGCGCGCGAGGGAATCGGGCTCCGCGAGGTCTTCGTGCCCAGCCCCCTTCCGCCTGCCAAGGAGGTCGTGGATCGGATCGAGAGCCAGGTCGGCCCCCGTACCCGCGCGTTGGCGTTCTGCCACGTCACCCGGGGCGGCCATCTGTACCCCGTTCGTGAGCTGTGCGCGATGGCCAAACGGCACGGGCTCGTGACGCTGGTCGACGGCGCTCAGGCCGTCGGGCAGCTCCCCGTGGGCATCGAGGCGCTGGGATGCGACGCCTACTCGGCCAGCCTGCACAAGTGGCTGCTCGGACCCGTTTCGACGGGGTTCCTGTGGGTGAGGGAAGAGGCGCGTGACCGCATCCATACGGCGTTCGCCCATGACGCGACCCCCCGGGCCCCGGCATTCGAGCCCCCGGGCACCGTCGACTTCCCGGTCCGGGCGGCCCTCGCCGCGGCCCTCGACTTCGCGACCGTCCTCGGTCTGGACCGGATCGAGTCCCGATGCCGCTTCCTATCCGAGCATCTCAAGGCCAGGCTCATCGAGCTGCCCGGCGTGACGCTCTTGAGCGGTCCGACGGAGCGGTCATGCCCGGGCTCCACCATCTTCCAGATGGAGGGCCTCGACGCCATGGCGGCCGTGCCACGGATGGAAGCCATCGCGGCGATCCACCTCGACGAGCACCAGCGAGACGGACACGACGCGATCCGCGTATCGACGCATGTGTACAATCGCATCGACGAGATAGACCGGCTGATCGAGGCCCTTCCGCGGGCGCGCGACTCCGCCTGAAGCCGACTGCGCACACGTCGGGCGTCGGTACGCCCGGAACCGCCCCGGGGGCAGCGCGGTAGGATCCGACCCGCCCGGGTGTAGCCCGGCATCGACAACTCCAGGAGGCTTCATGGGCGACCCACGCCCACGCACGGTCGGCGAGCTCAAGGCGTCGGGGTACCGGACGCGCACGGTCAAGGAGGAGATGCGGGCGAACCTCGTGCGAAAGCTCCGCCGGGGTGAGACGCTGTTCGACGGGGTCCGCGGCTACGGTGAGACGGTCATTCCTCAGATCGTCAACGCCGTGTTGGCCCGCCACGACTTCATCCTCCTCGGGCTGCGCGGGCAGGCGAAGAGCCGAATCCTCAGGCAACTGGTCGAGCTCCTGGACGAGGCGACCCCGATCCTCGCGGGCAGCGAGGTGAACGACGACCCGCTGCACCCGATCTCCAAGCACGCGCGCGTCCTCTTGGCGGAGATGGGGGACGAGGCTCCTCTCGAGTGGGTGGACCGTGACCACCGGTACGTCGAGAAGCTGGCCACACCCGACGTCACGATCGCGGACATCATCGGTGACGTGGACCCGATCAAGGCCGCGCGTGGCGGTCACATCCTCGCGGACGAGCTCACGATCCACTATGGCCTGCTTCCGCGGGCGAACCGGGGGATCTTCGCGATCAACGAGCTACCCGACCTCGCCGGCAAGATCCAGGTCGGCCTCTTCAACATCCTTCAGGAGGGGGATGTTCAGGTGAAGGGGTATCCGATCCGACTCGCGCTCGACGTGATGATGGTCTTTACCGCGAACCCCGAGGACTACACGGCGCGAGGGAAGATCATCACGCCCCTGAAGGACCGCATCGGTGCGGAGATCCGTACCCACTATCCCGAGGAGATCGAGATCGGGATGGAGATCACGGATCAGGAAGCATGGACCGCCCGGGACTGTGTCGACGTGCGCGTCCCGGATTTCGTGGCCGAGACGGTCGAGCTGATCGCGTTCCTGGCGCGCCAGGACAAGCGCGTCGACCAGCGTTCCGGCGTGAGTCAACGCATGCCGATCGCGGTGACCGAGACCATCGTGTCCAACGCCGAGCGGCGCGCCCTACGTCTGGACGAGCAGGTCGCAGTGCCGCGCATCTCCGACCTCTACTCGGCTCTTCCTGCCATCACGGGGAAGATGGAGCTCGAATACGAGGGGGAGATGCACGGCCATGACAAGATCGCCCGGGAGCTGATCCAGGGAGCTGCGGCAAGGTGCTTCGACCGTCGCGGCGGTGGGGCGGACGTGGACGAGATCGTCGAATATTTCGAGACGGGCGGCGCCCTCCAGGTCGGCGAGGACGCTTCCGGTGAGGCGTGCGTGCGCGGCTTCGAGACGGTGCCGGGGCTGCTGGAGCTCGTGGAGACGCTCGGCCTGGCTCCGGGCGATGCCGCGGAAGGGCTCAGGGCGGCCGCCTGCGAGCTCGTGCTGGAAGCCCTGGTGGCACAGAGGCGCATCAGCCGCAGCAGTGGAAGCTACGTGCGCGCCCGACATGAGGGACCCTCGCAGGGCAAGGGCTACAAAGGCTTCGACCCCATGGGCGGTCTCAACCTGGGCTGAGCGCGCTCCTACTCCGGACTCCTCGACTCCGGCCACTTCCGGCTCCCGGGGGGCCCGTGGGCCACCCATCGCCTGCCGGGGGCTGGCGGGCTTAGCTTGCCCCCATGACGCCCGGACGCGCTGTCTCCGAGCTCAGACCGTGGATCCCGGCGGTCTTCTGGTCGGCAGCCACCGTCGGGATGGGTGCTCTCGTCGGTCGGTACTGGATTCCGCTCGACGACGGCACCCTGGCGCAGTCCGCCGAGCGCGTCCTCGGGGGTCAGCTCCCCCACGTGGACTTCGGGGACCCGTACAGCGGCCTGAACGCCATGCTCGGAGCCCTGGCCTTCCGCGCCCTGGGCGTCGGACTCGCATCCCTGCGCGTCCCGCTCGTCGTCGGCTTCGCCGCCTGGCTGCCGGCCGTCTGGTTGATCGCGAGGCGCCTCGCGCCCTTCAGTGTCGCCCTCGCGGCGACGACGCTGGCCGCGCTCGCGTCCGTGCCGGCGTATCCGGCCGCGATGCCCACCTGGTTCGCGCTCTTCGCCGCGACCTGGGGCCTGCTCTTCCTCCACGTGTATCTCGACCGCGGCGGACGCCGCTGGCTGGCAGCGGCCGGCGGGGCAGCGGGCGTGGCTGTCCTCTTCAAGGTGGTCGGGCTCTACTTCCTGGCGGCGTGTCTCCTCTCCGTGGCGTGGCATCGGGCGTCCGCCACGCGGGGCTTCCGTACGCTCGCCCTGGGCGGCTGCGGAGCCTTCTTGGCTCTTCTGGGCGGGCTGGTGCTTCCCGGAGCCCGCTCAGCGAGCGTGGCGCATTTCTTCGTTCCGGCGGTGGCCCTGTGCGCCGCGGTCGTGGCACGGGCGTGGAGTGATCCAGAACCGCACAGAGCCGACTCCGGTGTTCGCCCCGCGCTGGTCGACGGGGTCTCGCTCCTGGCCGGCTTCCTCGTCCCCGTGGCGCTGTTCTTGATCCCCTATGTCTTCCGGGGCGCGGTCGCCGCTTGGATCGACGGGGTGTTCCTCAGACCGAGCCGTCGACTGGACGCCGCCGCGAGCGCCCCGGCTGCCGCCTGGACGCTTCTCACGGGCGTCACGTGGGTCGCCGTGGTCGCCCTGACCCAGCGCGTCGGAGGCACGTCTCGACGGCGCGCGGCCCTGGCGCTGGCGGCTGTCCTGGCGCTCGGCTTCGCCCTGGACGACGCCCTGGACGGCGCGGCCGTCGCGGCGCTCTGGTACTCGCTCCGGACCTTGACGCCCGCGGTCACGGTCTGGGGTGCGTGGCGGCTCGGACGCCGCAGGCGTGGCGCCGCCGATGGCCCGGCCTTCGCCGCGTTGGCCGCTGCGGGGTTGTGGTCCCTCGTGCAGTTCCCCTACGCCGCGCCCGCGTACTTCTTCTACGTGGCTCCGCTGACCGTTCTGGCGACGCTCGCCGTCGTCGGATCGAGTCCCCGGAGTCGGGGCCCGGACGAAGGCGGGGGCTTCACACCGGTGGTCGGAGTCCTGGCCGTACTCTTCGCCTACCTCGCCGCCGGATATGCGTTCGGCGTCGCGACCGCTGGCGAACGTCCGCTGCCGATGGATCGCGGGGGTATCCTGGTATCCTCACGAGAGGCCGAGGTATATGCTGACCTGGTCGAGACGATCGCCGCGCACGTCGGCGGCGGCTCCCTGTGGGCCGGCCCCGACGCGCCGGAAGTCTATTTCCTGAGCGGCCTCCCGAACCGGACCCCCATCCTGTACGAATTCCTCAGCGGCGAGGAGGACTCCGAGCCCGCGGCGCTGCGCGACCCGGACGTCACGGTCGCGGTGGTCAACGAACGTCCGCTCTTCTCCCCTCCGCTCGACGCCGACACGCGCCGGCGACTCCGGGCGCGCTTTCCTGAGAGCCGAGCCGTCGGGTCCTGGGTGGTCCGCTGGGGAAGCCCGTGACGAAGCCGTGGACGCGCCTCTTCGAGGTGCCCTGGGTATACCGGGCCTGGCAGGCGCCATTCGCCGAGGCGAAGCTCGCTCCGCTCAGACGACACAACGACCTGTCGTCGATCCGGCGCGTGCTCGACGTTGGATGCGGTCCCGGGACGAACGCACCGCATTTCAGGGGCTTGGACTACCTGGGATTGGACATCAACGCGGCGTATGTGGAACAGGCGCGTGCGCGCCACGGCATGCGCTTCGAGGTCGCGGACGTGACCCGATACGAGGTGCGGGACGGCGCCTTCGACTTCATCCTCGTCAACAGCTTCTTCCACCACGTCACCGACGCGGACTCGGGACGAATCTTGAAGCATCTCGCTTCGTTGTTGACGCCGGACGGCCACGTGCACGTCCTCGACCTCGTGCTGCCTGAGCGCGCCTCGCCCGCCCGGCTGCTGGCGCGTATGGACCGCGGGGACCATCCTCGTCCTCTCGACGGGTGGCGGCAGCTTCTCGGCACACACTTTCAGGAAGAGGTGTTCGAGCCGTACCATCTGGGCGTTCCCGGGGTGCCGCTGTGGAAGATGCTCTACTTCAAGGGTCGGCCGAGACAGGCATGAGCGATCCCCGGATCAGTGTCGCGGCTCCCCTCTTCAACGAGGAGGAGAACCTCCCCGAGCTGCTGCGGCGCGTGGGGGCGGTGCTGTCGTCCCTGCCCGGAGGGCCGCACGAAATCGTCCTTGTCGACGATGGGAGCTCCGACGGGACCCGAGCGCTCATGGAGGAGGCCGCGCGTCGTGATCCCGGTGTGGTCTCGGTCGCGCTTTCCAGAAACTTCGGGCACCAGTGTGCGCTGAGCGCGGCCCTGGATCACGTCTCGGGCGACGTGATCGTCCTCCTGGACGGGGACCTGCAGGATCCGCCCGAGCAGATCCCCCGCTTCCTGGACGCGTTTCGGAGCGGCTACGACGTGGTCTATGCAAAGCGGGAGCGGCGGAAGGAGCCGCTCTGGCTGCGCTTCTGCTATTTCGCCTACTATCGCCTGCTCGCATGGGTCGCGCGGCCGGCGTTGCCGTTGGACGCCGGCGACTTCTCCCTGATGTCGCGACGCGTGGTCGACGAGATCCGGCGCGCACCGGAGCGGCAGCGCTATCTCCGCGGACTCCGTGCCTGGGCCGGATTCACACAACTCGCGCTCCCGGTCGAGCGAGCGGCGCGTCATGCGGGCCGTCCCAAGTACTCCCTGCGCCGCCTCGTCGAGCTGGGACTGGACGGGATCTTCTCCTTCTCGATCTTCCCCATCCGCGCCGCGGCGGTGCTGGGTGCCCTTTCTGTACTCGCCACCACTCTGTTCGCCCTCTACGCGCTCTACGCCAAGATCGCCCGAGACCAGGCACCCCAGGGCTTCACCGCGCTGCTGCTGGTCGTCACCTTCGTGTTCGGGGTGCTTCTGTTCTTCCTCGGAATCATCGGCGAGTACGTCGGCCGGATCTACGAGGAGGTGAAGGGCCGACCCCTGTACATCGTCGATCGGGTCGTGCGCCACGACCGGCGCGACGCCTGAGGGATCGCGTGGAGCGGAGCTACGCCGACCGCTATCGCGATCTCTTCGAGCGACACTGGTGGTGGCGCGCCCGCGAGCGGGTCATCCTCGCCGAGCTGGATCGGCACCGCCCGCGTGGGGGGTGGTCCCACGCGCTCGACGTCGGATGCGGTGACGGACTCTTCCTGCCTGCGCTCCTCCGCTATGCGGGGGAGGTCGAAGGGATCGAGCCCGACGCCGGCATCGTCTCCTCCGAAACCCGGGCTGGTGGGCGCGTCCACGTCAGGCCGTTCGACGCCACCTTCCGACCGGAGCACTCGTACGACCTGGTCCTGTTCCTCGATGTGCTGGAGCACCTGGACGAAGCGTCCGCGGCCATAGCCCATGCCTCGGCGCTCATGGAAGCCGGGGGCACCCTGCTCGTGACGGTGCCCGCGCATCGTCACCTCTGGACCACGCACGACGACCTGAACCGGCACGTCACCCGCTTCACGCGGCGGGAGCTGGAAGCGCTCCTGGGGACCCACTTCGACCTCGTCACGTCGCGGTACTTCTTCCGTTGGGTGCACCCGGTGAAGCTCGCGCAGCGCGCCATCGAGACCCTGCGCCGACCGGAGCCAACGCCGCCCACGCTCCCCCCCGTTCCCATCAACCGTGCCCTCTTCTGGCTGTCCCGCGCCGAGGAGGCGCTGCTGGGCCGCGCGCCGCTCGCTCTGGGCTCGTCGCTGCTGGCCGTCGCGACCCGGCGCTGAGTCGCCGGCTGGCTCGGCCCCCGATCCCCGATCCCGCTACTTTCCCCCGTCCACGGGCAATACCTGCCCCGTGATCCAGCCGGCGAAGTCCGAGGCGAGGAATAGCACTGCGTGTGCGATGTCCTCCGGGGCGCCCAGGCGCTTGAGCGCGATGCGCTCGACCAGGGCGCGCTGTCCTTCGGGCCCGTAGGACTCCCACTGGCGCTCCGTGGTGGGGTTCGAGCGGACGAATCCCGGCGCCACGTTGTTCACGGTGATCCCGAACGGACCGAGCTCGTGCGCGAGTTGACGGGTGAGCCCGATCTGCCCCGCCTTGGCGGAGGCATAGGCCTGGATGCCCGTGAGGCTCACACCGAGCCCAGCCCCGCTCGAGATGTTGACGATGCGTCCGTATCCAGCGGATTTCATCGACGGCGCCACCGCCTGGGCGCACCAGAAGACGCCGCTCAGGTTGACAGCGAGAATGTCGCGCCAATCGGCGCTGGAGACCTCCTCCAGGGGGCGTCCGATCTGCCCGAGCACTCCGCCGGCGTTGTTGACCAGCACGTCCACGCGGCCGGTGATCTCCAGTACCTCCCGGACCCAACGGCCCACACCGTCCTGGTCCGTCACGTCCAGACTGGTCGCCGTGAGCGCGTCGCCCACCCACGCCCTGGTCTCCTCCAGCCCCGACGTGTTCAGGTCGCACGCGAAGACCCGGGCACCGCGCTGTGCGAAGGCTCCGGCAATCGCCCGCCCGAAGCCGTGAGCCGCGCCGGTCACCAGGACGGTCCTTCCGTCGAAGCGGATGTTCACCGGACCCACCCCCCCTCGAGCCGATCGCGCGTTTCGCGAACGCCGATCCGCCAGATTGCCTCGAGCTCCGGGACCGGACGTTGATAGTATCCTCCGAACGACCCGTCTCCCAGTCGTTCCCGGAGCTGCGCCGCGCTCAGCGACGCCCGGTCCGAAAGGTCCACCGCAGCCTTGTGCGCCTCCGGCGGGGTGGCGCTCGGCACTCGGGTCCACGGGAAGCCCTCCATCCAGGATCCATGCGACGCGACCGGGTCGATGGCGCGCACGGCCTCCATCGTCTGCTCGCCCCGCCACCAGTCGTGCCAGAGCAGCTGGATCCCCCCACGCGCCTCGACCCACCTCTCCAGCGCGGCCCGCGCCGCGGTGTTGCCCCCATGACCGTTGACCACCAGAACCCTCCGGAACCCGAGCGACGCACAGCTTCCCACGAGCTCGATCAGCACGCGCTCGTAGGTCTCGGGCTGGAGCGTCACGGTCCCCGGATAGGCCATGAAGTAGGGAGTCAGGCCGAACGGCAGCGCCGGATATACGGGGACACCCAGGGGATGTGCGGCCTCCAGCGACACTCTCTCCGCCAGGATCGCGTCGGTTCCAAGGCTCAGGTAGGCATGCTGCTCGGTGCTCCCCAGCGGCAGCACGCAGCGGTCGTCCGCCGCGAGGTAGTCCTCTACCTGCATCCAGGTCATGTCATGGATTCGCATCGGCGTCGGTCTCCTTCGTCTCGAATGCCGCCCAGGCCGCGGCGGCGATCTTGCGTTGCGCTCTCGGTAGCGCCAACCCGGTCGGGCGCTCGAGCGGGACCCAGCGTCCGTCCCCGGCGCTCGCCCCGGCCGCGGTCAGCAGCACGGGAACGTAGGTGGCCATGAGATGCGTGAAACGGTGGCGTACCACGTCCAGGATCCAGCGCGGGCGCTCGCGTGTCCGGGCGCCCGCCTCCTTCGCCGCGTGTCGCGCCTGCCGAACCAATGCGGGCTCATCGGGCGTCGGATCGCCGATCACGGCCTCCGGAAACGCCCACAAGCCAGCCAACAAGCCCTTGTCCGGACGCCGGCGCACGAACGCTCGGCCCCACCTGTCGACCACCACCGAGACCGCGAACGTCACAGCGGGCACCGCCCGTCTCGCCGACCTCGAGGGGCGGAGCTCCTGGGTCCCCGCGACGCGAGCGGCGCACACGGACGTCAGTGGGCACGCATCGCAGCCCGGGGAGCGGGGTGTGCAGATCGTCGCACCCAGGTCCATGAGCGCCTGGTTCCAGTCCCCGGGCCGGTCGGGATCCACCAGGAGACCGGCCCTCTCCCTCAGCCAGCTGGCCGTGGGCGTCGGCTCGTCGTAGAGGCGCGAGAGGACGCGCCGGACGTTGCCGTCCACCGCGGGGACGGGCCGGCCGAACGCGATGCTCGCCACGGCTCCTGCGGTATAGTCCCCGACCCCGGGAATCCCCTTGAGCTCTGCCAAATCCCGGGGGATGCGCCCCCCGTGCCGTTCCGCGACGAAAGCTGCTCCGGCGTGCAGGCTCCTGGCCCGGCGGTAATACCCCAACCCTTCCCACTGGGCCAGGACCTCGTCCGGCTCCGCGTCCGCCAGCGCCGGCAGGTCCGGGAACCGCTTCAGCCAAGCCCTGTAGTACGGGATCACGGTCTTCACGCGCGTTTGCTGGAGCATGACCTCCGAGACCCAGATCCGATAGGGGTCCGTCTCCCCCCTCCATGGAAGCCGGCGCGCGCACCGATCGTAATGTTCCAGGAGCCCGCGCCGGACCCGGGGTACCCAGTCGGGGTCGGGTCCGGCAGGAGGGCGGTCGGGTGCCGTTCTGGTCATTGGCGCCAAAGTACCCTGACCCGTAAGGTTCCGCTCATGCGCTTCACCACGTATTCGAAGTACAAGGGCCGCTGGCTCGACGCGCTGAACCTCGAAGCGCTCATGGAGCTCCTCTCGGACTTCCTGCTGGACGGCGGTTTCGCCGGCGGCCCGAGCTACCATCCGTACTGGGGTTGGTCCGGGCTGGATGACGCCAGCTCGGACGACGCGCTGAAGCAGGCTCTGCTGAAGGCGCTCATGGAGAGCGGCCAACTGACCCCCGAGATGATCGAGGAGCTTCGCGGGGAAGGCCAGGGGGACGAAGCCGTACTGGCCCAGATCGCCGAGCTACTGGACGACCTCGTGCAGCGCATGGTCCAGGAGGGCTATATCACCCTCGAGTCGGGTCAGCCGCAGCTACCGGGTCAGACCTACGACGTCACCGGGCAGGGACAGGTCGACGAGGCGAGGCAGGCGGCCCAGCAGGTCCAATTCAACCTGACGCAGAAGGGGATGGATTTCCTCGGCTACCGCGCGCTGCGGGGGCTGCTGGGAGCTCTCGGCAAAGCGAACGTCGGATCGCACGACACGCCGCACCTGTCGACCGGTGTGGAGGCCGAGGCCGCGTCCAAGCAGTACGAGTTCGGTGACACACTCAATCTGGACATTCCCGCCACGCTCAAACGGGCGATCGAGCGGGACGGTCTCAAGGTCCCGCTGGACCTGGATTACGGCGACCTGATGGTCCACCAGGCCGAATATCGCTCCTCCTGCGCAACCGTCCTGATGCTGGACGTCAGCCACTCGATGGTCTTGTACGGCGAGGACCGGTTCACGCCAGCCAAGCGGGTGGCCCTGGCGCTGTCGCATCTGATCCGCACGCAGTTCCCGGGCGACTCGTTGCGCGTCGTCACCTTCGGCGACCGAGCCGAAGAGATCCCTTTGTCACAGCTCGCGAAGGCTCAGGTGGGCCCGTTCCACACGAACACCGCCGAGGGACTCGAGATCGCCCGCCGCATCCTCGGCGCGCAGAAGAAGGACATGCGGCAGATCATCATGATCACGGACGGCAAGCCTTCTGCCATCACCCTGCCGGACGGACGCGTGTACACGAACTCGGGCGGACTGGATGCGCACATTCTCCGGCGGACCTATCAAGAGGTTGCTGCCTGCCGGAGGGCCGGGATCCTCATCAACACATTCATGCTCGCGCGGGACCCCCATCTGGTGGGCTTCGTGAAGAGGGTCTCGGAGATCGCGCGGGGCAAGGCCTATTTCACCAGCACCATGACCCTGGGGCAGTACATCATGATGGATTTCATGAAGCGCAAGCGACGGAGGATGGCATGAAGCCCGACGCCGGTCGTCTCCTGGTTGTCATGCTGCTACCCCTGGCCGCGTGCGCCCAAGGGGCGGAGGCGCCCGGGACCGATCCCGATTTGCCGGAAGTCGCGATGTCCGCGGCGTACGACTTTCGCCTGGACAGCGAACGGAGCGAGCCAGCCGACTTTCGTGTTTCGGAGGAGGCGGGAGGGCTCCGGGTCCAGACCGGACCGGCGGGAATCGCATGGCGGAAGCAGGACGAGGCACCGAGCGGACCGTTCGCGATCCGCGCGACCTTCCTGCAGCACGGAGCACCCGTCGGCTACCGAGAGGCCTATGGAGTCTTCGTCGGGGGGCGAGATCTCCAGGGACCCGAGGTCGAGTACACGTACCTCCTGGTTCGCTCGACCGGCGACTTCCTGGTCAAGAGACGCCGGGGCGAGGCCACCGAGACGCTCGTGGACTGGACCCCCCACCCTGCCGTCCAACGCGTGGTCGAGGAAGGGGACGAGCCTCGCAATACCCTCGCCGTGGAGGTGACGGAGCAGGAGACGACGTTCCTGGTGAACGGGACGGAGGTCCACCGGATGCCGACGTCCGAGGCCCAGCCCCACGGTGTCGTCGGGATCCGGGCCAATCACCGCCTGGACATTCTGGTATCGGAGTGGGCCATCGGCGTGGAGCAGACGGAATCCTCGTAGGGGGAGGGGTGCCATGGACCGTCCGACGACCGCATGGCTCACTGCGACGCTGTTGCTCGCCCCTCCGCTGTGTGCGCAATCCACGAGCAACCCGTTCCCGTCCGGCATCGATCCCGACCGAGGCGCGATCGTGGTGCGCGTCGTCGACTTCGCGGTCATACCCGACGTGGGCGGAGAGCCCGCACGCATGATGCTTCTTGTCGACGAGCCCGGCACCGGCCGCCTGTTCGTAAACGACATGAGGGGCCCGCTGTACAGCGTCAGCTATGACGGACGCACGGTGACGCGCTATCTCGACATCGATGATCCGTCGTGGGGCGTGGGTGTCCAGTCCCGGGGTCGCGAACGGGGCTTCCAGAGCTTCGCGCTCCACCCGGACTTCGGCCGACAGGGGGCCCCGGGATATGGGCGTATCTATACCTGGAGCGACACGCCGGACCTGGAGCCCGCCGCTGACTTCAACCCCGCGGTCGACGACCGGTCCCACCACACGGTCCTGCTGGAGTGGGCGGCGCGTGACCCCCGGGCCGCCCGGTACGACGGAGGTGCGCCTCGAGAGTTGGCCCGTTTCGCGCAACCGTACAGCAACCACAACGGCGGCCACATCGCCTTCGCTCCCTCGGCGAGCCCGGGCTCCGCGGACTACGGGCTGCTCTACGTGGGGGTCGCGGACGGCGGCAGCGGTGGCGATCCGCACAACATGGCTCAGGACCTGTCCTCGGCGTTCGGGAAGATCCTCCGGATCGACCCCCTGGGGTCGGATGGACGGGGTGGCGAATACGGAATCCCTGCGGACAACCCCTACGCCCACGATGTGGACCCCGAGACCCTGGGAGAGATCTGGGTCTCCGGGGTGCGCAACCCCCAGAGGTTCGGCTGGGACCCCGCAACCGGACGGGTCTACGTCGCCGACATCGGGCAGGGCACCGTCGAGGAGGTCAGCCTGGCCTCCGCGGGAGCCAACCTCGGATGGAACGTGTGGGAGGGCAGCTTCCGCTACACGGGGCGACGGGGAGTCGACCCGTCCGGCGCGCGTACCGACCCCGCATTCGTCTACCCGGTAGCAGAGTACGCCCACGGGGATCCGCTCCTCCTCAACCGTGCCGCGGCGACGGGCGTGCATGTCTATCGCACCGGCGGGATCACACAGCTCAGGAACCGGGTTCTCTTCGCCGACTTCCCCAGCGGCGAGATCTTCTACTTCGACGCCGACGACCCGCCCAGCGGAGGAAATCAAGGGTTCCACAGGGTCCTACTCCGTGACGGGGCGGAGGTGAGGACCTTCCTCCAGCTCGTCCAGGAGAAGAACCGGGCTCAGGGCCGGCAACCGTCCGAGCGGGCCGACCTGCGCTTCGGCGCAGGACCAGAGGGCCGTGTGTACCTTCTCGACAAGCACGACGGCACGATCCGGCTTCTGGTGCCCGACGCCTGAGCGCTACCGGCGGATGCCGGTCAGCTCCTCGCTCAGGCGCATGAGCCTGGCGCGAGCCGTTTCGTCGTAGGCCTGCGCATTCGCCCGCGCGACCTCGAGCCCGCGATAGTATTGCCCACTGTGCACGTCCGAGGACGTGATCGCGCGCATGACCGCATCCCTGCCCTGTTCGACGCTGCTCCTGGGACGCGCCCCCCGCTCGAGCACCATGTCGGTGTTCATCATGCTGGCAGGATGAACGGCGACGACGGTAATGCCGCGATCCGCGAGCTCGTCGGCGAGGTCGAACGTGAACATCACCTGCGCCAGCTTGCTCCGCGCATACGCCCGCCCGTCGTCATACCCGACGTCCAGCATGACGTCGTCGAAGTCGATGGGCTGCTGCGCGACGGACGTGACGTTCACGATGCGTGCGGGAGCGCTCGCCTCGATCAACGGCAACAGCTCGCGGGTGAGCAGGAAGCCCGAGAGGTAGTTGACCTGAAAGTGCATCTCGTGCCCGTCGGCTGAGAGCTGACGCTCTGGGGAATCCAGCCAGACCCCCGCGTTGTTCACCAGTACGTCCAGCCTCTGGTAGTCACGCCTGACGGCCGCCGCGAACGCCCTCACCGCCTCGAAGGACGCGAAGTCGGCCCGGTAGAAGCGCGCGCTACCCACGCCCGCCCTCTCGATCTCGGCGACGAGCGCCGCTCCGCGCTGCTCGTCGCGTCCGTGCACGATCACATGGGCGCCGGTGCCCGCCAACGCGCGCGCGACCTCGCGCCCGAGCCCGCCGGTCGAGCCGGTGACGAGAACCACTCGATCCGGGCGGCCGGACCGACCGGCGTTCTGCGCAGCGACGGCGGACGGCATCGTCGCGCTGCAAACCGCGATGAGCACCGCCAGGAAGAGCATCACGGGACCTCCTCGGCGTAGGACGGTCCGCGCAAGATGGGTAGTCTCGGCCACGTTCGACCAGTCCACGACCCCCGCCCCTCCCACAGCCATGCCTTGACTCACGTCCGTGATGGCCGATATACCCCTCCCATGCGCGCTTCGCCCGTGATCCGTCCGTGAACGAGCCCGAGGTCGATCTCCCCTCGCTTCATTGAGGTGTGACGTGCTGGAGATCATCGCCTGGATCACCCTCGGCGTCTGGATCGGCTATTCGGTCGCGCACTGGCGAGGCCGGCGGCCGTCTGTCGCTCGAACCCCGCGACCCGACGGGGAGCGGTCCGGCAAGGACCGGGAGTCGCTGGGCCAGGCGCTGTTGCGGATCGGCGATGATCTCGAAGAAAACGAAGCCGGCAGCATGCCCGATCCGCACGACATCGTCGGTAACGAGAAGTTCGAGGAGGGTGTCGCCAGGCTGATCGCCCCCGACGTGACCCTGGACCAGGTAGTCGGCTACGCGCTGGGGACGCACTGGGTGGTGGGGATCATGGCGTCGGAGGCCCTGGCGAGAAGATCGGACGCCCAGCCAGCCGTGGAGCGTGTGCTGGCGAACATCGGACAGTGGGCGCAGTGGCCACTCTTCTTCCGCCTCCGGTTCCTGGCGACTCACGCGAACCGACCCGTCATCGGGCCAGTGCTCGCCGACGTCAAGGGCTGGTGGGGTCGGGAGCCCGTTACGGTGGCTGCCGTCGAGGAGTTCATCGGGCAACGCGCCGCCGCAGGTGAAGCCGTAGCCATGGGCCGCGTCCTGGACGACCTGACAGCCGACAGTCTGGACGGGATCGAGGCATTCGTGCAGCGGCTCGATACGCGCTACGGCGCCCCCCTTCTCGCCGAGATCGCGCGTCATCGTGAGACGATGCTGGATCCCGAGTTCGTGGGAAGCGCGGGACGGCTCTGGACGGAGCCGATTCCCGGTGCTGCCGTCTTCGAGACCCGCCAGGTCGCCGGGCATCTGGCCTCGATGCGCGACGCGTTCCTCGAGAGCCCGCCCCGCTCGCTCCTGCTCGTCGGCGAGCCCGGCGTCGGCAAGACCGCCCTCATCCGGGCATTCTCGAAGGACCTGGCGGACCAGGGGTGGCGCGTGTTTCAGACTTCCGGCTCCGAGATGCTGGCAGGGACGCGGTACGTGGGCGACATCGAGACCCGCGTGGACCAGCTGCGCCGGAACGCGTGCGTGTCCAAGCGGGTCGCCCTCTTCGTGGAAGGGCTTGCAGAGCTGACCACCGCGGGACGCACGATGCAGCACCCCGTCGGCGTGTTCGATCTCATCTGGCCGTTCGTGAAGTCACGGGAGCTCCTGCTCGTGTCCGAGATCGCGCCCGGTGCCTACCAGGCCCTCGAACGCGCGTATCATGGCATACCGGTCATGATGAAGGTGATCCGCGTCTCGCCTTTGGGCGAAGACGAGGCGGTGGATCTCGGCGGGGCGCTCGTGTCACTGGTACAGCCGCGCGTCGAGGAGGCGGCTCGCGAAAGTGTCGTACGCGAGGCGCTGCAGCTTGCTCGGACCTACCTCGCGCACCGTGCCCTGCCCGGGAGCGCGATGGGGCTCCTCGAGCTCGCCCTCGCCAGGGCGGGCACCGGAGACGTGCCCGAGCCGATCGATCGCACGCACCTTCTGGGCGGGCTCAGCGAGCTCACGGGGCTGCCGAGAGAGGTCCTCGACGAGCGGCAGCGGCTCGACGTCGAGGGGCTTCGCGCCCAGTTCCACAGTCACGTGATCGGTCAGGACGAGGCGGTGGACTGTCTCGTAGAGCGCATCGCCATGCTCAAGGCAGGCCTGACCGATCCGAAGCGTCCCATCGGCGTATATCTCTTCGCCGGGCCCACCGGAACGGGCAAGACGGAGATCGCCAAGACCCTGGCGGAGCTGCTCTTCGGCTCTGCCGAGCAGATGATTCGCCTGGACATGAGCGAGTTCCAGACGCCCGACTCCTTGCCTCGGCTGCTCGGTGGCCCGGACGACGACCACAGGGCCGGAGCATCGGCGTCGCTGGTGCAGCGCATTCGTGAGCGCCCCTTTTCCGTCGTGCTTCTCGACGAGTTCGAGAAGGCACATCAGAACGTATGGGACCTGTTCCTGCAGGTGTTCGACGACGGGCGTCTCACGGACCGGTCCGGCAACCTCGCCGACTTCCGACACGCCATCATAATCCTGACCTCGAACCTGGGCGCCACCATCCGGAAGGAGGCGGGCGTCGGGTTCGTCGGCGCAGCCGGAGAGTTCTACGCCCGCGAGGTGATGCGGGCCGTGGACCGCACCTTCCGGCCCGAGTTCGTCAACCGGCTCGACAAGGTGGTCGTATTCAAGCCGCTGAGTCGTGACATCATGCGCCGCATCCTGCGCAAGGAGCTGGACGACGCGCTCAATCGCCGAGGACTCCAAAGCAAGGCGTGGGCCGTCGAGTGGGAGGACTCGGCGATCGAGTTCCTTCTGTCCAAAGGTTTCACGCCCGATCTCGGCGCCAGGCCTCTGCGTCGCGCGATCGAGAGCCACCTGCTCGCACCTCTTTCCGTCACCATCGTCGAGAACCGGGCGCCGGAAGGGGAGCAGTTCCTGTTCGCGCGCAGCGACGGCGAGGGGCTCCAGGTCGAGTTCGTGGATCCCGACGCCGAATCCGGGCCGCCGGCCGAACAGACCGAGGAGGCCGTGGCGGAGCCCATTTCGGTCGCCGGCTTGGTGCTGGAGGCCACGGGGGAGGACGCCGAAAAGGTCTTTCTCGCCCGGCGCGTGGGCGAGATCCGCGCCCGCGTGGAGAGTGACGAGTGGGAAGGCCTCATGGCGGCCGCGCTGGCAGAGATCAACCGGGACGGATTCTGGGATCGCGCTGACCGCTACGAGGTGCTGGACCGTGTCGAGCTCATGGACCGCATCCAGGCGGCTGCCGGGACGCTCGGTTCACTGGCGGAGCGCATGGACCGGAGCACGCGGGGCGCCGCGCTCGCGAGACGCGTGGCGGAGAAGCTCTACGTGTTGGAGGCCGGGCTGGCGGACCTCGACCTCGCCCGCCCTGGCATGGCGTTCCTGGGGGTTCGCTTGGTGCGCGAAGACCTCGATCATCCGGAGGCCGGGGACTTCCTGGCCCGCGTCGAGGAGATGTACGCGGCGTGGGCGTCGCGCCGTCGGATGCACTGGGCCCAGCTCACGCCCCGGCGTGTCGACCCCGCCGACGGCGCCGTCTACTCCGTCGCCGGCTTCGGGAGCTTCGCGATCCTCACGCGTGAGGCGGGACTGCACGTCTTCGAGAGCCCGAAGGAAGACGGAGGAGGCTTCGAGCGGGTCCGCGTCCGTGTTTCGGTCGCGCCGCAGACCGTGGCCCCGAGCGCGCCGAAGAGCGAGCAGCTGGAAGCGGCGCGCCAGGCGCTGGGGGCCGGGGCGTCGAAGGTTGTCCGGCGCTACAGAGAGCTGCCGTCGCCGCTGGTTCGGGACAGCGTGGCTGGCTGGCGCACCGGACGAGTGGACAGGATCCTCGGCGGCGACTTCGACGTCTGGCGGTAGGAGTGGGACCGTCGGGGACCCCGGACAGTGGCCGCGCGTCAGCCTGCGGGCAGGCGCGGGATGGCCTGTCTCCGGCACGCGACCTCCAGAAAGACCGCTTCACCGAGGAGCCCGATGACTGCGAGCGTCACGCCCAGACGGGCGCCGTTGCGACCCATGGGAGCGAGCAGGAGGGGCGCTGCGGCCAGGATGAGCGTCATGCGCAACACGGCGCCTGTGCCCACCAGCCCGGGTCGACCTACGCGCACGAAGAGCCCCTGATGGTACTGACGGTGACCATAGAGGATGGGATAGAGCGCGGCCACCGGGAAGGCGAGCCCGGCAGGCTCGAGGAGTGATGGAGCGAGCCGAAAGCCTGTCCACAGGACGAACTCGCGCAGAGACGGCAGCGCCAGGATCGCCAGCATCACCGTAACGACGCCGGCGAGCGTCGCGCCGAAGATCCTCACGCGCGCGTGCGCGGACCGCGAGTCGACCAGCGCGAGCGACGCATGCTGCATCTGGCCCACGGGTGCGGTGAGGAACCAGGCGACCGCCTCGACGACCGTGAATGCCGCTATGGAGCAGTCCGGCTCGGGGGTGCGTGCCAGGACCGAGTTGATGACCAAAGGGGTCGACCACCAGAGGAGGACGTTCAACATCAGGGGCCAGGACGTGGACAGCAGACGGTCCTCGCCCGGGCTCTCGAGCTCGGTCGCCTCGGGCCTCCGGGGAAGCGGCGCATGCGCCAGGGCCACGACGGTCACTTCGAGGAACAGGCCCACGGTGAAAGCCACCGCACCGACCCACGCGCCACCACGGGTCGAGGTCAGCGCGAACGCCACCATAGCCAAGACGGCGGTCCGCAACGCCGTGGCTGACGCGATCGGTTGCGTGCGATGCCCCGCCACCAGCCGCCCCTGGTGCAAGGCCCGCACGCCGGTGAGAAGGGGAACGGGCCACAGGAACACCATGGCCTCGAGCGCCTCGTCGAGGATCGCGTCCCGCACGCCCACGACCGTCTCGAAGACCCACTCCCCCATCGGCGTGAATGCGACCGCCGCGGCGAGCGCGGAGAAGACGAGACCCACGAGCACCGAGAACCGACGCACCGACGCCAGGTCACCCGCGGCAAGAAGTCGGGCGGCGGCGACCTGCTGAAAGACGAGCAGCGGCGCGTACATAACGCCAGTGAGCGCGAACGCCACTCCATATCCGGAGAGCGCGACCGCGGGGTCGCTGGTGCGGGCGAGGGCGGCGGCCAGCAGGGGGTTGGTCGACGTCAGGAGGAGGCTGGTGGCCGCCAACGGCGCGTAGAACCGGACGAACGGGCCGACGTCCCGGGATGGCGAGCCCCTCAAGTCACGCATTCCCACCTGCGGCGCTCAGGTCGCGCATGATCGCCCGCAGCGATGCGGCACAAGCCGCCCTCCGAGGTTCCGGCGCACCCCTCGGCCATCCGGACGAGGCCAACGGGGGGCCCGCAGAGGCCTCAGTCTTCCGCGCTCCCAGCCTCGTCATGCGGGGCCACGTCGCCTCTGAGCGCCCGCGCCCGCTTGCGCAGCCATACGCCGAAGCCGCCCACCATGCTCAGTGGGAACAGGCTCATGAACGCGGTGGTCGCCAGGAACGCGAGCCGGTTCTCATCTCTCGGGTCGAAGCACACCGGGCACGCGTACACGACGTCGGGGACGACCATGAGGAGGACGAGGGTGGCGAGAAGCACCCCAAGGCGTTTGCTCATCACAGATACACCTTCAGATAGAGCACGGGCCAGACCAGCACCACGAAATACCAGAACACTTCCACGGCGCCCAGCTGTGCGCTGGTGAGGAGGCCCCGACGGAGGCGGAGCCAAGCCCAGGCCAGACAGAGGATCGCAGCGACCGCGTGGAGCGCATGCGTTCCCACGATCAGGTAGAAGAACCCCCCGTACGAGCTCGAGCGGAGGGTGAGGCCCTCTTGCAGGAGCGCGGCCCACTCCACGCCCTGGAAGACCACGAAGAAGGTGCCGAGAAGCACCGAGAAGAGCAGCGGAATCAGCGCCTGCCGCCGGCTCCTGCGAAACGCGAAATGCGCGAACACGAGCAGCACCCCTGACGCGATCAGGGCTGCGGTGTTGATCGCCGTCCGCTCCACTGGAAGTCTGGGCTGGCCGAACGGCGGCCACATCTGGCCGGCCGCCTGGGACTTGACGATCGCGTGAGCCGAGATCATGCCGGCGAACAGCATTGCCTCGGTGAAGACGAAGAGCAGCGTTCCGAGCACCCCGTCCGCGATGAGCTTCGCCGGGCGGCGTGGCTCCGGGGCTCGGTGGTCGATCGTCAGGGCGGCGGGCAGGTTCGTCACGGTCCGGCTCAACCAGCGGGACGGAATGCCTTGAGATATTCGACGATCTGGGCAGCCTGTTCTTCGTCGTACAGCGATCCCCAGGCCGG
This sequence comes from Gemmatimonadota bacterium, assembly GCA_003248075.1. GTDB lineage: Bacteria > Gemmatimonadota > Gemmatimonadetes > Longimicrobiales > Gaopeijiaceae > SZUA-318. The sequence goes on along the minus strand of QJYK01000293.1, from coordinate 4,615 downwards.
CATGAGGGGGGACTTCCCGACCGCGGCCCCGCCTTCACGGATCGCCCGGACCAGCTCCTCGTCCGACTTGTCCGCCCAGAACGCAGCGTCTCCGAAGTTCGCCGGCCTGGGGTCGAGGGCAGCCGAGCCAGGCCCGTCCCCTTGACCGCTCGCACCGTGGCAAGTCGAGCACACAGTGGCGAAGGCCCCGGCTGCGTCGAAGGCAGCCGGCGTTGCCGCCACCTCGGGCTCAGGTGTCTCCTCGACGGGCTCGGACTCGGTCGCGTGCTCGGCCTCTTCGCCGTGAACCTCGATGCCCCGCTCGGTCGCCGCGATGGCCGCATCGTTCACCCAGCCACTCCCGGTGTGCCTCATCACGTCGGGGGCCACGCCCGCGAAGAGCAGGAACATCAGCACGAGTGAGCTGGCGAGCATCCACTTCATGAGCCCCTTTTCCCACCGGAGGTGCATGAAGTTCTGAACGACCATGTTCGCCTTGACGAGCGCGATGCCGAAGGCGGTGATGAGCGTGACCCATACCACGCCCAGGAAGGGGCCCGCCACCGAGACGACGAGCAGCCCCACCAGGGTGAAGTAGATCTTCTTGTAGTTCGGATGGTTGTGCTCGGACATGTCGGCCGCCTACTTCGCGATGTAGAGCAAGGGAAACAGGAAGATCCAGACCACATCCACGAAGTGCCAGTAGATGCCGATGATCTCCACACGATGCAGCTCACGGCCCTTCGCGGCATCTCTGGCTACGAACCCCATGATGATCGCGCCGGCGATGACGTGGAGGGCATGAAGGCCAGCGGCCGTGTAGTAGAACGACCAGAATCCGTTGGCCGTGATCGTGTACCCATGGGTGATCTCCTCCGTCCACTCGAAGGCCTTTACCATGAGGAACGTCACCGCTCCACCGATCGTGAACGTGAGGTAGCGGGCGGCCAGCTTTCCGTCGCCGTGCTCCGCAGCTTGGTGCGCGAGCACCGCCGTGAAGCTGGACGTGAGTAGCACCAGCGTATTGAACGCTCCGATCCACGTGTTGGTCACCGACGCCGCGGCAGCCCATTCCGGGTGCCCGATGCGGTGCATCACGTACGAGGCCAGCAGTCCTCCGAAGATCACGACCTCGGATGCGAGGACCCACCAAACGGCCAGGCGGCTGGTCGGGATCCCGGTGGCGCTGCGGGTGGTGGCGAGGGGCTTCTGCACTTGCTACGACCTCAAGCAGGAAGGTTCTGGGGCCAGTAGTCTTCTTCGCGGTCCGGGTGCGCATACTCGTACGGGCCGCGGTACACGACAGGCATCTGGTCCGGAGGCCAGTTCCCGTGCGGTGGGGGCGACTCGGTGGTCCACTCCAGGGTGTTCGAGTGCCAGGGGTTCCTCCCCGCCTTCTCCCCTCTTCTCAGGCTCCGCACGAAGTTGACGAAGAACGGGATCTGGAAGAGCAGCATCACCACCAGCGACAGCGTAGCCAGGACGCGGATCGGCTGCATGGCGGCGAGCTCGGGGAAGTTCTGGAAGTTGTAGATACGGCGGTGCTGCCCCCCGAGACCGAGCACGAAGAGCGGGATGAAGATCATGTTGAACGGAATGATCGTGCCCCAGAAGTGAATCTTGCCCAACGTCTCGTTCATCATCCGACCGAACATCTTCGGGAACCAGAACGTGATCGCCGCGAAGGTCCCGATGATGGCGATGGGGAAAAACGTGTAGTGGAAGTGTGCGAGCACGAAGTAGGTGTCGTGCAGGTATACGTCGCTTCCCGATGCCCCCAGGAAGATCCCCGTCACGCCGCCGATGAGAAACTCGGCAACGAAGGCCAGAGCCCACAGCATCGGCGTCGTCAGTCGTATCGAGCCGCCGTACAACGTGGCGATGATCACGAAGAGGAGCTCGGCGATCGGCACCGAGATCAGCAGCGTCGTGACCGTGAACACGTTGGCCATGCGCGGATCGATTCCGGCGATGAACTGGTGATGCGCCCACACGAAGAAGCTGAGCACCCCGGTGGCGACCGCCGTGAAAAGCATGATCTTGTATCCGAACAGCTTCTTACGCGCGAACGTCGCGACGATCTCGATGACGATGCCGATAGCGGGCAGCAGCACCACGTAGACTTCCGGATGACCGAAGAACCAGAAGAGGTGCTGCCACAGGATCGGATCGCCGCCGCGGGTCGGGTCGTAGAAGCCCGTCCCCAGCGTCTGATCGAAGAACAGCATGACGGCGCCCGCGATGAGCGGCCCGACCGAGAGCATGAACAGGATGCTCGCGATCACGATCATCCAGCAGACCAGCGGGATGTCGTAGGCTTTCATCCCGGGCGCACGGGAGTTCATGAGCGTCGTGATGAAGTTGATGCCGCCGAGCAAGAACGCCACGAACTCGAGCGCGACCGCGAGCACCCACAGCGAGGCCCCGAGCCGGGTCAGGTTGTACTGCGACTCCGCGGACAGCGGTGGGTAGGCGGTCCAAGCGCCTCCGAAGCCGCCCCCCTCCACGACGAGGGACAGCAGGATCACCACCGCGCTGATGAAGAAGATCTGATACGAGAGCCGGTTGATGCGCGGGAAGACCATGTCGTCCGCGCCGATCATGAGGGGGATCAGGAAGTTCCCGAAGGCGGCGATGAGCACCGGCATCGCCACCCAGAAGATCATGATCGTGCCATGGTTGGTGACCAGCGCGTTGTACTCGCCTGGTGAGACCAGGCCGAATCCCGGAACCGGCAGGCCGGGGAACGCCAGCTGCATCCGGAAGACGTACGCCATCAGCCCGCCGATCAACCCCATGAACATACCCGTGAACAGGTATTGCATGGCGATCATCTTGTGATCGGTGGACCAGATGTACTTAAGGATCCCCTGAGGCCCGTGGTGGTGGGCGTCGTGCTCGGCGTGGGCCTCTGCGGTGGCAACGTGGGCCATCGTCGCTATCCTCTGGTGGCTACTGGGCGCTTGCGGGGCTGTGCTCGGCGATCCATGCGGCGTGCTCGGATGCGCTCTGGACGTGGATGCGGCCGGCCATCACTCCATGACCGATCCCGCAGATCTCCGCGCACTGGATGTCGTGCGTGCCCGTCCGGATCGGATGGAACCATCCGGTGATGGTCCGACCCGGGATCGCGTCCTGTTTGATCCTGAACACCGGGACCGAGAAGTCGTGGAGCACGTCTCGAGACGTCAACTGGAAGTGATACGTCTTGTCGTTCTCGACGAATAGGTCATCCGTCGTGTAGATGTCGTCCGCGGTGTCCAGGTCCCCGTCCGAGCCGGGGTGCTGGAACACCCAGGCCCACTGCTGGCCGATAACGCGCACGGTGTAGTCAGGCTGGGGAAGGTGCTGCTTGACGTCGTACCAGACGCGGACCGCCCCGATGATGATGAATACGTCGCACACCAGCACGAGCGCGTGCGGGATCGTGATCCATCGCTTGAGGTGCTTCTCCTTCCCGGTGATGTACTGGCTCCTGATTCCGGGCTTCGCGCGGAACCGCCAGATCAGCCAGAAGAAGACCCCCTCGGCGAGGACGAACCAGAAGCCGGTCAGCACGAGCACGAGCAGGATGAGTCCATCGATGCTCGCCGCGTACGAGGAGGCTTGGATCAGCAGCGTTTCCATCGTTTCGGTCCGATCCGACTGTCAGAGGACGAAGACGAACACCGCGCCGATGAAAAGCGCGGCGGAGATCACCGTGATGACGAACGTCTTGTGTGCGTCGATCAGCGCCGGGTTCTCGTCATCCGGCGGAACCGCAGGGACGTTGGCTGCGGACGAGGGTGCCGGCACCGTGGTTTCCTCGGTCATTTTTGGTATCGCGCCTACTGCAGGGTCTGGATGTAGGCGATCACGTTCGCCATCGCCGTCTCGTCGAGGATCATGGCATTGGGTCGCATCGTCGCACCGCTGATATCTTCGGGATTCGTGCCCCGCCAGCCCTTCTTGAACTTCTCGAGCTGGGCCAGCAGGTACCAATCCGACTGGCCTGCCAGCGGTGGCGAGTTCACCGCCTCGATCCCCTGGCCCGACGGCCCATGGCACGCGACACACACCTGGTAGCTGGTCTGGCCCGCGCGGGCGTCCCCTGTGAGCACGGGAGCCGAGCGTGTTCGAGCCATCGAAGCCACATACTGCGCCACCGACTCGAGATCACCCTCCAGGTCGAGCGCCAGCGACATGGACTTCATCCGGAGGCCGACGGTGTCGAAAGGATTGGCGCCCCGATGCCCCAGCTGGAACTTCCGGAGCTGGGCCTCGACGTACCACTGGGGAAGGCCTCCGATGTTTGGAGCGCCCAGCTCACGGTTCCCATGGCCCTCTGCCCCATGACACGGAACACAGGTGTCGAACAGCGCCTCTCCACGGGCCATTCCGGGGGTCGGTGGCGCTCGGTTGCAGGCGCCGAGAACGGCCGCGAGGCAGAGCCCGGCCGAAACCGCGGCGCTCCGAAGTGATGGCATCATCCGTACCTGGCTGCTTCTGGGTTTGTCGTCACTGACGCGGCTGGGTGGCAATCCCTTCCAGATCCAGGGCCTCGTCGATCAGCATGATCGGGATGTCGTCGCGGACCGGATATAGCAGGAGGCCGTCCTCTCGAACCAGACCCTCGGCGATCGGGTCCGTGATCGAC
>QJYK01000126.1 GCA_003248075.1 Gemmatimonadota bacterium | reverse complement strand
TCGATGATCCTCGGCTCCTGATGGCCGACGGCAACCCGGCAACCCGGCCATCTGGGCGTCGGCCAGCCAGGGTGTGGCCGAAAACAGTGGAGCAGCCACGCCCGGATCACCGGATTGAACTACGCGCTAGGGCAGCCGTGCCGTCGCTAGTGCGATCAGGTTCGCTCCGTGCGTTGCGTCAACGGGATTGAGAGGGTACCCCAACCTTTCGTGGATAACCTCTTCGGATTCATGCTGAGCGGTGCACGACCCGTCCCATCATGCCCCGTCACCTCGCCGGACGACATCGCCCGGCACTTGGGGGCGCAAAACTTGAAACGAGGGGAATACGTCAGCCTGGATCGCAAGCTGAACGCCGCATCGAGGTCGCTATCCCGAGGAAACACGACAGCCGCGGTAAACCAGCTCGGGGCCTTCGTCCGTGAGCTGCGAGCCCTTCAACGGCGCGGGCGGATCGCGTCCTTCGCCGCTGGTCAGCTGACGATGATGGTGGAGGAGCTGGTCGACTTCATCCAGGCGGGAGCCACGCGCCTCCCCCGCTGATCGGGCGCCGCTTCACGGCTAGGCTGGGCCGCCTGGACACGTCGCCACCGACAGGCCGTTTCGGACTCGCATCCGCCATCCGTGTGCGCTCGTCGTGCGCCACGTCAGCCCGGATGCGGGTGCGAGATGATCTCCTCGAAACGGCGCCTCAGGCCGCGGACGTTGGTGACGACGTTTACCTGAAGATCCAGCCGCTTCGCCAGAGCGCGGGACAATTCGACCGAGCCCCGAAGCGCTTGCAGCCATTGGCTGAGTCGTTCAAGAAGCGACACAGTTTCCGCACCAGGCATGCTTCCACCTACCGAGGTCGACGAAGAGCCGAGCTCGCTGTCAGGACTCCCTGCACGGATAGGGCCAGGCCGCCAAAAACCGCGGGGGACCCCTCGTGCATGACCATGACGGCCCCGAACCCCGCGACCAGTCCAAGGGCTACCCCACCTGGGGTGGGCCCCCGCCCTGCTCCGAGGCGAGCGCCCGCGGATACCCCAGCTAGGTTGCCAACGAGACCAAGGAGAAACATCGGCGCACAGTTCCCGCAGGCGAATCCCTTGTCATCGCCCACCATGAGGCTTCCGAAGCCCACTCCGGCGGCTGTCCCGAGCAGCGCCCCGGCAGTCGCCAAGGCCGCTACGCGCATTAGGCTCGGCGCCTCGGCGGGACCCTCCCACCCACTTTCCAGGGTGGGAGGGATCTCGAGCTCCCAGACGGCTACCGGCGCGAGGGCGACGGACTTGACGCTCGCCCAGCGATGGCTCCCTGCGACGTCCTGGCCGGCTACCTGAATCGGCACAACGCAAAGAGCGCTCGCAGCAATTGGACCCATGACCTGGCGATACATGGCTGCCCTCCATCCGCTGATGTTGACGGATCCAATCTCCCCGCGGGGGTTCGCTGATGCTATACGTCTCGCTGCGTAGCACGTCCCTGAACTCGACGTATGCGAGGCGCGGCCGGATCGCCACCTATGTCGGGTCTGCGCGAGTCGCGAATCGAGGGCCTGCTCCGTTCGCGAGATTTCGCCAGCGCATTGGTCGTGCCACTGGATCACTGTGGCGAGATCGTGTGGGACATCTACCCTCCGATCGACGAGGCTTCGGCTCGAATCGTCTCGATGCTGAAGAGCGAGATCGAAGTTGTGACGGCTCGCCACTGAAGTGCCGGAGCGCTGCTCGACCAGGGCAGCGTCTCGCCTCAGTTCACGGCGCTGACCACCCAGAACGCATCGACGATGTTGCCGTCGACGTCCTTGAAGTAGAAGAAGGCCAGGTCCCCGCGCCCCCCGATGTCGAACACGCCGAACAGGGCACCCAGCGCCGCCTCCTGGGTGGTCGTGTGGATGGAGGCCCACCAGTCGCCCGCGAGCTTCTGGTCGCGGATACCCCGCCCGCCCAGGCCCGACACGAAGGCGAAGGTCTCGCCTTTCGTGATCCGCAAGGTGTCCGACAGCGACGCCACGGTCTGATGCTCCATGCTCGATAGCAGGTGTGTCCGGCTGTAGCTGTGCTCGTGACCCGTGGCGATGATGGCCCCACCGGCCCGGCACGCTTCGTACACGCCCCACCCTGTCTCGTCGGTCTTGCCCCCGACCTGCATCAGCTCCTGGTTCTTGTGCCAGGAACAGACCCGCCAGGTGCTGGTGTCGGCCGCCAGCCCGCGGGTGAAGAAATCGGTGTAGAACCCGTCCGGACGGTCGAGCGTGCCCGGCGCCCCGAACAGCAGGTGGATCCCCCGGAAATGGAGCTCGGCGCTCTCACCCAGCTCTCCCGTCCAGGTGAAGCCCAAACGCGTGGCGCGCTGCTCCATCCGCTCCCTGTACCCTCCTGGGCCGTCCCACCGTTCGACGTCGTGGTTGCCGACGCTGACGAAGTAGGGGAAGTCGGGGCCGAGAACGTCATCGATCTGCCGGACCCAGGCGGCGGGGTCGTCGTCGTAGTCGAAGTCCCCCTGATGGAGGACGGCTTGGGCACCCTCGTCCTGGATGAGCTTGAGCACCGCGCGGGGGCCATTCCCCCAGAGGCGCGAGTCCAGCCCCTGATCCCCGATGAACGCGAGCTTGACCCTACCCTCGGGTATGTCGATGGCCGGAACGGCCGCATCCGGGCTCTGGCCCTTGCAGGAGAGCCCGAGCAGGGACGCCAGGCCGACGCCGAGCCAAGGCATCCAGGTGCTCCGAGATCGTGTCACGTGGACTCCGGGGGGCGGAAGGTCTTTCCCAATCTCGCCCCCTTGGGCTCCGGGGCGCAAAGGAATGGGCGATTCGGCCCACCAACCCCGGCGACACCGTGTCGGAAAGCCCCTCGACCCCACGCCTCACCGGCGACGTTCCGGGGAATTCTTGCCCGCCCATGCGCGACAGCGATAGCCTGATGCCTCGCGCCCAGGAGGGGTCGGATCCGCCACCCTCATCCTGGAAGGGCGCTCGCACCCCGGGGCTTCCCATGGCCACCTCATTCGTCCGAACCCGCCGGCTGTTCACGACCCTTCTCGCCGTCCCCCTGCTGGCGCTCGGTCCTGCACGGCTCGTCTCGCAGACGCGGCCCGCCATGGTCCCGACTCCCGCCTCGGTGCTCGGCTTCGAGCCCGGCACGGACAAGAGGCTCCCCACCTGGTCCCAGGTCGTGGACTACTACACCCGCTTGGACGCGGCCAGCCCCCGGGTCCAGCTGCACGTGATCGGCAAGACCACGCTCGGGCGCCCGTTCCTTGCCGCCTTCATCAGCGACTCCGCGAACATCGCGAACCTGCCCCGCTACCAGGAGATCCAGGGGAAGCTGGCCGACCCGCGGCTGCGCGCACAGGGTGAGCGTGCCCGACTGGTGGCCGAGGGAAAGGTGGTCATCCTCGTCACCTCGGGCATCCACTCCACCGAGGTGGGGGGGCACCTGACGCCGTTCCGGCTCGCCGACCGCCTGGCGCGTGCCAACGACGGGGAGACGCTGAACGTGCTCCGCAACACGATCGTCATCCTGGTGCCGTCTCAGAACCCGGACGGGATGGACATCGTGGGCGATTGGTATCGGGCGACGCTGGGAACCCCCACGGAGGGCGCAGGCCCACCGGTCCTCTACAACTACTACGCGGGCCACGACAACAACCGGGACTGGTATACGTTCCACCTGGCCGAGACACGGGCCACGGTGGACTCCCTGTACGCGACGTGGTACCCACAGATCAACAACGACATCCACCAGCAGGGCGGGAACGCGGGGCGCATCTTCATTCCGCCCTACATGGATCCGATCGAGCCCAACATCGACCCCATCCTGACAGGCGCCACGAACGCCCTCGGCGGCGCGATGGTGTGGCGCATGCTGGCGGAGGGGAAGGTGGGTATCGCCTCCAACGCCTCGTACGATCAGTGGTCACCCGCGCGCCAGTATCAACTCAACCATGGCGCCGCGCGCATCCTTACCGAGACCGCGAGCGCGGCACTCGCCTCTCCGGTCGAGGTTCCGTTCGAGCGCCTGGGACGGGGCCGCGGATACGACGCGAAGGTCACCAGCTGGAATTACCCGGTCCTGTGGAAGGGCGGTCACTGGGGGATCGGGGACATCGTGGACTACCAGACGAGCGCGTCCTGGGCGTTGTTCGCGGCAGCAGCCGACGACCGGGAGCGCTGGCTCGAGAGCCAGGCCGCCGTCCAGGAGCGCTCGGTGCTCGGGAACAAGGCGGCAGACCGCGCCGACTGGCCGTCCTCGTTCGTGATTCCCAGGTCGGGCCAGCCGGACGCCGCGGCGCTCCAGAACCTGGTCTGGACCCTTCAACATGGTCAGGTCGAGGTGCGTGAAACCACCGTGCCGGTGGCCGCGGGCGGAGAAACCTACCCGGCCGGGAGCTACCTGGTCAGCACCGCTCAGCCCTTCGGGGGCTACGCCAAATCGCTCCTCGAACGGCAGAAGTACCCACACCTCCTCGAGTACCCGGGGGGCCCCCCCAAGGCCCCGTACGACGTAACCGCCCACACGCTTCCCCTTCTCTTCGGCGTGAAGGTGGCGGCCGTGCCGGGACCCGAGCCGGCGGCAGGCGGCCCCATCGCCGAGGTCGACAAGCCCGATTACTCCGTTTCCGGGCTCAGCGGGAGAAGTCGGAAGCGCATCGCGCTCTACAAGAGCTTCTCCGCGTCGATGGACGAGGGGTGGACACGGATGATCTTCGATACCCACAAGATCCCCTTCACCTCGGCGTTCGACCGTGACGTACGCGCCGGGAACCTGGATTCCCGCTTCGACGTCGTCATTCTGCCGGACCAGAATGTGCGGGCCCTCCGGAGCGGCCTGGGGTCGAACTACCCCGACTCGTTGAGGGGCGGGCTGGGTGAGCAAGGTGCGGCCTCCCTGCGCTCCTTCGTGGAGAACGGCGGCACGCTCATCGCGTTCAACGAGGCGACGAACTACGCGATCGAGACGCTGCAGCTGCCTGTGCGCAACGTCCTGGAGGGGCTCCGCTCGACGGACTTCTACTGTCCGGGGTCGATCCTGTCCGTGGAGCTGGCTCCCGGCCATCCGGTCACGTCCGGGATGAGAGCCACTCCCGCCATCTGGTTCGAGGACAGCCCGGCCTTCGAAGTGACCGATGCGGCGCGTACGACCGTGCTCGCCCGTTACCCGGCCTCCGGGGACCCGCTCCTCTCGGGATGGCTACTCGGCGGTGACCGTCTGAACGGCAGGGCCGCGGCGGTCGACGTCAGCGTGGGGAAAGGCCATGTCATCCTTTTCGGGTTCCGGCCCCAGTACCGCGCGCAGACGATGGCCACCTATCCGATGCTGTGGGGCGCCATCCTGGGAGGTTGAGCTCCTGGCGTCGGTCGAGGGGACCGAGAGGCACGCCCGCGAACGTCGAGATCCGCGAGGCGAGCGGCCGAGCGCCTCAGGGCTCTCGAAGCTCGGGTTGGCCGTGTCCGCCAGGCCGCTCCCTCGGGCGCCGATCCGAGTCGACGCTCAGGGTGAACGCCCGGTACGCGTAGATGACGACGAAGGGGGCCAGCGCCAGCGTGAACGACCACTGGAGCCACCAGTAATCCCTGGTGACGCCCATGAGGAACCACCACCAGAGAATGATCAAGCCGACCAGAAACAGGTTGGCCATCGCGGATTTCAGTCGGGCGACCACGTTCCCAACACTCCTCGGCGAGCTTCACGAGCTCTTGTGGCCCGGTGGCGGACCAGCCGGGGGGCGGCTCTCCGGTCCGGGGCGGACTACGATGTCCTGTGCCCCTCTCGTGGAGACGCGTGTGACGGACCGATCACCAGCCCGGGCCCACGGTCCCCTCGGCGCCCGCGAGGGTTGCGCCCCATGCGGCCCGCGGCCGCGAAGGCTGCTTGCGAATCCGGCGACTGCATGGGGGTGCTCTTCCATGATAGTGGACAGGCCGCGGGCGAGAAAAGACTCTCGCTGGCGAACCGGAGCCGATCGTCCCGCCGCGCCGCAGTCCCTGCACCCCGATGACCAGGCGCCGCGCTCCTCGTCAGCTGATGAGCCTCTGGTCCTCCCGCTTCAGGACCACGGGGTCGAGCCCCAGCGAGCGGATGAGCTCGTTGAACTCGACCAGATCGGTGTCGAGGATGCCCTGCAGCCGGCCGAGCACGTCGTCCACGGTGGCCTGCAGCTCGTCCATGCGTGACACCGCCTGGTCGGTCGGGCGTGCGTCGACCGCCCCGAACGTTCCCGCGACCGTGTTGTAGAGGAATGCGAGCTCTGCAGTGAGCTTCCCCGGATAGTCGAGCGGATCGTAGAAGCTCTTGCTTCTGGTTTGCTGCATGTCCTCTTCGACCACGGTGAGCTTCGCACCGAGGGAGTCGGACGCCGTCGTCACGCGGGCGACGTCGTCCTCTGAGATCCCGGCGTCCGCGGCCAGCTTTGCCAGGCCGGCGCTCTGCGTACGCACCGACCGCAGGTCATCCATGCGATCGGCGAGCTGCTCGATGGTGGTGCCCAACCGCTTCAGGAAGTCGTGCTGCGCGACGAAGTCCCGCTGGGGTACGGTGGAGCGAGGATCGGGACGCACCTCGAGCGTTTGCGACTGCGTCTCGCCGCCCACGGACAGCGTCACCGCATAGGTGCCAGGGGGCGCAGCGGCCTGCGCCAGCGCGCCGAAGATCACCGTCCCGGCCGGCGTGCGCGGCTGCGGATAGAGGAGGTTCCACTGCGCGCGGTGGAGGCCCTTCTTCTTCGGGAGGAGGTTCCCGCCGCCCGAGAACCCGAAGAGCTCCGCCAGGGCCGCGAACGCACCCAGGTCCGGGCCGGCCTGTGCCTCGCTCGACAGTGTAGCGGCGGTATCGCCCTGGGCGTCGATGATCGTTATCGTGACAGGACCCTCGACGTCCTCGGCGAGCGCATAGTGGATCATGGCGCCGTCCGGTGGGTTCGTCGCCCGGGTCCCCGTGGGCCCGGCCCCTGGCGCGCCGCCACCGAAGAAGGCGCGCACGGTCGGACGGATCGGATAGAGCACCGTCGGGGCACCCGCGCTGGGCAGCGTCGCCGTCTCCAGCGCCGTGATGTCGTCCAGGATCCAGAACGAGCGCCCCTGCGTGGACAGCACGAGGTCGCCGTCCTTGAACTGGATGTCGGTGATCGGCGTCACCGGCAGGTTCTTCTGGAACCTCTGCCAGTGGGCACCGTCGTCGAAAGACGCGTACAGGCCTCGCTCGGTGCCCGCGAACAGCATTCCCCGGCGGACCGGGTCCTCTCGCACGACGCGCGTGAACTCGTCCGCAGGGATCCCGTTGGAGCCGTCCGCGAGCGAGCGCCAGGTCTGCCCATAATCGCTCGTCTGGAACAGGTAGGGGCGCATGTCACCGCGGCGGTACCGATAGGCCGCGACGTGGACACGGCCCGGTACGGTGCGCGAGATGTCGAGGCTGTTCACGGTCGCGCCCACGGGGAAGGCACGGGGGGTCACGTCCGTCCAGGTGTCGCCGTCGTCTCGCGACACGTGGATGCGGCCGTCGTCGCTTCCCGCCCAGAGGACGCCGCGCTCGAGAGGCGACTCCTCGAACGCGAAGATCGTCCCGAACACCTCCACGCCGGTGCCGTCGGCGGTGATCGGGCCGCCCGCGAAGCCCTGGTGCTCGGGGTTGTCGGTCGTGAGGTCTGGGCTGATCACCTCCCACGACTGGCCGCCGTTGCGCGTGCGGTGCACATGGTTCGACAGGTGATAGAGTACGTCGGGGTCGTGCGGTGAGAGGCGGATCGGCGCGTTCCACTGGAAGCGGTAGCGCAGATCTCCGACACGCTGCGCCATCTGGTTCTGCGGATACGCCAGGATCTCGCGGGATCCGCCCGTGCGCACGTCGTAGCGACTGATGCTGCCGCCGTAACACCCCGAATAGACGATGTCGGGGTCGCGGGGATCGATGGCGATGTGGCCGCTTTCGCAGCCGCCGACCTGGTATTCGTGCTCGAAATCGCTGATCACGGCGGGCGAGACGCGACTGGGGACCGACACCGTGGAGTTGTCCTGCTGTGCGCCGTAGAGGCGGTAGGGGAATTGGTCGTCCACCGCGACCCGGTAGAGCTCGGCGGTCGGCTGGTTCCGCTGTGACGACCAGGTGCGCCCGCCGTTCAGGGTGACCGTCGCCCCGCCGTCGTCACCCTCGACCATGATGTCGGTGTCGTTCGGATTGATCCACAGCGCATGGCTGTCGCCGTGGGGTACCGTCGGGACGGGGACGAACGTCCGCCCTGCGTCCACCGACTTGTACAACAGCACGTTGTTGATCCAGACGGTGTTTTCGTCCTTCGGGTCGGCGGTGATGCGCATGTAGTACCAGGGGCGATGCCAGAGCTGCTTCTCTCCGGTGATCCTGCGCCACGAGTCGCCGCCGTTGTCCGAGCGGTACACGCCGCCCTCGCCCTTTTCGTCCTCGCCCTCGATGATCGCCCAGACGCGGTCCGGGTTCGCGGGGGAGACCGTGACGCCCGCCTTGCCGAAGAGGCCCTGGGGGAGCCCGCCGCTCAGCCTCTGCCATGTGTCGCCGCCGTCCTTGCTCCGGTAGATCCCGCCTTCCATGGCCCCGGAGATCATCGTCCAGGGCAGGCGTTGGGCACGCCACGCCGTCGCGTAGAGGATCCGCGGATTCGACGGGTTCATCGCCAGGTCGACCACACCCGTCGAGTCGCTGACGAACAGGACCTTCTCCCACGATCCTCCCCCGTCCCGCGAGCGGAAGACACCCCGTTCGACGTTCCGCGCGAACAGGCTCCCGACCGCCGCGACATACACGAGGTCAGGGTCCTTGGGGTGGACCTGGATCCTGCCGATCTGACCCGCCGCGGGGAGGCCGACGTGGTTCCACGTCTTCCCCTTGTCGGTAGAGCGGTACATGCCGGCCCCCGGCGAGGTGTTGCCGCGTGGCTCGGCGGAGCCTGTGCCCATGTAGATCACGTTCGCGTCCGAGGGTGCCACCGCGAGCGCCCCCACGGTGCCCACGCGGAGCTGCCCGTCCGTGATGTTCGTCCACGAGGTCCCGGCGTCGTCGGAGCGCCACACGCCCCCTCCGGTGCTCCCCATATAGAAGAGGAAGGGCTCCGACGGGACGCCCGCGACGGCGGTCACGCGGCCCCCCCGGTACGGTCCGACGTTCCGGAAGTTGTATGCGGACAGGAAGGCCGGATCCACAGTCGGCGCGGCCGTCTGCGCCCCGGCCCACGCGGGCGGCGTCAAGATCCACAGGATACCGATGCCGAATCGGACAAACGTGTGGAGGATCGGGGACGGGGTCGTACGCATGGGGTCGCTCCGAAGGGCGTGGATGTCCGGAGGACAGATTAGGGAGCGGAACCCGCGCGGACGAGCCCCGGCTTCCCCGACCGGGGGTGGCGTCCCCCCGGCATGGGGGCGCCCGCCGGACCCTGCGGCGGGCCGCCCTCGTGGAACGGGCCGGCCGGTCAGCCGCCCTCGACGCTCAGACCCCGCGCGAATCTCAACCCCGCCACCAGCCCGGCGTGGTCGGCGGGCCATAGTCCGCTTCCCGCGACGCGGTCCGTCTGCTCCTCGCCGACGATCTCGACCCGCACGCTTCCCGAGCGAGCGCCGGGGGCGCGCGCGTCCCGCACCAGCACGAAGTCGATGCGCTCGTCGAGCTCCGACGATCCGTTCGAGAGCCCCGGATCCTGACAACAGGTGTACCCGGGGTTCCGTGCCGCCTGACCGGACGCGAGCCACGCGTCCGTGAAGCCGGCCGCAATGAGGCCGTCGTAGGTCGGGGTCCATGACGGGGCGCCGGGGTTGGCGGCGTCGGAGTTGAAGTCGCCCGCGAGGATGGTGACCCCGTCGAGACCCGCGGCGACGAAGCTCAGGAGCTCGCCGGCCTGAAGGGCTTGGATCTGCGCGAGCGTCTGGCCCTCGAGGTGCGTCGCGATGAGGTGATGAGGCGTGCCGTCGACGTCCGTGCTGACCCGGATCCACCCACGACGGAGCGCGAGCGGGCCGAGCTGGAAGCCGTTCGCGAAGTTGCCCGCGGCGACCGAGGACAGCGTCACGTCGTCACGACGGAGCACGGCGATGCGGTCCTCGAAGCGCAGGACGGAGGTGGCGGAGAGAGGTAGCCCGGGAGGGGCGATCACAGGCGGGTACCCGAGCGCTGTGGCCGCCTGCACCTGAACGACGCTGTACGGGAGGCCCCGCGCCGCGATGTCGTCCTCGATCGCCGCGAGGATATCGGCCGACGCGGTCACCGTTGGGATGCCGCTTGCGAAGTCGATCACGTCGAAGCGGAAGACCTCCTCGAGTGCTACGAGGTGTGGGCGCGCCCGATCGATCTGATCGACGATGGCGTGCGCGCGTTCCGGTATCCCGCTCGCCTGCACCTGGGCCCAGAAGATGTTGGTCGCGGTGGCGAGTGCGACGAGGTCGGAGAAGTCCACGCTGAAGATGGGTCCGGTGTCTCCGCCCAGATAGGCGTTCTGGGTATACACCTTGAACGGCTCGCGTCCGCTTCCGGGGCTCCACTGGCTCTCCGCCAGAGGAGCGGGGACGACCGCCGTCTCCGGCCCGGTGGCGTCGGAGCAGGCGACGAGGGCCAGGGCCGAGAGTGCTGTGCAGAGCGCGACGCGGCCGGCGACGATGTCGAGCATGGATCACCTCCTTGCGGTTCGTGGAACACCCCGTGGAGGGGCTGCCTGCAAGGTCGGTTTCGGGCTCGAACGATTCTCTACGCCGGTCTACGTACCCGCGGGCCGGGGGCTACGTAGAGGTTCACGCGGGCCGCTCGGCCGCTGGCCGTCACCAGGTCCTTCGGACGCCGATACCGAGAGTGAAATCGATGGCCGGGGAGACCGGGGGAATGTCTTCCTGGAAGGAGACGTTCCATCGCCACGAAGGGCCCAGGCGACCGGCGGCTCCGAAGACGAAGTTGCCGGCCCAGCCGTCGATCTCCGGGTCGTGGATGCCCTTGAGGTGCGGAGTGGCGAAGGAGTACTGGACGAGCGCGCTCATCCAGGGCGCCAGGACCCGCTCGAGGCCTACGTCGAGGAACCAAGCCGAGGAACGCAGCACGGTAGGAAAATCCCTGGAGGCCCGGATCGTCGAGCCTCCCGTCGACCCGTGCAGATGCCAATGCTCCCCCGACAGCCTCCCCAGCAGCATGAGGGCGACGTCGGTCCGCTCCGGCCCCACGAAGTTCGTCTGAGTGGGGATGCGGGTCACCGCCCGCACGCTCACCGCCCCCGCGGAGCCCGCGCCTCCGAGGATCGAGGCCTTGGCGAAGAGGCGCACGTCCTCCAGGGCCAGCGTGCGCCGGGGGACATCGAGAAGGAGCGAGCCCTCGTCGGCGAGCCGCTGTCCGTACGCGCGACTCGGGTACTTCTCCCGATCGGCGTTTCCGAGGCCGAGGGTCGTGTGCCACCACGAGATGAACCCGTCCAGGAATCCGCCTCCGGTGGTCTCGAAGGTGGCCCGCCCTCCCAGCTCCAGGCGCTCGACAACGCCCCAGCGCACGCCGACCGAAGTGATGAGTCGCTCCATGTCGAGATAGAGCTGGTGCGTGGACGCCGAGTCCTGCTCGAAGATATTGGAATATCCCACCCAGATCTCCGCGGCCGCTCGGTCGCGTCCGACGAGGTCGGCGACCTCGGTGGCGGGCGTGTATGCGATGCGCTGGAGCGGGCCGCCCTCCTCGGTGACCAGAGGCCCGAAGGAGACGCGCTGGGCCGTGACTGCCACCGGGGCGGCGAGGGTCGCCCCGGATACGAGCAAGAGCGCCGGGCGCATCCGTCGGAGGGCAGGTACGGCGCGTGGCATGGTCCGGAAGGTCGCCGAAAACCCGGGCACCGGGAACCCCCGTTCCGATGTCCTCGCGCCCGAAAACCCGCACGCCTATGTTGCCGCAGTCACCCGAACCGCCAGGCAGGAGCCGGCCGCATGATCGACGAGGTCGACGTCAACGGGCTACCAACGCGCTCCGTCTCCCGACGGACGTTCATCAAGGGGGTCATCGCAGCGGGGGCGACCGCATCGACGGCCGGGACGCTCTTCCGCGCCTCGGGCGGCGGCCTGTTCGCCGCCACGGCGCTCCAGGGCACGGCCGAGCGCCTGTTGACGCTGAACGTGAACGGCCAGCAGCGGCGTGTGGACGTGCTTCCGAACGAAACGCTGGCCATGACGCTCCGCTACAAGCTCGGCCTCACGGGTACCAAGCTCGGGTGCGATCGGGCGGAGTGTGGCGCGTGCACGGTTCTCGTCGATGGGGTCAACCACTACGGGTGCTCGATCCTGACCCATGCGGTCCGCGGAAGGTCGGTGACCACGGTCGAGGGACTCCAGGACCCCGAGACGGGCGCGCTCAGCCCGGTTCAACAGGCCGTGCTCGAGGGGGGCGGATTCCAGTGCGCGTTCTGCGCGCCCGGTTTCCTGATGAGCATGACCGCGCTGGTGACGTCGACCCCGTCGTTCACGAGAGACGAAGCGGCGAGCGCGCTATCGGGCAACCTCTGCCGGTGCGGCGACTACAACAAGATCCTCGACTGCGCGATGCGGGCCGGCGAGCTCGCGCGCAGCGTGTAGGGGGTGACGACCATGGCCGAGAAGCTCATCGGAACCGACATCGCCCCACCCGATCTGGTCGCGAAGATCACCGGGAGGGCGAGATACGCGGAGGACTTCAGGGCGGACGGGATGGCGTTCGCGAAGCTCCTCTTGAGCCCCATGCCCCACGCGCGGGTCCGACGCATCGATGCGGAGCGGGCGCTGTCGATGCCGGGCGTCCTGGGTATCCTGACGGCGGACGACGTGCCTCAGCGGGACGCGCCCGCGGAGCAGTGCCTCACCAACGAGCCCGTCTACGAGGGAGAGCCGATCCTCGCGGTCGCCGCGGTCGACGAGGCTACGGCCGCCGAGGCGGTCGAGCGGATCCGGGTCGACCTCGAGCCCTTACCCTTCGTGCTCGACCCTTTGGAGTCACTCCGGCCGGGGGGAGCCGACGCGCACGTCCAAGGGAACGTGATCGTCGACCGGGAGTGGAAGAGCCTCAAGTGGACCGCCGAGGAGTTCGCCAGCGCGGAGGCCGCCGGGCGCCTGCCGATGGGCGAGCCGACCTCCGAGTGGTCCCACGGCGACGTGGACGCCGCCTTCGCCGCGGCGGACCTGATCGTCGAGGAGACCATCGTCCATCAGTCGGTCACGCACCACCCGATGGAGCCCCGCTCGAACATGGCCTTCTGGCAGAACGGGAAGCTCCACATCTTCGCGTCCACGCAAAGCACGGCGCGAACGCGTGCAGCGCTCGCGAGCGCGCTGGAGCTGGACCTCGAGGACATCGTCTTCGTGGCCGAGTACTGCGGAGGCGGCTTCGGCAGCAAGATCAGCGGCAGCACGGTCATGCAGATCCCGGCGCTGCTCTCGCGCAAGATCGGTCGTCCCGTGATGCATCGCGTCACCCGGTACGAGGAGAACTACTTCGGTAGGGCGCGCCCGGGCTTCCAGGGGTGGGTGAAGATGGGGTTCCGTGCGGACGGTCGCATGACCGCCCTGGACCTGTATCTGGTGGAAGAGGGAGGCGCGTACGGCTCCGGCGACTTCGGGACCGCGGGAGCGGTGGCCCACCTGACCTACACGCCGGAGAACGTGCGGGTGCGGGCCGTGTCCGTGTTCACCAACACCCCTCCGAAGGCGGCGCAGCGTGGGCCGGGAGGCGCCCAGATCATCTCGATGCTCGAGCCGATCGTGGACAAGGGGGCCCGCCAGCTGGGAGTCGACAGGCTAGCGATCCGCAGTCTGAACGCGCCGGGATCCGACGTGCGCTTCGGTCCGCGCCTCATGGGGCTCACCAGTGTGCACGCCAGGGAAGCCCTCGAGCTGGGGGCGCGTACCTTCGGTTGGGACGAGAAGCGGATGCTGTCGGGCCGGCGCAACGGCACGAAGGTCACCGGCGTGGGGATCGGGCTCTCGCCCTACACGGCCGGCTCACGGGGCTACGACGGGCTCATGGTGGTGCGCCCCGACGGGAAGCTCCACGTCCATCAGGGCATCGGGAATCTGGGAACGCACTCGATCGCCGATACGGCCCGACCCGCGGCGGAGCTCCTGGGGCTTTCCTGGGACCAGGTCGAGATCCACTGGGGAGACACGAGCCTGGGCGTCCCGCGCAGCTCGAATCAGGCGGGAAGTCAGACCACCCACGCGCACACACGTGCCAACCACGCGGCTGCCGAGGACGCCAAGCGCAAGATCCAGGAGGTCGCGGCGCGCACGCTCGGGGGCGCGCCGGGTGACTACGTCCTCGACGGAGGGCGCGTCTTCCGACGTGGGAGCCGGGGCTCGGGGATGAGCTTCGCCGACGTGGCGCGGCGCGCCATCGAGCTGGGCGGACATTTCGACGGCCACGAGCTGCCGGACGACATCCACGCGGAGACGGTCACCGCCGCGTCGAAGGTCGCTGGGCAGGGCCTGGTGGGCGTGGCGAAGGACAACTACGGGGGCGACGGGGCCGGGGTCTACTCGTGGGTCGTAGGCTTCGCCGTGGTGGAGCTGGACACAGAGACGGGGGTGGTCGAGGTCGTGGACTACACGGGTGCGACCGACTGCGGTACGGTCATCCATCCGCGCAGCCTCGGCGCTCAGGTCCTCGGGGGCTCCATCCAGGGGATGGGCATGGCGATGACCCAACGGTGGGTCTTCGATCCGAAGTGGGGCGTCCCGTTCGCCAAGCGCCTGTATACGGCTCGACCGCCCGGGATGCTCGACGTCCCCCTGAACGCGCAGTGGGCCGCGGTTGGCATCCCGGACCCCACGACGCCGGTGGGGGCGAAGGGGATCGGCGAGCCGCCGGTCGGAGCGGGGGCCGCCGCCATCACGTGTGCCGTGGCGGATGCGCTGGGGGGTAGATGCCTGTGCAGGACGCCGCTCACCCCCGACATCATCCTGACCGAGCTCGAGGGGTTGCGGAAGCCCTATTCACCGACCGCCACCCACATCGGCTGAGGGAAAGAGCGATGGCCACCATACGTGACATGATGCCGGCCTTCGAGCTGTTCCAGCCGGCCACCGTCGAGGACGCGGTCGCGCTTCTGGCCGAGCACGGCCGGGAGGCCTGGGCCCTGGCCGGCGGCCTGGATTCGATGGACTGGTTCAAGGACCGGATCAAGCGTCCCCGGGTCGTGATCGATCTCGGAGGCATTCCCGACCTCACCGGCATCCAGGAGCGAGGCGAAGGCCTGGACATCGGCGCGATGACCTCGCTGAGCGCGGTCGCGGCCGATGAGCGGGTGCGCAGCCGGTTCCAGCTCCTCGCGGACGCCGCGTCCCAGGTCGCGACGCCGCAGATCCGTAACCAGGGTACCCTGGGTGGGAACGTCTCCCAGGACACCCGCTGCTGGTACTACCGGAGCGGGTGGCCGTGCTATCGGGCCGGTGGAAACACCTGCTATGCCTCGGCGCCTCAGGCGATGAACCGCGAGCACTGCATCCTCGGCGCATCCCGCTGCGTCGCGGTCAACCCGTCCGACACGGCGCCGGCCCTGGTCGCGCTGGACGCCACCATGGACGTCCGAAACCGTCGGGGAACGCGGACCGTCGCCGCGGAAGACTATTTCGTGGGCCCGGCGATCGACATCACCCGCATGACGGCACTGAAGCCCGGCGACCTGCTCACGTCCATCCGCGTTCCTGCCGATTGGGCGGGTGCCCGCTTCTACTTCGAGAAGGTGCGGGACCGCGGTTCCTGGGACTTCGCGCTGGTCACGGTCGCTGCCGCGTTCCGGACCGCCGGGGGCCGGATCGATCAGGCACGGGTGGTCGTCAACGGCGTGGCCGCGTACCCCGTCCGGCTGCACGACGTGGAGCGGCTCGTGACCGGGGCGCCCGCGAGCGAGGAGACGGCCCAGGCCGCGGGGGACCTGGCGGTGCAGGGTGCCCGACCGCTCAAGTACAACGGATACAAGCTCGCGCTGATGCGGAACCTGGTCCGCCGTGCGGTCAGGAGCGCCGCCTGATGGAGGTGCTGCGCAGGGCCGCGAATCCCTGGGGGCAGGAAGTCCTCATCGGGATCGGCTGGGATCTCGTCTGGCTCGCCGTGGTCGCTTCGGCGGCGTTCGTGGTGGGACACATGGTCTGGGTCCGGCTTCGAGGAGGCTTCACCCACGAAGCCTCCGAGCCAGGCCCCGGGTCTTCGGGGCTCCCCGAGCGTGTCGAGCGGCACTCGTTCGCCGCCCGGGCGTTCCACTGGGTCATGTCCGCCGCCATGCTCGTGCTGCTCGTCACGGCCTTCGTGC
The DNA here is from genome assembly GCA_003248075.1 of Gemmatimonadota bacterium. GTDB lineage: Bacteria > Gemmatimonadota > Gemmatimonadetes > Longimicrobiales > Gaopeijiaceae > SZUA-318. Next base: position 20,648 of record QJYK01000126.1, on the reverse strand, counting down.
CGGTGCTCGGGCTCCAGTTTCCGTGGGTGACCCTGCACTGGGTCGCAGGGCTGGCGCTCCTCGCCACCGTCCTCTGGCACATCGTGCACTCGATCGGGTGGCAGGACCTCGGATCGATGTGGGTGAGCGCGCGAGACGTGCGCGAGGGCTTCGCCGAGCTTCGGCAATCCCTGGACCCGAAGGCTCCCCCGGCCCCCCGGGCGGGCAAGTACCCGTTCGACCACAAGCTCTACCACCACGTCGTGGTCGTCGTCAGCTTCGGGGCCATCGCCACCGGGCTCCTCATGATGCTCCGGATCGATACGCCGTTCTGGGACCGGAACACGTACCTGCTCTCCGATGCCGCGTGGGGATGGACCTACCTGGTTCACGGCCTGTCGGGCGTCTCCTTGATCGGACTCGTCGCAGGGCACATCTACTTCGCGATCCGGCCGGAGAAGAGATGGATCACGTGGTCGATGGTGCGCGGGTGGATCGATCGCGAGCACTACCTGGCCCACCACGACCCGGAACGGTGGAACGTGGGCGTGGACGCGGGCGCGAGGCGCGGAGCCGGCGCGATCGCGGATGCCGTCGCCCGTGCTCCCGACCAAGACGCCTGAAGGAATGTCCACCTTGGAGGGCCTTCGGGGGCGCTTCAACGCGCTCGAAGAAGCCTACGAGTTCTTCCTGGCGTACGCTGCGCAGGGTCTGTCGGGAGATGCGGGCTCGTCGTCCGCGGGGCAGCTCAGAGGGTTCCTGGCCAGCGCCGCGGATGCCGTGGAAGGGGTTTCGGACGACCTTCTGGCCCTCGTGGAGGGCGGGTCCCTGGTCCCCCGCGAGGCGTGGCGGAGGCTGGCGGAGGTCCTGGCCCGGGACGAGGCGGCTGCCGCGGCCGCGCTGCGGCTCGTCGAGTCCAGGCCGTCCGTGAGCTCCCAGCTGGTGGACAACCTCAACGCGAACATCCACCTGCGCGCCCTCCTCACCGATTTCTTCCTGATCGACGACCTGCTGGGGTAGTCGGCGTGGCCCGATGACCACTCTGCACGTGGCGGCGGCGACGCTGCTGCTGATCTCGGGCGTGGTGAAGCTCCACGCCTGGGGCAGGTTGGGTCGCGGGGTCCACCTCGTGCCGCTCGTCGAGATCGTGGCCGGCTTCCTGATGGGCGCGGCCGTGGTGACCGGAGCGCCGGCGCCGGGCGTGGGTCTCGCCCTCACGGTGGGTGCGGTCTCCCTGGTGATCGCGTCGTCGGTGATCGTGGGCAGGCAAATCCGTCGGCTTCAGCGCGAGCGCGAGCGGTCCGAGGGGGCTCGACTCCTGACATGGGTCAAGTATCTTTCGCAGCCTCCCGATGGAGGGTAGGCACCACACGATCCATGACAGCACACATGACGACCCTCATCGCACTGGGGAACATCGGCGAGTTCGTCGGTGCCCTGGGCGTGGTGATCTCCCTGGTCTACCTGGCCCGGCAGATGATCCAGAACACCACGTCGGTTCGCGCCGCCTCGTTCAACTCCATGGTGCAGAACAGCATCCGCCTCCTGGAGCACTCGTTCCGGGACTCGGAGTTCGCCGACTTCCTGCATCGGGCACAGAGCGATCCCGACTCCCTGTCCGCGAGCGAGCGGGTCCGCTGGGACGCCTACATGACCGCGGTCTACCGGCATTTCGGCAACCTGGTCTATCAGTACCGCGTGGGAGCGCTGGACCAACAGATGTGGGACAGCTACGAGCGCACCCTGGAGGAACACCTTCGCACCCCCTCCTGGGCCGCCTGGTTCGAGGAGAACAAGCACGTCTTCAGCTCGTCGCTGGTGGAGCAGGTTGAGCGCGCCGTCGGCAAGATCAGGGCCGAAGAGGGCAGAAGACTGCGCAGGGCACCGGTACCGGCCTAGGCCCCGCCGGCGCGGGGGGCCCCACGGCAACTTTTGCTTGTGCCGGGCCCCGGCCTGGGACGATACTGAAAGTACGGAGGTGGCCCGCTCGGGGCGGCCTCTGTCGACAGTCCCCGCGGACACGGGATCTCTCCCCCGACGCGCGCCCCCAGGCGAGCGTTCCCCCCGGTTGAGAGGCCGTGAACCAACCCGTAGGCACGTTGATTCGCTTGCGACCATGAAAGCGCGCTTCCGCATCCGTACTCGTGACGGACGGGATCTCGAGCCTCGGACGCTCGAGATCCTGGCTGATCTCGTGCGCTCCGGCGCCGTGGGTCCGGACGATCTGGTCTTCGATGCGCTGACCAGCGAATGGGCGCCCGCCCGCACGCACACCGTGGTGAGGATGTTCTCCGACGGAGGGGACCTTCCGGCGGCTTCGGTGGCGAGCGCTTCCAGGGGCCGCGGCTCGGTCGGCGCGTTCGGCTCGTTCGTCGTGTCGGCCGACGGAGGCGGGGGCGATCCGCTCGAGTTCGAGCTGGTCAGCCCCGAGGAACCATCTCCCGAGGAGGCCGCCGAGTCGTTCATCGCGCGCATGGAGGAAGAGCGTCGCAGCGATCCGGAGACACCGGAGCTGTTCCGCGAGCGCCCCGCCGTCGCGCCCAAGGCGCCGCGCGCCGTGCCGGTTCGGCTCGAGTGGCCGACCCGGGGACGGACCCCACCCTCGGCCGGCCCTCGGGCGCGCCCGGACGTCGTGCCCCCGATGCGGCCTCGCAAGCGGGGCCGGAGCCTCGCGGGTGGGTGGACCCTGGCGCTGGCCTTTCCGGCTGCGGCCCTGGTCGCCTCGGCGGCCATCGTTCGGCCGGGCTCGGGCAGGTCGGGTCCGGTGTCCACCGCGGAGGCCCGAGGCGTCGAAGCGAGGGCGTTCCGTCCACTGCAGAGCTCAGAGGTACAGCTTCGTGAGGTCGCGTATTCCAACTTCGTGGCCGCGGTCGACGGCTTGCGTCCGGAGTTCGCCATCGAGGAGGTTCCGGCGGCTTGGCTGCAGGGGTGGTATCTCGCCGATGCTGCCGGGCATCCCGAGGTGCGCCTGTTCTGGGAGCGCTTCCTCGCGTACTCCGAGGAGGCCTATGCCTCCGAGGTGGAGTTGTACCGACGCGCCTATCTGACGGCGGCGTCGAACGCGGGCCTGTCCGGTCCCGTCCGTTCGCTGAGGATGGCGGCCGCCGTCGAGGACTTCGAGGCGACCCGTCGGGCGCGGGAAGCGCACTACTCGCGCATCTGGGACCTCGCGCAGTCGGCGCTGGCGCTCCATGACCAGCTGGTGCGCTTGCGGGGGCGGATCACATACGAGCCCGCCCGCGGCTTGAGGCTCTCGGCGGACCCGGTCCTCGAGGCGGCGGGCACGGATCCGGACGCCCAGTCCCGTCTCGAGGCGTCGCTGGACCGTGTCCTGCGGGACCTCAACGGCACCGAGACGCTGCCCCGAGAACCGGGCAGCGGCGTGGTGCACTGGCTGGTGGACGGGCTCCGCGAGGCGGCCGACTCCGCGCCCTGAGGGCGACCCCCACGACCCCTTTCCGTGGTAGGCACTAGTTTCTACATTGTAGAAATCATTTCTACAATGTAGAAGGTGGCCGATGGGAAGGGATGGACTTCTGGGCTCGTTCGAAGAGCTGGTCCTGCTTGCGGTGGCCCGGGCCGGGGGCGAAGGGTACGGCATGACCGTCCGTCGGGAGATCGAGGCGCGGACAGGACGCGAGGTGACGATCGGCGCGGTCTATGCCACACTCGACCGTCTCGAGGCCAAGGGGCTGCTGTCGTCGCACCTCACGGATGGCGACGCCGGTCGTGGTGGCAGGGCGCGGAGGATCTTCCGCATCGAACGCGCGGGCGTGGACGCGCTCGCAACCGCCCGCGAGACCCGCGCCGGCCTCTGGGAGGGGGTCGACCTCGCCGACCTGGGCGGAAGGGTGGAGGGGTCACGATGAGGACGCCCGCCCCTCCCAGAATCGCCCGCCTGCTGCTTCAATGGCTGCTCCCGCCGGGAGACGCCGCTGCGGTCGTCGGAGATCTGGACGAGGAGTACCAACGCTACATCCGCCCGCAGCGCGGCCCGCTCGGCGCCGACGTCTGGTATTGGAGGCAGGTCCTCCTGTCCGTCCCCAACCTCGTCCGCCTCCACGCGTTCGGCCCGGGGCTCGGTACGGAGGTCCGCCACGCGCTGCGGGTCATGGGCAGGCGACCCGCGTTCACCCTGGCGATCACGGGGACGCTCGGGCTGGTCCTCGCCCTGGGGACCGGCGTCTTCAGCGTCGTGCGCACGGTTCTGCTGGCGCCGCTCCCCTACACGTCGGCGGACCGCCTCGTGCGCCCGATTCCCGACGAGCTCTTCTTCGTCGACGCCCTGGAGGCCCGGGCCTTCGCGGAGCGGATGACCACACTGCAGAGCACCGCGGCATGGTCGAGGGAGCTCTTCCTCTTTTCCGACGGCGACCAACCCGAGGAGGTCCGGGGTGCCTCGGTCTCCTGGAACCACTTCGACATGCTGGGCGCTCGGCCGCTCCATGGGCGGGGGTTCCGCGATGAGGATGCGGATGCCCGTGACGTCGTCGTGCTCGCGCATGGTCTCTGGGTCCGCCGATTCGGCGCCGATCCCGGGGTCGTGGGACGCACCGTTCAGGTCTCGGGTCGCGCGACGACCGTGGTCGGCGTCATGGGCGCCGACTACGTTCCGCTCGAGCACGACTGGGAGGCCTGGAGCCCGATGCCGCCAGACCCCGAGGCAATGATGGGCCGTGGGATGGTGGTCGACGGCCGCCTTCGGGACGGAGTCACCCTCGAGCAGGCCCAGGACGAGATGCGGCGGGTGCTCGGCGACATCTGGATCGAAGGTGGAGGCGAGGTGAGCGATCTGGATCGGGCGAGCATGCGCATGATCCCGATTCGCGCCTGGCTGCTCGGTGATGCGGACCGGATCCTGCGCGTGCTCGGGGCGGGGGTCGCCTTCCTGATCCTGCTGGCCTGCGCCAACGTCGCGAACCTTCTTCTCGCCCACGGGCGCTCGCGGGCCCGCGAGTTCGCGGTGCGGTCCGTGTTGGGCGGCAGCCGCGCCCGGGTGGGGCGTCAGATCGTGGTGGAGGTGCTCCTGCTGGCCATCGCGGGCGGCGTGCTGGGCACCGCCTTGACCGCATCCGCGCTCCCTTGGTTGGTGGAACGGCTCCCGCCCGACCTTCCCAGGGTGGGGCAGGTGGGGATGACGCCGGGCGTAGCCGGCTTCGCCGCCGCCACCGTCGTCCTCGTGGCCTTCATGACGGGTCTGGCGCCCGTTCTGAGCGCAACGGGTTCGGGGCTCGGCCGGACCCTGTCGAGCGGCCGCGGCTCGAGCGCTGGCCGCGGGCACGTACGGGTACGTAGCGCTCTGGTCGTGGCCGAGGCCGCCCTGGCTGTGCTCTTGCTGGCCGGAGCCGGGCTCATGGTCCGGACCGTCGCTTCGCTGGCTGCCGTAGATCCGGGCTTCGACCCCGATGGAGTGGTGACTGTGCGCCTGTCGCCGCCGGCGGATCGTTACCCGTCGGGTCCGGAGTTGGAGACGTACTACGGACGAATCACCTCGGAGCTGGCACGCTTGCCCGGCGTGACCGACGTGGGCGCGATCCAGTTCCTTCCCATGACGCCGGGTGGGTGGTGGTCGACGTACCGGACCGCGGCGCCCGAGGGCGTGGACGCCGATCATTACACCGCCATGCGGGTGGTCCGACAGGGGTACTTCGAGGCGATGCGGGTGCGCCTCGTGCGCGGGCGCTCCCTGAACGAGGAGGACTTCGTGCCCGGTGCCCCGGTCCGTGTGCTGGTCAACGAACGGGTGGCTGCCGAAGCCGGAGCCGAGCTCCTGGGTCGCACGGTCTACCTGGGAGAGGACGCGACGCCAGCGGAGGTGGTCGGCGTCGTTGCCGACGTCCGGCAGAGCGACCTGCGACAAGCTGCGCACGCCGAGATGTACGTCCCCTTCGTGCATGTGCCGTGGCGGCGACTGTACCTGGTCACGAGGGTGGGGGGCGATCCCTCCGGGGTCCTCGAGGCCGTCCGGAGCGCCGTCTCGTCGGTGGACCCGTCCGTGTCGATGACCGGTCCCACGTTGATGTCGGACGTGGTCGCGAAGACGACGGCGCGCGCCCGCCTCGTCGCCACGTTGCTGTCCCTGTTCGGCCTTGTGGGACTGACGCTGGGTGGGGTGGGGATCTACGGGGTGGCGGCTCAGGCCGTCGGCGAGCGCCGACGAGAGATCGGTATCCGACTGGCGTTGGGCGCCGACGGCCCGTCGGTCGCCGCGCGCACGATTCGCGAGGGCCTCGGCCCGGTCGTTCTGGGCCTGGTGCTGGGGGCGGCCGGTTCGTACGTGGGGGGAGGCGTTCTGGAGGGTCTCCTGTTCGGGGTGCAGGCCGCCGACCTCGCGGCGCTGGGATCGGCACCGCTCGTGCTCCTGGCGGTCGCTCTCGTCGCGCTGACGTCACCGGCCGTGCGCGCGGCGCGTCTCGACCCGGTCCGGTCCCTGCGGGAGGAATAGGGCGGCGCGACCGTGCCCGGCGCTGTTTCGACACGCCCGGCCGTGTGGTGGAAGTTCGGCGTCCGGCGAGATAGGTTGGCTTCCGACGTCCTCCCGACTCGCCCCGAACCACCGCGATGCCCACGATCCCGACAACCTCTACGCTCGCGACGCCCAAGTGGGCCAAGGTCGTAGACCACACGCGCTGCATCGGATGCCACGCGTGCACGACCGCCTGCAAGTCCGAGAACGAGGTGCCGCTCTCGGTCACGCGCACGTTCGTCAAATATGTGGACACCGGGACCTTCCCCCAGGCCCGCCGGTCGTTCCAGGTCACCCGCTGCAACCAATGTGAGGACGCACCGTGCGTGGCAGCGTGTCCCACCGCGGCCATGCACCGACGGCCCGACGGAATCGTCGACTTCGACAAGTCAATCTGCATCGGCTGCAAGGCCTGCATCGCGGCGTGCCCCTACGATGCGATCTTCATCAATCCCGAGGACCACTGCGCGGAAAAATGCAACTTCTGCGCGCACCGGCTGGAGGTGGGCCTGGAGCCGGCCTGCGTGGTCGTTTGCCCGACCCAGGCACTCCTGGTGGGGGACATGAACGATCCGCTGTCCGCGGTGAGCCGGATCATCCATCGAGATGCGGTCGCGGTCCGGCGACCCGAAAAAGGGACGCGTCCGAAGCTCTTCTACAAGGGTGCGGATCAGGTCACGCTCGACCCCCTGGCCGCGCGCCGCCCGGACGGGGGACTGTTCATGTGGAGCGAGCAGGGCTCGGTCACCCACCAGGTCCCGTCGGGCCACCCCGGTCCATGGAACAGCTCGGCCGCCGCGGTGGTCAGCTACGATGTCGTCCACAGGTGCCCGTGGGATTGGCGGGTGGGGCTGTACACCTTCACGAAATCGGTCGCTGCCGGCGCGTACCTGATGCCGCTTCTGCTCGCGATCTCCGGCCTGCTGCCGTGGACCACGCGGCTGTGGGGTTGGACTTCGGCGTTGACGGCGCTCGTCGCTCTCGTGGCGACCGGGCTGGTACTGGTCTGGGATCTGGAGCACCCGGAGCGCTTCTGGATGGTGCTGCTCAAGCCGCAGTGGAAGAGCTGGCTGGTGCGGGGTGGCTTCATCCTGACCGCGTACGGAGCCGTGCTCGCGGGACACCTGGCTCTGACGATGGCGGGGCGGGCCGACCTCACGCCCCGGCTGGCGTGGCTCGGCGGTCCCCTCGGGCTCATGACCGCCGTGTACACCGCCTACCTGTTCGCCCAGGCGCGGGCGCGCGACCTGTGGCAGAGCCCGCTGCTCCCGCCGCACCTGGCGGTGCAAGCCTTCCTGGCAGGCGGGGCGGTCACGCTGCTCACGACCACCGACCCACGCGTCGTCGAGCCCACAGTGGCGTTCTTCGAGATCTCCCTGGTCCTGCACCTCGCCCTCGCTCTGGGAGAGGCTGCGGGACGTCACCCCACGGAGCACGCGCAGGTGGCGGCACACCACCTCCTCCGTGGCCGTCTCGCGGCCTTCTATTGGACCGGGGTGGGCCTCGGTATCGTCGCTGTCGCGACGGCCACGACCCTGCCGTCGATCGCCGCCGTCGCGGGCCTCGCAGCCCTTCTTCTCTTCGAGCACGCCTACGTTCAGGCCGGCCAGTCCGTGCCTCTCGCGTGAAACGCACCATGGACCTCAACGAGCTCAACCGCCGCGTCTCCGCCGCCCGCTCCGAAGCGGAAGCGCGAGGCGAGACCTTCTACCCCGGAGCGAGCCGGGTTCACCTGGCCGCGTTCCCCCCGAAGGAGCGCTGGCACGACTGGGTGGAGCTCGACTCGAGGTCCTGGCCACAGCGCGTGGAGAAGCGTTACACGCTCGTGCCCACCACGTGCTTCAATTGCGAGTCCGCGTGTGGCCTGCTGGCCTACGTCGACCGAGACACGCTCCAGGTCCGCAAGTTCGAGGGGAACCCTGAGCATCCGGGATCGCGGGGTCGCAACTGTGCCAAAGGCCCGGCGACGATCAACCAGATCACCGATCCGGACAGGATCCTGTATCCGCTGCGTCGTGCAGCGGGTCGCGGCGAGGGGCGGTGGGAGCGCGTGAGCTGGGACGAGGCGCTGGACGACATCGCCGGACGGATCCGCAAGGCGATGCAGGAAGACCGCCACAACCAGGTCATGTACCACGTGGGCCGGCCGGGCGAAGACGGCTTCACGACGCGCATGCTCGCGGCCTGGGGTGTGGACGGGCACAACTCGCATACCAACGTGTGCTCGAGCGGGGCGCGTGCGGGTTACTTCTGGTGGATGGGGATGGACCGACCGAGTCCGGACTACGCCAACGCGAAGGTGATCGTGCTGGTGAGCAGCCACCTGGAGACCGGGCATTACTTCAACCCCCACGCTCAGCGCATCATCGAGGGGAAGAAGAACGGCGCCAAGCTCATCGTGCTCGACACGCGCATGTCCAACACGGCCACGCACGCCGATCACTGGCTGTCACCCTATCCGGGCTCGGAGCCGGCGATCTTCCTCGCGGTCGCGCGCTGGATGATCGCCGAGAGGCGATACGATCGGGACTTCGTGCACCGCTGGTGGAACTGGCGGGAGTACATGGCCGAGGGGCAGGGCCGGCCCGATGCGAGCTTCGAGGAATTCGAGTCCACGTTGGAGTCCGACTACGCCGACTACACCTTCGACTTCGCGGCAGCGGAGTCGGGTGTCGGCGCCGAGGTCCTGCGCGAGGTCGCAGAGGCCATCGCGTCCGCCGGGACGAGATTGGCGACGCACAACTGGAGAAGCGCGGGCTCCGGAAACCTGGGGGGCTGGCAGGTTGCGCGTACCATGCTATTGCTCAACGCGCTCCTGGGAGCGATCGCAACGGAAGGCGGTACGTTCCCCAACTCGTGGAACAAGTTCGTCCCGCGCCCGATCCGGCTGCCGCACCGTCATCCGAGGAAGTGGAACGACGTGCTCTGGCCGAACGAGTACCCGCTCGCGCTCATGGAGATGTCCTTCCTGATGCCGCACCTGATGCGCGAACGCGAGGGTCCCGTCGACGTCTACTTCACCAGGGTCTACAACCCGGTGTGGACGAACCCGGACGGCTTCTCGTGGATCGAGATGCTCACGGACGAATCGAAGATCGGGCTCCATGTCGCCATGACGCCGACCTGGAGCGAAACGGCTTTCTTCGCCGACTACGTGCTTCCCATGGGACACTCCTCGGAGCGTCACGACCTGACGTCGTACGAGCAGTACGACGGACAGTGGATCGGATTCCGCCAGCCGGTGCTGCGCGCCGCACGCGAACGACTGGGCGAGACTGTGTCGGATACCCGGGACGTGAATCCCGGAGAGGTCTGGGAGGAGAACGAGTTCTGGATCGAGCTCACGTGGCGCATCGACCCCGACGGCGGCCTGGGCGTCCGCGAGTTCTTCGAGTCGAAGGCCCGGCCCGGTGAGAAGATCACGGTGGACGAGTATTACGGGTGGATCTTCGACAACACCGTGCCCGGGCTCCCCGCGGCGGCGGCGGCGGAGGGCCTGACACCACTCGAGTACATGCGTCGCTACGGGGCGTTCGAGGTGGCGCGCAAGGTCGGCAAAGTCTACGCGCAACCGGTTCCCGACGTCGAGCTCGAGGACCTGGCCGAGGACACGGCGGGCCGAGTGTACACGCGGGCTCCGGCCCCGGAGAGCCCCAAGGCCCCCGGCGGCAACAGGTTCGACCCGGATGCACAGGGTCGACGCCGAGTCGGGGTACGCGTGGACGGGCGCGTCCTTCGGGGCTTTCCCACGCTGTCGGGGAAGCTCGAGTTCTGGTCGCGCACGCTGCGCGACTGGGGATGGGAGGAGCTCGCCATTCCGACCTACGTGCGCAGCCACGTCCACCCGCAGCACCTGGACCGGGACCAGATGCCGCTCATCAGCACGTTCCGGCTTCCGGTCCAGATCCACACACGCAGCGCGAACGCCAAATGGCTCGACGAGATCGCCCACACGAACCCTCTCTGGATCCACCCCGTGGACGCCCGGCGTCTGGGGATCGCGCGTACGGGAAACCTCGCCCGCGTCGAGACCGAGCTGGGTCACTTCGTGGTCAAGGCGTGGATCACCGAGGGGATCCGTCCCGGCGTCGTTGCATGCTCCCATCACATGGGCCGGTGGAAGCCCGAGGGTCACGACGGTCAGCGGATCGGGATGTCCACGGTGGCCCTCGGCAGGGACGGACGCGACTGGATGCTGTCCGTGCGCACGGGCGGCGGCCCGTTCACGTCCTCCGATCCGGATACGATGCGGGTCTGGTGGACGGACCTGGGCGTCCATCAGAACCTCACGCACGCGGTGCATCCGGATCCCGTCTCCGGCATGCACTGTTGGCACCAGGCCGTGCGCGTGCGAGCCGCCGAGGCCGGAGACCGCCATGGTGACGTCTTCGTGGACACCAGGCGCTCGGAGGCGGTCTACCGGAAATGGCTCGAGAAGACCCGGTCGGCCGAGGCTCATTCGCCCGACGGGACGCGGCGACCATGGTTCATGCTTCGCCCCGTCCGCCCCGAGCGCGAAGCCTACGCGCTGGCGACCGCTCCCGCCTCGGACCCGGACCGGGGTTGACGTGACGAACGGCCTCCGGGAGGCCCCCGTCGAGCTGCTTCGGGCACTCGCATCCTTCCTCGAGCCTCCGAGCCCCCAGCACGCCGGACTGGCGCGTGTGCTGGGCCTCGGGAGCCCGCCCACGGGCGCCGACTTCGCGGACACCTTCCTCTTTCAGCTGCATCCCTATGCGTCGGTGCACATGGGGGCCGACGGGATGCTGGGCGGTCCGGTGCGCGAGCGCGTGGGTGGGTTCTGGAGGGCGGCGGGGCGCGTGCCCCCTCGAGAGCCCGATCACCTCGGGGCCTTGATCGGCCTCTACGCGGGCCTGTGGGCGGAGCGCGAGGGCCTCTCGGGCGCCGAGGCCGAGCTGGTGGAGGCGGCTGCGGCGGCTCTGCTCCGCGAGCACGTCTTCGGGTGGGCGTTCGAGCTGCTCGCGCTCGTCGCGGAGGGGGGCGGTCGGTATGCGGGATGGGCGCATGTCACATACGAGGCGTTGGTCGAGGAGGCGCGGGCGCTCGGCCCCTCGGATGCGCTTCCGGTCCACCTCGCCGAGGCTCCTGCGCTTCCCGACCCGCGTGTCGAGGGCGGAGCGGGATTCGTGTCGGCTCTGTTGGCGCCGGTGCGGACGGGGACCATCCTGACCCGTCGCGCGCTGACACGCATCGCCCGCGAGCGGGGACTGGGGCTGCGTGTCGGCGAGCGACGGTGGGTGCTCGAGCACCTCCTGGGCCAGTCGGCCCCCGAGGTGCTCGGGGCGTTGGCCGAAGAGATGGACCGGGCGGCCGCGAGGCACCTCGAACGCGCTTCGCTTCTCGGTGAGACTGCGCGCTTCGGCGAGCGACGGGCCGGCGCTGCCTCGGAGCTCCTGAGGAGCCTTTCGAGCGAAGGAGAGGCGGCGCTGTCCGAGATCGCGAGGACGCCCGAGTGACCACGATCGTCGCTACACCGCGGCACCGTTTCCGGGGTCGTGACATCATCGCGGGGGTGAGCGTCGCGCTCATCGGTATCCCCCAGTCCCTCGCGTACGCCGACCTCGCCGGAATGCCGGGCTACACGGGCCTGTACGCGCTCGGCGTGCCCCTGATCGCCGCGGCGCTCTTCGCGTCGTCCCCCTACCTCCAGACGGGGCCCGTGGCCACGACGGCGCTGCTCACCTACGGCGCGCTGGTACCGCTCGCCGAGCCCGGCAGCCCGGACTATCTGGCGCTCGCGGGCCTCCTGGCGGTCGTGATCGGCGTCACCCGCATCGCGGTGGGCCTCAGCCGCGCCGGCTGGCTCTCCTATCTGATGTCGAGGCCCCTCCTCGAAGGCTTCATGTCCGGCGCGGCGGTCTTGATCGTGGCGTCGCAGCTTCCGGGAGCTCTGGGTGCCAACGCGCCCCGGGGCGGCGTCCTGCTGCGCGCGAGCTGGACGCTGTCGCACCCCGGCGAATGGGAGGTGATGTCCCTCCTGTTCGCTGCGGGCACAGCCGTGATCATCGTCGCGGGGCGTCGGGTGGCTCCGCGGATTCCGGGCGTGCTCGTCGCGGCCGGGGTCGGGCTCCTCTATTCACGGATCACCGGCTACGCGGGGCCCACCGTCGGGGACATCCCCACCTCGTTTCCCCCACTCACGGTCGGCCTGCCCTGGAGCCGACTGCCGACGCTGGTGCTGCCAGGGGTCGTGATCGCCCTGATCGGCTTCGCCGAGGCGGCATCGATCTCGCGGGCCTTCGCCTCGGAAGACCGCGAGCGCTGGGACGCGAACCGGGAGTTTCTCAGCCAGGGGGCAGCCAACGTCGCCGCGGGCCTGACCGGGGGCTTCCCCGTCGGAGGGTCGTTCGCCCGGAGCTCCCTCAATCGGATGGCTGGTGCCGGAAGCCGCTGGAGCGGGCTGGTGACCGGCCTCACCGTGCTGCTCTTCCTGCCCTTCGCGGACATCCTGTCGCCGCTCCCCCGCGCGGTGCTCGCCGGCATCGTGATCGCCGCCGTGTGGAGCCTTTTCCGTCCCCGGACGCTGCTCCGCATCTGGAGCGTCTCGAAGAGCCAGGCGCTGATCGCCTGGGGGACCTTCGCGCTCACGCTCGCGCTCGCCCCGCATGTGGAGCACGCGGTGCTCCTCGGCGTCCTCGCAGCCGGAGCCGTGCATCTGTTGAAGGAGCTCCGCCCCGTCGTGGCCTCGCGTCGGGTGGGGGGCACGCTCCACCTGGAGCCACAGGGCGTGCTCTGGTTCGGTTCGGCGCCGGTGCTCGATGACGTGATCCTCGCGGCGCTCAGCGATGAGCCGGACGTGGAGGAGGTCGTCATCCACTGCGGTGGCCTCGGCCGCATCGACCTGACCGGGGCTTATCAGCTCGCGGAGATGCTGGATCAGCTCCGCGTCACGGGGCTCAAGGTCGAGCTCGCGGGCGTGCCCGACCACGCCGTACGGGTGCTCACCGGTACGGGCGCCCAAAGCGAGGCGGCATCACGGGGGGCCGGAGCCCACGCAGCGAGAGAAGAGCACCCGCGATGAGGCTGTCCTTCCTGGGTGCGGCGGGCACGGTGACGGGCTCGCGTCACCTCGTCGACATCGGGACGAAGCGGATCCTCGTCGACTGTGGGCTGTTCCAGGGGCTCAAGGCTCTGCGTCTGCGGAACCGCGAGCCGCTTGCGGTAGATCCGTCGGAGCTCGACGCGGTGGTCTTGACCCACGCGCACCTGGACCACACGGGCTACCTCCCCGTGCTGGTCAAGGAGGGCTTCAAGGGACCCATCCACTGTACCGAGCCGACCAAGGGGTTGACGGAGATCCTGCTGGCCGACTCCGGACGCCTCCAGGAGGAGGACGCGCGCTACGCCAAGAAGAAGGGCTACTCGAGGCACGCCGACCCTCGCCCGCTCTACACGGAGCGAGAGGCCCGTGCCGTCGAGCCGTACCTACGACCGCAACCGATGGATACCGACGTGGATCTCGGAGGCGTGACGCTCCGGTTCGCGACGGCGGGCCATATCCTCGGGGCCGCGTCGCCGCTCCTGAGCGCGGGAGGCGAGCCCCGGATCCTCTTCTCAGGGGACCTCGGCCGGCCACACGACCTCCTCATCCCACCACCGGCCCCGCCCGCACCGGCCGACTTCGTGGTGATGGAATCGACCTACGGCGGGAGGGAGCACCCGACCGTCGACCCCGTGGAGGCGCTGGGGCTGGTGCTGCGTCGCTCGATCCGCCGGGGCGGCGTGCTGATGATCCCCGCGTTCGCGGTGGGACGGGCTCAGCTCATGCTCCTGGCCCTGTGGCGCGTCTTCGAGTCGGGGGCGGCGGCGAGAGTCCCGGTTTTCCTGAACAGCCCGATGGCGATCGACGTCACTGAGCTGTACCACGAGCATCCCGCCTTTCACCGACTGGATCCGACGAGCACGTCCGCGGTCTTCAGCATCGCGAAGTACACGCGTACGGTTGAGGAATCCAAGGCGCTCAACCGCCGACGCGGCCCGATGGTCCTCATCGCCGGAGCCGGCATGCTCACCGGGGGTCGGATCCTCCATCACCTCCGGGCCTTCGCTCCGGACCGCCGCAACACGGTCCTGCTCACGGGTTATCAGGCAGCGGGCACCCGCGGTGCGGACCTCCTGGCGGGCAAGCCCAACGTGCGCATCCACGGTGGGACCGTGCCGGTCCGGGCCGAGGTATCGGTCATGCACGGCCTGTCGGCTCATGCAGACGAGAGCGAGCTTATCGACTGGATCGCGTCGGCCCCGAAACCTCCACGGCGGGTCTTCCTGGTGCATGGGGAGCCCCGAGAATCCGACGCCCTGCGCAAGGGAATGGAGGAGCGGCTCGGCTTGCAGGTGACCGTCGCGCAGGACGGGAGGTGGGTGCACCTGGACTGACCCTCGGAGGCGGTGCCGGAACCCGCGAGGTCGCGTACCCGTATGGTTGAGGGAGGGACGGTGGTCCCTCTTGAGGCAATGAGAAACCCCGACCGGGGGGACAGGATGCTGGAGTTCATCGCCGCGGGCGTCATCGGCGTCTACGGACACGTCAAGTCACGCAAGTTCGTCGGCAGGCGTCTCCGATATACGAGCTTGGTCGAAAAGCCCCTCCTGGGGCTGTGGGCCGGAGTCGGGGCCACGGTGCTCGCTGCGCCCCTGGTGGCCATCCTTCCCGTGGTGGGCGCCGGTACCGCGATCGCCATCGGAGCCGGCGTCGGAACCGGCGTGGCACTGGGCGTCAACGACACGAAGGAGCCGCCGCTCCTGGAGGACTGAGCCCCACGCCGGGTCGCCCTCGACGCGGCCACGGGGCGCCTCCGTCACAAGGGGGGCGCCCCGCTCGTTTGAATGGGTGATCCGGACTTCGATCGACATTCACGCATTGCTGCGAGCTGAAAATACATGTTGACCCGAACGACGTTCTCACTGCTCGTGACCGCCGCCGTGGTCGGTTGCTCCCCCTCGACGGCCCCGGAGGGCCGGTCCGACGCGTTGCTGGACAACGGCCCCGTGGAGCTCACGCTGCGCGCCGGTCAGGAGGCGCAAGCAGGAACCTCGGTGCTGCGGGTCCTCTTCCTGCGTGTGGTGGAGGATTCCAGGTGCCCGATCGACGCGATCTGCGTGTGGCAGGGGAACGCCGGCGTGGAGCTCGGGCTCACCCTGGGCACGGGTCCGACGGTTCCCTACGTCGTGAACACGACCCTGGAGCCCCGGGCCGCCAGGGTCGGCGGCTTCACCCTCACGCTTCTCGAAGTCGCTCCTGCACCCACGTCGCAGGGCGCGATCGATCCGGATCGTTACTCGATCAAGGTGCGGATCGAAGGCTGAAGGGCCCCATCGCCAAGGGGACGGCCCGCGTTGGGGTGCCACCCCAACCCCGTGACCGCATATGTACACGTCCAACTGGGTGTTGGGGCACATGGGGGTTACGCCGCTGATCGGTCGTCGCCCCTCCTCGCCGTAGCTATGGCTACGACTCGTCGTCGCTCCTACGCTGAGCCGCGTAAGCCCCATGTGCGCGGCCCGCTGTACTACTCGGACAGGCTCCTAGGATATGATGGGGATTCCGCGCGCCCGCAACTGCTCGTTCAGCGCAGGCAGATCGACGGCGAGGAGCCGGTCCAGGAGGTCGCCCGCCTCGGTCAGCCTCGCTTTCAGGAGATCGTAGACTTCTTGCTGCTGGCGGGTCGGCGCGAAGTCCGCCCCGAAGCGGCCGAGGTCGCTGCCCAGGGCCCCCATGCGGCCGTAGAGCCGCATGGGGGCACGGAACGCGTCCTCCCGCGCGCCCGAGAGGTTCAGATCGAACAGGCGCCCTTCGACGTCCAGCAGCTTCGTGCGGAACTGGGCCGCTGCCTCGGCTACCGCCTCGGCGTCAGCCTCCACCCGCGAAAGGTCGCGTAGGTCTTCGACCTGCTCACGGATCCACTCGATCCGATCGATCATGTCCGCGATCCGGCCCAGATCGTCGCGAAGCGCCAGGGACAGCGCCACCTGGGCGCGGATGTCCTCGAGGGAGCCCGTGGAGCTCGGGTCCTTCAGCACCTCCACCGAGGTCTCCACGGTCTCGTCGCCCGCTCGGATGCGCACGGGGTAGACGCCCGGCACCGCGAGCGGGCCGACCTGACCGCCGGCGATGTCGAGATCCCAGGTGCGCAGCCGCCGCGTCCCGTCCTGCTCCATCTCGATCCAGGGCATGTCCGGCGGTGGGGTGCGGAGCCTCGGGGCGCGCGGCGCCTCGTGTCGCAGGTCCCACTGCACGCGGTTGAGGCCGGCGCGTCCGGGTTGGGTCAGAGTGCGGATCGGGCCCCCGCC
Organism: Gemmatimonadota bacterium; assembly: GCA_003248075.1. GTDB lineage: Bacteria > Gemmatimonadota > Gemmatimonadetes > Longimicrobiales > Gaopeijiaceae > SZUA-318. The sequence goes on along the minus strand of QJYK01000126.1, from coordinate 3,892 downwards.
GCCCGGGTCGCCGATCTCGACGCTCAGGGAGCCGGCAGCCGCGGCGCCCAGCCACACATCGATGGCAGCGCCGTAACGTGGGTTCTGTCCATTGACATGGCTCGGCGTACTCTTCAGCCCCTGGATCGGCTGGAAGCGGTACGCGGGCATCGGTGGTACCACGGCGATGGGCCGCCCGGAGAGGTCCGTGTCCAGCGCCCGCAGGGGGGTGATGTTGTCCATGATCCAGAAGCCCCTGCCGTAGGTCCCGACCACCAGGTCGTTGAAGTGCGGCTGAACGGTCAGCCAGTACACCGGGGCGGCAGGCATCCCGTTGCGCAGGCTCAGCCAGCTGGCGCCGTCATCGAGGGTGAACCAGACGCCGTTGTCGGTCCCCGCGAACAGCATGCCTCGACGCACCGGGTCTTCGCGGACGACATGCACGAAGGAGGAGGGCGATCGCTCGATCCCGGCGTCGACACGGCTCCAGGAACCTCCGTAGTCGGTCGTCTTGTAGATGAACGGATCGAAGATCCCCATCTGGTGGAAGTCGACCGACGCGTAGGCAGCGCCGGCGTCCCAGCGTGACGGCTCGATGTTCGAGAACTGTCCGTAGGTCGGGAGATCGGGCAGGTTGCCGGACACGTTCCGCCAGGTCGTGCCCCCGTCGGTGCTGACGTGGATCTGGCCGTCGTTGCTGCCAGCCCACAGCACCCCCTGCCGCACGGGCGACTCGGCGAGCGCGTAGAGCACCGATCCGTCGAAGGTCATGAGGTTGTCCGTCGTCATGCCGCCCGAGTCCTGCTGCTTCGACTCGTCGTCGAGTGTCAGATCCGGGCTGATCACCTCCCAGCTCGACCCGCCATCGCGCGTGCGATGCACGTGCTGCGAGCCCACGTAGACGGTGTTGTGGTCGTGAGGGGAGATCACGATCGGGAACGTCCAGTGCCATCGGTAACGCACGTCGGCCGGCCGCCATCCATACGCCGCCTCCGGCCACACACGCACGTTCCGAACGTGTCCGGTCGCGGGATCGAACACCTCGAGCCCGCCGTCGTAGCAGCCGGACCAAACCCGGTTGTCCGCGGCCGTGTCCGGAATCGCGAAGCCGGACTCGCACCCGCCCACGCCCTGCCAGTGCCCGACCGTGATTCCGCCCGCGCGGGAGTTCGACGGGCCCTTGTAGGACCAGCCGTCCTGTCGGTTTCCGTACAGGTTGTAGGGCACTTCGTTGTCGGTGAACACGTGGTACATCTGCGCGATCGGCAGGACCACCCGCTCGAAGGACCGCCCGCGGTTCAACGTGATGTTGGCACCGCCGTCGTCCGCGACCATGAAGCGGGCCGGGTCCGACGGGTCCACCCACACGTCGTGCGTGTCCCCTCCACCTCGGGGAGGGTTCGCGACCAGGCTCGCGCCCCCGTCCTGGCTCATGCCGAAGCGCACCGACGCGAAATAGACGCGGTCCGGGTCCGCGGTGTCGACGCGCAGCCGCGTGTAGTAGGACGCGCGCTCGGCCATGTCGTGGTCGCGGTTCATCAGGCGCCAACGCCGCCCCCCGTCGTCCGACCGATAAAGCGTCGGATGATCCTGCTCGATGAGCGCGTATACGCGGTCCGGGTCCGAGTAGGCCACGTCCACGGAGACCTTACCGACACGCTGGTCGGTGGCGGGAAGCCCTGCTCCCGCCAGCTTCGACCAATGGTCCCCCGCGTCGCGCGTGACGTACACGCCACCTCCCGCGCCTCCGGATCTCAGGCCCCAGGGGTCGACCTGGAGCGACCACATGCCGGCGAAGAGGATGTCGGGGCGCTGCGGGTCGATGGCGAGATCGGAGCAGCCGGTGCCCTCGTCGACGAACAGGACGAGCTTCCAGCTCCGGCCACCGTCGTTGGTTCGGTACACGCCCCGCTCGCGCTGAGGCGCGTAGGCGTGGCCGAGGGCGCAGACGTACACGACGTCCGGGTTCCGCGGGTGCACGACGACACGGCCGATGCGTCCGGTCGCCTCCAGGCCCATGTGGGCCCAGCTCTCGCCCCCGTCGGTGGATTTGTAGATCCCGTCGCCCATCGCCAGCGCCGGGCGGATGATGAAGGTCTCGCCGGTGCCGGCCCACACCTCGTTCGGTGCCGTGGGGGCAATGGCCAGCGACCCGATCGACTGGACGCTCTGGTCGTCGAACGTCGGGCGCCAGCTCGCTCCGCCGTCGTCCGTCTTCCAGACGCCACCCGATGCAGCGCCCACGAAGGCGGTCAGCGGATCACCCGGCACCCCCGTCACGGCGATGGCCCGGTTCCCCTCGGGACCGACATGTCTCCAGCGGAGCGCGGCGTAGGTCGTCGAATCCACCTGACGAGCCGCCACCGGGATCACGGTCGCTACGAGGGCCGTGAGGCTCAGGACAGTCGCGCGCATTTCTGCTCTCCGCGAGGGGGACGGGGCCGCCAACGTGCCGCGGGCGTACTGGACGGGCAAGAGTGCGGCGGTGGAGTCCTTTTCGGCGTGGCCCAATAGGTTCCGACGCCTTGCGCGACCGTCCCACCGCCGACAGCCTTCCCGGCCATGTCCCGCCCCGTCCTCGATCGCGCCATCCGCCTCCCCCACGCCACCGCGATGGTCGTGGGGACGATCATCGGAGCGTCGATCTTCGTGCAGCCGTCGGAGATCACCGGTCGGGTCCCGACACCCGGCGGTATCTACCTGGTGTGGCTGCTGAGCGGGGTCCTGACCCTGTTCGGCGCACTGGTGACCGCCGAGCTCGCCTCGGCGCTCCCCGAGTCGGGAGGAGTCTACGCCTTCCTGCGGGAGGCGTTCGGCCCCTGGCTCGGCTTTCTGTGGGGCTGGGCGATGTTCTGGACGATGCATTCCGGGATCATCGCCGCGATCGCGACCGTCTTCGGACGCTACGTGGGGTTCTTCCTGCCGCTCGACGAGACGGGAGTAAGGGCTGTGGCGGTGGCCGCGATCGTCCTGTTGAGCGGCGTCAACTACCTGGGCGTGCGCCACGGCACGCTGCTGCAAACGGCCTTCACGGGCGGAAAGCTGCTGGCTGTGCTGGCCATCATCGCGCTGGGGTTCTCGTTCGGGGGTGCAGCCCACGAACAGGTGGGGCTGGCCGGGTCGCCGGGCGTCGCGTCGTGGGGGTTGGGCGACTTCGGGCTCGGGATGGTCGCGGGGCTCTTCGCGTTCGGCGGTTGGCACATGGTCACCTACAACGCCGAAGAGACCGCGGACCCGCGCAGGACCATCCCGCGGGCGCTCGTGGTCGGGACGGTGCTGGTCACGGTGTGCTACATCGCGCTCAACGCGGTCTACCTGTGGGTGCTTCCGCTCGAGGTGGTGGCGGCATCCACGCGGGTGGCTGCGGACGCCGCGGACGCGGTCTTCGGCCGCGGAGGTGGTGCGGCCATGTCCGGGCTCGTGGTCTTCTCGACGTTCGGCGCGGTGTCCGGCATCGTGCTCGCCGGCCCCCGGGTCTACTACGCCATGGCGCGCGACGGGCTGCTCTTCTCATGGGCCGGCGAGGTCCACCCCCGCTATCACACTCCGCACAGGGCGATCCTGCTACAGGGCGCGTGGTCCAGCGTTCTCGTGGCAACCGGGAGCTATCGGGCCCTGTTCACGCGGGTCGTCTACACCGAGTGGATCTTCTTCGGCCTCATGGCGATCGGCCTGATCCTGCTTCGTCGACGCCCGGATCTGACGCGGAGCTACGAGATCGCCGGGTACCCATGGGTACCTCTCGTCTTCGCGACCTCGGCGTTCGCCATCGTCGTGCACCAGGTGGCTTCGGATCTTCGCTCCAGCCTTGTGGGTCTTGGACTGGTCCTGCTGGGCCTTCCCGTCTATCACTTCTGGGCCCGGGCTCGCTACCGCCGGCCGCCCAACCTCCATGAAGGTGCCTGATCCGATG